>NZ_CP067169.1:1190000-1492500 GCF_028553885.1 Paracoccus aestuarii
GTTGGCCACGGTCAGGTCGTCGATCTTGGATTTCAGCTCGTCATTGACGGTGCTCAGCTCCTCGTTGGTGGACTGGAGCTCCTCGTTCATCGACATCATCTCTTCGTTGGAGCTCTTCAGCTCCTCATTCGTGGTCTCCAGCTCCTCGATGGTGCTGCGCAGCTCCAGCCGGGCCTGGCGCAGCTGTTCCTCCAGCAGGTCGGACCGCGCCTCGTTCAGGGACAGCTCGTCCGCATCCTCGACCATCATCGGCGCGGCCTGGGCGCCGGCCTCCTGAAAGACCAGCAGGATGGATCCGTCATGCAGCGGTTCGGCAAAGAGCGCGACGGGCAGGCTGCCCATCTCGGACCGGGCGGTCAGGTCGCGCATGATGGCCGGACGGCCGGTGCGGCCGACCTGTTCCAAGGCCTGGGCCACGGCCTCCTTCAGGCCGGCATGGACGATGTGATGGGCCAGAACGGGGCGGCGCGCCATCGGATCGACGGTCAGAAAGCGCGACAGACGCCCGGCGGTCCACAGCACCTCGCCCGAGGACGAGACCTGCAGCGAGGCGGGCGAGAACCGGTCCAGCACGCGGCGCTGCGCGGCCATGTCCGGGCCGCCGCGGGACTTGGCCCCATCGCGCGAGGGCATGCCCCGCACCGGACCGTCATCGTCGCCGCGCTGGCGCGCGGGCAGTTCCAGCGGCAGGCGCGAGGCGCTGTCATCGCGGCGGAACAGGCGCGCGGGCCGGTCCAGTTCGGTGAAGCGGTGGGCCTCGCGGCGCACGCCCTCGGACGGGCCCAGGAACAGATAGCCGCCCGGGCGCAGCGCGTAATGGAACAGCGGCAGGACCCGCGACTGCAGGTCCTCGTCCAGATAGATCAGCAGGTTGCGGCAGGACACCAGGTCCACCCGCGCGAAGGGCGGATCGCGCAGCACCGAATGCAGCGAGAACCGCACCCGGTCGCGCAGCTGCGGCGCGATCTGCATCAGCGCGTCACGATGGGTGGTGTAGTCGTGGCGCAACTCCTCGGGGATGTCGGCCAAGGCGCTGATCGGATAGGTGCCGGCGCGGGCAATCTCGATCATCTTCTTGTCGATGTCGCTGGCAAAGACGGTGAAGCGCCCCCGCTGGCCCGCCGCGCGCATCTCGGCATCGACCAGCATGGCGATGCTGTAGGCCTCCTCGCCCGAGGAGCAGCCGGGCACCCAGATGCGCAGATCCTCGCCTTGGGCGGCCTGGACCAGCGGGCGGATCGCCTGTTCGCGCAGCGTCTGGAACAGTTCGGGGTCGCGGAAGAACCGGGTGACGTTGATCAGGAACTCGTTCAGCAGCGCCTCGCATTCGTCGTCATGCTGGCGCAGATGGGCAAGGTATTGCTGGGTGTCCGTCAGGTTCAGCACCTGCAGCCGGCGCCGGATGCGGCGCACCAGCGTGGACATCTTATAGCCCGAGAAATCATGCCCGCAGCTGTCCAGCAGATGCTGACAGATCAGCCGCGCATCGGCCAGCAGCGCATCCTCGGCCAGATCGGCATCGCTGGATTCGAAGAATTGCAGGATGGTCGCGATGATGTCCTGGGGCGGCAGGACGAAATCGACCAGCCCGGTCGATTCCGCCGAAAGCGGCATCCCGTCATAGCGCGCGGTGCGCGGCTCCTGCACCACGCAGATGCCGCCATGTTCCTTAATCGCCCGCAGGCCCAGGGTGCCGTCGGCGCCAGTCCCCGACAGGATCACGCAGGCCGCGGTCGATCCGCGGGCCGCGGCGAGGCTTTCGAAGAAATCGTCGATCGGGCGGCGCAGCCCGCGGGGCTGGTCGAAATCGACCAGGTGCAGGCGGTCCTCGCGCAAGACCATGCCCGATCCGGGGGGGATGGTGTAGACATGGCCCGGGCGCAGTTCGACCCCGTCGGCGGCCTGTTCCACGCTGAGCGCGGTGCGCCGGTCCAGCAGCTCGGCCAGGACGCTGTCATGGGTGGGGTCCAGGTGCTGGATCACGACATAGGCGGCCGGATCGTCGCGGCGGGCGTCGCGCAGCAGGTCGTGCAGCGCCTCCAGCCCGCCGGCGGATGCGCCGATGCCGACGACGGCGAAGTCGTGGCGCGTCTTGGTGCGGGCGGGCGTGGCGTCATTCATCGCGAAAGCTGATCCGTGCAAGGGTCGAGATCGAACGGGCGATCAACGCGGTGGAATCTGACATGATCAGGCCGAATTGTCCCGCGGCCCGCCGCAGATCCTGCATGTTGCGACCAAGTGCCGCGTCATTCTCGGCCAGGGCGGTGCGGGCATCCGACGCGCTGGTGTCGAATTGCGAGGCCAGCACGAATCGCAGCCGCCCATCGCCGTCGCGCAGCTTGGTCATGAAGACCAGGTTCAGGAACCTCCGCCCGTCGAGCGTGTAGTTCAGGACCGGAAAGCAGCCGTCATCGGCCGCGTCGTCGCGCAGGAACCGTGACATGGCGCGCACCTGGTCGGCGGGCGTCTCGGGGCCCTGCAGAAAGCGGCAGTTGCGGTCCAGCGCATCACTGGGGGCATAGCCCGTCAGGCTGCTGAAGCCCGCATTCACCCGCACCAGCGGCATGTCGCCTGATGCGGTCGCCAAGGCCAACGCGACGCGTGACCGGTCGATCTGGTCGCGCAGGGCGTCAGGCAGATTGTTTTCGGGCATGCAGTCCTTTCACGGCGCGCACTGTGCCCACCTGTCATCGCGTAAGATATAAACTTGCACGATGTGTCACAAGTCTCTCTTTGGTCGGGGGTCGGTGCTGCCCCGCTGGACCAGATCCACCCCCAGCATCACCGTGTCGGTGACCGGACGCCCCTGCATCCGTGCCAGCAGCGTCTCGGCCGCCTGCTGGCCCAACCGGGCGCGATGCTGGCGGATCGTGGTCAGGCCGGGCTGGGCGAAGGCCGCCATCTCGATATTGTCGAAACCCATCACCGCCACGTCATGGGGCACGCGCAGCCCCGCGCCGGTCAGCCCATGCATCAGGCCGATGGCCATCTCGTCATTGTCGCAGAAGACGGCGGTGGGGCGGGGGGACATCTCCAGCAGGCGGCGGGCCGCGGCCAGGCCCGAACCGGCCGAGAAATCCCCCCAGAGCGTGTCGCGCGGATCGGGTTCGGGCAGGCCCGCCGCGACCAGCCCCTGCACGAAGCCCTCGTGCCGGGTCCGGGTCAGCGAGCTGTCGGCGGGCCCACGCAGATGCAGGATGTGGCGGTGGCCCAGCCCGGTCAGGTGTTCGGCCGCCAGCCGCCCGCCCTCGACATTGTCGGCCAGCACGCGGGGCGCGGACAGCCCCTCGATCCATTCGCAGGCCTGGACCAGCGGCGGACAGCCCGGCCGGTCGAACAGCGCCGGATCCAGCCCCCCGTCCAGCACGATCACCCCGTCGGATCGCGACCGCGTCAGATAGGGGCCCAGCACCTTCATCGGCGGCTGGTCGGGCACCGCCGTCGTGTCCATGACCAGCAGGCTGAGGTTATGGGTCCGCAGCACCTGGGATATCCCCGACAGGATCAGCGCGAAGAACGGATTGGCGAGCTTCGGCACCAAGGCCAGCACGCCGCCGACCTGCTGCTGGCGCAGGTTCCGGGCGGTGAAGTTCATCGTGTAGCCGGTCTGGGCGATGGCCGCCTCGACCGCCTTGCGGGTCGTCTCGGACACGATCGAGGGATTCGAGATCGCGCGGCTGACCGTCGCCACGGACACCCCCGCCAGCTTGGCGACGTCGTGGATGCGGGGCGGACGGTGTTGATCTGGCACGGGAAACCCCTTGGTGGACCGGGCTTTCAGCGTGGCTGCAAAATTTTGTGTTGTAAACCGTTACAGCCTGTGACAGCTTTGCATGAAACCGATTACATGCGCCTGTCGCAGCGTCGGTTCCGGGAAGGGAGTTCCGGGGGAGGACAGATGAAGACGATCAAGGGGCCGGGCCTGTTCCTGGCGCAGTTCGCGGGGGCCGAGCCGCCCTTCGACAGTTTCGGCGCGATCACGGCCTGGGCGGCCGATTGCGGCTATCTGGGGGTGCAGGTGCCTTCGGGCGCGGCGCAGCTGATGGACCTGGACCGGGCGGCCGCCTCGCGCGGCTATTGCGACGAACTGGCGGGGCAGGCGCGGGACCATGGCGTTCAGATCACCGAGCTGTCGGCCCATGTCCAGGGCCAACTGGTCGCGGTCCATCCCGCCTATGACGCGATGTTCGACGGCTTCGCCCCCGAGGCGGTCCGCGGCAACCCGGCGGCGCGCCGGGACTGGGCGGTCGATCAGGTTCGCAAGACCATCGACGCCTCGGCCAATCTGGGGCTGGACCGGATGGCGGCCTTTTCGGGTGCGCTGGCCTGGCCCTATGTCTATCCCTGGCCGCAGCGCCCCGAGGGGCTGGTCGAGGCCGCCTTCGACGAGCTGGCCGCCCGCTGGCGCCCGATCCTGGATCATGCCGACAGCCGCGGCGTGGACATCTGCTTCGAGATCCATCCGGGCGAGGATCTGCATGACGGCGCCAGCTTCGAGATGTTCCTGGACCGCGTGGACCAGCATCCCCGGGCGCGGATGCTCTATGACCCGTCGCATTACCTGCTGCAGCAGATGGATTACCTGCAGAACCTGGACATCTATGCCGAGCGGATCGGCATGGTCCACATCAAGGATGCCGAATTCAACCCGACCGGCCAGCAGGGCGTCTATGGCGGCTATCAGCCCTGGGCGCAGCGCGCGGGGCGGTTCCGCAGCCTGGGCGACGGGCAGGTCGATTTCCGGGCGATCTTTTCCAAGCTGGCGGTGATGGGCTTTGACGGATGGGCCGTGGTCGAATGGGAATGCGCGCTGAAGCATCCCGAGGACGGCGCCCGCGAAGGGGCGGCCTTCGTGCGCGACCACATCATCCGCGTGACCGACCGCGCATTCGACGATTTCGCCGATGGAGGGGCCGATATGGACGCCAACCGCCGCATGCTGGGGCTGGCCCGATGACCCGCCCGATCCGCCTTGGCATGGTCGGCGGCGGCGCGGGCGCCATGATCGGCAACGTGCACCGCATCGCGGCGCGGCTGGACGGCCGGTTCGACCTGGTCGCGGGCGCGCTGTCATCGGACGAGGCGCGTGCCGCCGACAGCGCGCGTGCCCTGGGCATCGCGCGCAGCTATGGCGATTACCGCCGCATGGCCGCCGAGGAGGCCGCCCGCCCCGACGGGATCGAGGCTGTGTCCGTCTGCACCCCCAACCACCTGCACGAGCCGGTGTCGCGTGCATTCCTGGAACAGGGCATCCATGTCATCTGCGACAAGCCGATGACCGCGACGCTGGACCAGGCCCGCGCGCTGGCCGATCTGGCCGCGCGGTCGGATGCGCTGTTCATCCTGACCCACAACTATTCCGCCTATCCCCAGATCCGGCAGGCGCGCGCGATGGTCGAACGCGGCGATATCGGCACGCTGCGGCTGGTCCAGGTCGAATATGCCCAGGACTGGCTGACCGAACAGACCGACAGCAAGCAGGCCGCCTGGCGCACCGATCCCGAACGGGCGGGGGCGGGCGGCGCGATCGGCGATATCGGCACCCATGCCTTCCAGCTGGCGCGCTTCGTCACGGGGCAGCTGCCCGAACGGCTGGCCGCCGACCTGACCAGCTTCGTCCTCGGGCGCAGGCTGGACGACAACGCCCATATCCTGCTGCGCTATGCCTCGGGGGCCAAGGGGATGCTCTGGGCCTCGCAGGTGGCGCCGGGGACGGAGAACGGCCTGCGCCTGCGCGTCTATGGCGACAAGGGCGGGCTGGAATGGCAGCACGACACGCCCGAGACGCTGAAATACACCCCCTTCGGCCAGCCCGCGCAGATCCTGCGCCGCGCAGGCCCAGGCAGCACCCCCGATGGCAGCCGCGTGCCGCCCGGCCATCCCGAGGGCTATCTGGAGGGGTTCGCCAACCTCTATGCCGAGGCCGCGCAGGCCATCCGCGAGGGGTGCATGCCCGACACGCTGCCCGGCATCCGCGACGGGCTGGAGGGGTTGCAGTTCATCGATGCCTGCATCCGATCCGACGCGGATGACGCGGCCTGGGTCCGGGTGATGCCATGACCGCCCCTGTCCTGGCGCTGGAGGGCGTCACGAAATCCTTCGGTCCGATCGAGATCCTGCATGGCGTCGATTTCGCCCTGCATCCGGGCGAGGTCCATGCCCTGATCGGCGAGAACGGCGCGGGCAAGTCCACGACGATGAAGATCCTGGCCGGATATCTGGACCCCACCGGCGGGCAGGTCAGCTGGCAGGGCAGGCCCATGGCCTTCACCGGGTCGGACCAGGCCGAGGATCTGGGGATCATCATGATCCACCAGGAATTCAACCTGGCCGAACATCTCTCCGTCGATCAGAACGTGTTCCTGGGCCGCGAATTGCGGCGCGGGCTGCTGCTGGACCACAAGGCGATGCGGGCGCAGACGGCCGACCTGCTGGGCCAGCTGCAATGCCGGGTGGACCCGGCCACGCCGGTCAACCGCATCTCGGTCCCCGACAAGCAGATGGTCGAGATCGCCAAGGCCCTGTCGCGCAAGGCGCGGGTCCTGATCATGGACGAACCCACCGCGGTGCTGACCGAACGCGAGACCGAGGTGCTGTTCGCCCAGATCGAGCGGCTGCGGGCCGAGGGGGTGGCGATCCTCTACACCTCGCACAAGCTGGGCGAGGTCAAGCGCATCGCCGACCGGGTGACGGTCCTGCGCGACGGCACCATGGTGCGGTCGGACCTGACCGCCGACGTGACCGAGGACGACATGGCCGCCGCCATGGTCGGGCGCGAGCTGTCCGACCTGTTCCCGCCCAAGCCCGCCCGCGGTGCCGAACCCATCCTGGAGGCGCGGGGCATCACCGTGCCGGGCGTCGTCCATGACGCCGACCTGACCCTGCACCGGGGCGAGGTCCTGGGCATCGGCGGGCTGGTCGGATCGGGCCGCACCGAACTGGCCGAGGCGATCGCGGGGCTGCGGCCGCGCGGCGGCACCGTGCGGCTGGACGGCCAGGACCTGCCCGCGGGCGAGGTGGCCCGGGCCATGCGCGCCGGGCTGGTCTATCTGACCGAGGACCGCAAGGGCGCGGGCCTGCTGCTGGACAAGACCCTGCGCGAGAACCTGACCCTGGGCCAGCTGGACCGCTTTGGCGCCCCGCTGATCGACCGCCGGCGCGAGGATGCGGCGCTGGACCGCGCCATCGCGGATTTCGCCATCCGCGCCCCCGCACGCGGGATGGCGGTGGGCGATCTGTCGGGCGGCAACCAGCAGAAGCTTCTTCTGGCCAAAACGCTGCTGTCGGACCCGCGCGTCGTCATCATCGACGAGCCGACGCGCGGCATCGACATCGGCACGAAACAACAGATCTATACCCTGATCGCCCGCCTGGCCGCCGAAGGGCGCAGCATCATCGTGATCTCGTCCGAGATGCCCGAGCTGATCGGCCTGGCCAGCCGCGTGGTGGTCATGCATGCCGGCCGCGTGGCGGGCGAGCTGTCGGGCGATGCGGTCACCGAAAGCGGGATCGTCCGGCTGGCGATGGGGATGGACGGAACGCACAAGGATACCGCCGCATGAGCAGCAGCAGCATGGCACGCAGCGCCCCGACCCGGCGCCCCAAGGTCAACCTGGCCGTCATCGCGCCCATCGTGGCGCTGATCGCGCTGATCCTGATCGGCATGGCGCTGAACCCGAACTTCCTCAGCTATGCCAATATCACCAACGTGCTGGCCCGGTCGGCCTTCATCGGCATCATCGCCATCGGCATGACCTTCGTCATCACCGCGGGCGGGCTGGACCTGTCGGTGGGGTCGATGGCCGCCTTCGTGGCGGGGCTGATGATCCTGTCGATGAACGTTCTGGTCCAATCCATGGGGCCGGGCCTGCCGGTCATCATGGCGGGCATCGCCATCGCGCTGGCCACAGGCCTTGCGGCGGGCTTCATCAACGGCATCCTGATCACCCGCGCGGGCATCGAGGCCTTCATCCTGACCTTGGGCACGATGGGCATCTATCGCAGCCTGGTCACCTGGCTGGCCGACGGGGGCACACTGTCCCTAGGCTTCGAGATGCGCGAGCTGTACCGCCCGGTCTATTACGGCGGCATCATGGGGATCAGCTGGCCGATCATCGTCTTTGCCGTCCTGGCCATCCTGGGCGAGATCGTGATGCGCCACACCGCCTTCGGCCGCCATTGCGCCGCCATCGGATCGAACGAGAAGGTCGCCCGCTATTCCTCGGTCGCGGTGCTGCGGGTGCGGCTGATGACCTATGTCCTGCTGGGCGTTCTGGTCGGCATCGCGGTCGTCATGTATGTCCCGCGCCTGGGTTCCGCATCCGCCACCACGGGCCTTCTGTGGGAGCTGGAGGCCATCGCCGCGGTCATCATCGGCGGCACGCTGCTGAAGGGCGGCTTCGGCCGGGTCTGGGGCACGGTCGTGGGCGTGCTGATCCTGTCGCTGATCGGCAACCTGCTGAACCTGACCGACTTCGTCAGCCCCTATCTGAACGGGGCGATCCAAGGCGTCGTCATCATCCTGGCCGTCGTCCTGCAACGCAACCCCGGCGCGGCCCGCTGAATTTCACCACTGGGAGGAGCAACCACCATGAGAAAGATCCTGATCGCCACCACCGCCCTGATGGGCCTGACCGCCGCGCCCGCGCTGGCCCAGACCATCGGCGTGTCCATCCCCGCCGCCACCCATGGCTGGGCCGGCGCGCTGAACTTTCACGCCGAACGCACCGTCCAGCGCCTGCAGGAGGCCAATCCCGACCTGCAATTCGTGCTGACCACCACCTCGGATCCCGGCCAGCAGGTCTCCGACCTGGAGGACATGGTCGCCACCCGCGGCATCGACGCGCTGGTCGTGCTCCCCTTCGAATCCGAGCCGCTGACCGGCCCGATCCAGCGCATTGCCGAGAGCGGCGTCTGGGTCACGGTCGTGGACCGCGGCCTGGCGCAGGAGGGGATCGAGAACCTCTATGTCGCGGGCGACAATGACAGTTTCGGTCGCACCGCGGGCCAATATTTCGCCGACACGCTGGAGGACGGTGCCAAGGTCGTCGTCATGCGCGGCATCGCCTCGACCGTCGACAACGAGCGCGTGGCGGGCTTCGAGGCCGCGCTGGAGGGGTCGGGGATCGAGGTCCTGGCCATGGACCACGGCAACTGGAACCGCGACACGGCCTTCAACCTGATGCAGGACTGGCTGTCGCGTTTCCCGGAAATCGACGCGGTCTGGGCGGCGGATGACGACATGGCCGTGGGCGCGCTGGCCGCCATCGACCAGGCGGGCCGCACCGACCAGATGTTCGTCGTCGGCGGCGCCGGCATGAAGGAGATGGTCCAGCGCATCCAGAACAACGACCCCACCGTGCCGGTGAACGTGACCTATCCGCCCTCGATGATCTCGACCGCGATCGAGATGACGGCGCTCGGGCTGACCTCGGGCGCGCCCATGTCGGGCGAATTCATCATCGCATCCGAGCTGATCACGCCGGAGAATGCCGAAAACTACTATTTCGAGGACAGCCCCTATTGATGACGACCGGCGGCGCGGAGCGATCCGCGCCGCCCCCGCGACCCCGGAGGAGGGGGTCGGTCCGCCCTGACTTGTAATCGGTTTCAGTTCATCGACCGGGGCTTTCACGCAAGGGAGGAGAGAATGACCGATTTGTCGGACCGGATGCCTGCGGCCCTGTCGCGGCGGGGATTGTTCCAAGGCGCGGGTGCCATGGCCCTGGGCGCTGGCCTGACGGGCACGGCCCATGCGCAGGACGCGCAGGGCCTGCGGGGCAATATCAACCATTCCGTCGCGCGCTGGACCTTTGGCGACATGGCGCTGGAGGATCTGTGCCTGATGGCGCGGCAGCTGGGCCTGGGGGCCATCGACCTCTGCGGTCCCGACGACTGGCCGGTGCTGGCCGAACACGGGCTGGCCAGTTCCATGTGCAACGGGGCCGAGATCAGCCTGGAGGATGGCTGGGCCGATGCCGCCAATCATGACGCGCTGACCGACCGCTATCTGCGCCATATCGATCTGGTGGCCGGGGCGGGGCATGTGAACCTGATCTGCTTCAGTGGCAACCGGCGCGGCATGTCCGACCAGGAGGGGTTGGAAAACTGCGCCCGCGGTCTGGAACGCATCCTGCCCGCCGCGCGATCGGCAGGGGTGGTCCTGCAGATGGAGCTGCTGAACAGCCGCGTCGATCATCCCGACTATCTGTGCGACCGCAGCGCATGGGGCGTGGCCCTGTGCGAGGCCTTGGGCAGCGATCACTTCCGGCTGCTCTATGACATCTATCACATGCAGATCATGGAAGGCGACGTGATCCGCACCATCACCGACCATCACCGCTGGTTCGGCCATTACCACACCGCCGGCAATCCCGGCCGCAACGAACCCGACGACCGGCAGGAGCTGCACTATCCCGCCATCTGCCGGGCCATCCGCGATACCGGCTTCGACGGCTGGATCGCCCAGGAATTCGTCCCCTCGGACCCGCGGACGGCGGCGCGATCGCTGCGCCAGGCCGTGCTGTCCTGCGACGTCTGACAGCCACAAGCATCACCGGAAAGGATACGCCAGATGGCAGAGAACATGCATTACGACGCGATCGTCGTCGGATCGGGCATCAGCGGCGGTTGGGCCGCCAAGGAACTGACCGAGCGGGGCCTGAAGGTCCTGATGCTGGAACGCGGCCGCAACATCGAACACCTGGTCGATTACGAGAATGCCGAAAAGGAGGCCTGGGACTATCCCCATCGCGGCACCGCCACCGTCGAGATGAAGGAGAACCATCCCGTCCTGTCGCGCGACTATCCGCTGAACGAACAGACATTCGGGATGTGGGCCAACGAACAGGACAACCCCTATGTCGAGGCCAAGCGCTTCGACTGGTTCCGGGGCTATCACGTGGGGGGGCGGTCGCTGCTCTGGGGGCGCCAGACCTATCGCCTGTCCGAGACGGATTTCACCGCCAATGAACGCGAAGGCGTGGCTGTGGACTGGCCGATCCGCTATGCCGATATCGCGCCCTGGTACGACCATGTGGAACGGTTCGCGGGCATCGCCGGCACCCGCGAGGGGCTGGACATCCTGCCCGACGGGGAATTCCTGCCGCCCATCCCGCTGAACATCGTCGAAAAGGACGTGGCCGCCCGGCTGCGGAACGCCTTCGGCGGCAAGCGCTATCTGATCAATGCGCGGGTGGCCAACATCACCGAGGCGCGGCCCGAACAGAACCGCGTCGCCTGCCAGTATCGCAACAAATGCTGGCTGGGCTGCCCCTATGGCGCCTATTTCAGCACCCAATCCGCGACCCTGCCCGCGGCGATGGCCACGGGCAACCTGACGCTGCGGCCCTTCTCGATCGTCAAGGAGGTGCTCTATGACCGCGATACCGGCAAGGCGCGCGGGGTCGAGATCATCGATGCCGAAACGAACATGACCTATGAATACACGGCGAATGTCATCTTCCTGAACGCCTCCAGCTTCAATTCGACCTGGGTGCTGATGAATTCGGCGACGGATGTCTGGGAAGGGGGCCTGGGATCCTCCTCGGGCGAGCTGGGCCACAACGTCATGGACCACCATTTCCGCGTCGGCGCCGAGGGCCGGGTCGAGGGCTATGACGACAAGTATTATTTCGGCCGGCGCCCGGCGGGCTTCTACATCCCGCGCTTCCGCAATATCGACGGCGAGGAACGGTCCTATACCCGCGGCTTCGGCTATCAGGGATCGGCCAGCCGCCAGGGCTGGCAGCGCGACATCGCCGAGCTGAACATCGGCGCCGACCTGAAAGAGGCCCTGTCGCGGCCCGGCGACTGGACCATCGGCATGACCGGCTTTGGCGAGATGTTGCCCTATCACGACAACCGCATTTCGCTGGACCGGGGCACGACGGATCGGTGGGGCCTGCCGGTCCTGTCAGTCAGCGTGGATCTGCGCGAGAACGAGATGCGCATGCGCGAGGACATGAAGCAGGACGCGGTCGAAATCCTGGAGGCCGCGGGCGTCGTCGACGTCAAGCCCGTGGACCGCGACTATGCCCCCGGCATGGGCATCCACGAGATGGGCACCGCGCGCATGGGCCTCGACCCCGAAACCTCGGTGCTGAACGCGCATAACCAGGTCTGGGACGCGCCCAATGTCTATGTGACGGACGGGGCCTGCATGACCTCGGCCAGCTGCGTGAACCCCTCGCTGACCTATATGGCGCTGACCGCGCGGGCGGCCGACCATGCCGTGACCGCCCTGAAGAACGGAGACCTGTGATGAACCGTCGTGACCTTCTGACGATGATCGCTGCCGTGACCGGCACGGCGATGCTGGGCGCGGGCCGGGTGATGGCCTATGTCCCGACCGAGACGGGCCGGAACATCTTCACCCCCGAGGATGCGGCCTTCCTGGACGAGGTGGCCGAGACGATCATCCCCGCCACCGACACGCCCGGCGCCAAGGATGCCGAAGTGGGCGCCTTCATGACCCAGTTCGTCAGCGACTGCTATACCCCCGAGGAACAGGCCGCCTTCCGCGAGGGGATGGAGACCCTGAAATCCGAGTCGCAATCCCGCTTCGGCCAGGATTTCGAGGCGCTGGAGGGCGAGCAGCGGCGCGAGATGCTGCAGGAGGCGATGATCGCCGCCGCCGCCCGGGCCCGCGTCGTCGCCGAGGCGCGCGAGGAGATGCGCCGCCAGGCCGCCGACCAGCAGCCCGCCGCCGAACCCGCGGCCGAGGCCCAGGCCCAGACCGAACCCGACCTGCCGGCGCTGCACTGGTTCACGCCGATCCAGCAGCTGACGCTGTTCGGCTTCTTCACCTCGGAGGTCGGGGCCAACGAGGTCCTGCGCTACGAGCCGGTGCCGGGCGAATATATCGGCGATTTGGACTACGACGGCGGCCCGGCCTGGGCCACCTGATCCCCGCGCGGCCCCGGATCGTCCGGGGCCGTCCCCCGATGAAAGGACAGCCGATGAAGACGATGACCGCCCTGGCCGCGCTGACGGCGCTGGCCGCCCCCGCCATGGCCCAGGATGCCACCCCTGAGGAACGCCGCGCCCAATCCACCGTGACCGAGGTGCAGGGCCCCGAACCCCGCCTGGTCGAGGCGCCCGAGGGCCAGCCCCCGTCCGATGCGGTGGTGCTGTTCGACGGCCGCGATCTGGACGCGTGGGAATCCGTGAATGGCGGCCCCGCCGAATGGCATGTCGAGGATGGCGCGATGCGCGTCGCCCGCGGCACCGGCGACATCCGCACGACCGAGAGCTTCTGCGACATGCAGCTGCATGTCGAATGGCGCTCGCCCCCGAATGACGAGGGCCATGACGGCCAGGACCGCGGCAACAGCGGCATCTTCCTGCAGAGCCGCTACGAGGTGCAGGTGTTGGACAGCCATGACAACCCCACCTATGCGAACGGGCAGGCGGGGTCGATCTACAAGCAGCATCTGCCCTTGGTGAACGCCTCGCGCCCGCCCGGGGAATGGCAGAGCTATGACATCATCTTCCAGGCGCCGGTCTTTGCCGATGACGGGGCGCTGCGCCGCCCGGCCCATGTGACGGTGCTGCATAACGGGGTGGTGGTCCAGAACCACGCCCAGATCCAGGGGGCGACGGAATGGATCGGCTATCCCAGCTACGAGGCGCATGACTGCGCGCCGATCCAGCTGCAGGATCACGATGCCGATGTCAGCTTCCGCAACATCTGGGTCCGCCCGATGTGACAGGCGCCCCGCGCGCCGCATGGCCCGTCCCGATCGTTCGGGGCGGGCCTTTTTCTGGGCGGGGCGCATGAAAAAGGGGCCGCGACGGATCGCGGCCCCAGTCAACCTGTCCGGCAGGGAGGGTCAGCGCGTGGCGCTGTCCGGCAGGTTTTCGGTCAGGAAGGTGGCCCCGGTCAGCACGACCTCGGCCGCGTCGATGGGCTGGTCATGTTCGATGATGTACCATTGCGCGCCGGCCTCCTCGGCGGCGGGCAGGATCGCGGCCCAGTCCAGCGTGCCTTGGCCCAGGGCCTTGAAGCCGCGTTCGTCGGGGGCCTCGCCCTCGGGGGCGTTGTCCTTGGCGTGGATCGCGAAGACGCGGCCGTCGAAGCGGGCCAGATACTCGACCGGATCCAGGCCGCCGCGCGCGACCCAAGCCAGGTCCAGCTCGGCCAGGACGTCACCGCCCGCGGCCTCCATCATGATCTCCAGCGCGGTGCGGCCGTCGAATTCGACCATCTCGAAGGCGTGGTTGTGATAGGCGAGCACCATGTCCTCGGCGCGCAGCGTGTCGCTCAGCGCGGCCAGCTCCTCGCCAAGGGCGGTCCAGCCCGCCGCATCGGCGGGCCGGTCATCCTCGGCCAGGAAGGGCACGGTGATGACGTCATTGCCGATCGCCTTGTTGAAGTCGATCACCGCCTGCGGATCGGCGCGCAGATCGGCCAGCTGCGCATGGGTCGAGATCGCCTCCAGCCCGTATTGATCCAGCAGGGCCGACAGCTCCTCGGCGGTGACGCCTTGGGTGCCGACCGTCTCGACCGCGGTGACGCCCGCCGCCTGCACCGCGGCCATCTGTTCGTCCAGCGTGCCGTGATCGCGCAGCGTGTACATCTGCACCGCGATGGGCAGTTCCGCCGTGCGCGGGTCCTGCGCCATGGCGCCCGTGGCCAGCACCGCCGCCAGACCGCCCAGCAGGGCCGGATATGCGATAGTCATCGTGATCTCCTCGGTTATGCCCCGCTCCTCCGGGGGTTGCAGAAAATGTAATTGATTTCATTCCGACTGAAAAGGATTACATTCACGGCGGTCGGCGAATTTCCGCATGCCCGTGCGGGCCGGGCGCGGGGGTTGCGGTTGAACCCCGCGCCGTTTGCCCCTAGGCCCCCGTGAACCGATCCGCCCCCGAAGGACATCATGGCCCATAACGACCTGGACGCCCGACATCTCGATACGCTGGACCGCGACCTGGGGCGGTTCTCGACGCTGGAAAACGCGACGGCCTATGCCTCGCGGCCGCTGGTCGCGCCGGGGATCGCGCTGGTCTTCGTGCTGCTGGCGGGGCTGGGGGCGGCGCTGGCCTTCGGCCAGGCCAACAACACGATGATCGTCGTGGTGGCCGCGATCTTCGGGGCCTACATGGCGCTGAACATCGGCGCCAATGACGTGGCCAACAATATGGGCCCGGCGGTGGGGGCGAATGCGCTGACCATGGGCGGTGCGATCATTATCGCCGCCGTGTTCGAGACCGCGGGCGCGCTGATCGCGGGGGGCGACGTGGTGGGTACCATCTCGCGCGGGATCATCGACCCCGCGACCATCGGGGCCGAGGGCGTGTTTGTCTGGGCGATGATGGCCGCGCTGCTGGCCTCGGCGCTCTGGGTGAACCTGGCGACCTGGATCGGGGCGCCGGTCTCGACCACCCATTCGGTGGTGGGCGGCGTCATGGGCGCGGGGATCGCGGCGGCGGGGTTCGCGGCGGTGAACTGGCCCACGATGGGGATGATCGCGGCCAGTTGGGTCGTCTCGCCGCTGTTGGGCGGGCTGATCGCGGCGGGGTTTCTGTGGTTCATCAAGGCGCGCATCATCTATCGCGCCGACAAGATCGCGGCGGCCCGGGTCTGGGTGCCGGTGCTGATCGGGATCATGGCGGGGGCCTTCGCGGCCTATCTGGCGCTGAAGGGGCTGTCGCGGCTGATCTCGCTGTCCTTCGGGCAGGCGCTGCTGATCGGGCTGGGCCTGGGCCTGGCGATCTGGCTGGCGATGATCCCCGTGATCCGCCGCCAGTCGCAGGGGCTGGAGAACCGCAACAAGTCGCTCAAGGTGCTGTTCGGCATCCCGCTGGTGATCTCGGCCGCGCTTTTGTCCTTTGCCCATGGGGCCAATGACGTGGCCAACGCGGTCGGCCCCTTGGCCGCGATCGTGCAGGCCTCGGCCACGGGCGGGATATCCGAGGCCGTGTCGATCCCCCTCTGGGTGATGCTGATCGGCGCCTTCGGGCTGTCCTTCGGGCTGTTCCTCTTCGGCCCAAAGCTGATCCGCATGGTCGGCAGCCAGATCACCAAGCTGAACCCGATGCGCGCCTATTGCGTGTCGCTCTCGGCGGCGCTGACGGTGATCCTGGCCAGCTGGCTGGGCCTGCCGGTCAGCTCGACCCATATCGCGGTGGGGGCGATCTTCGGGGTGGGGTTCTTCCGCGAATGGGACGCGGCGCGCCGGGCGCGGGCGGTGCAGGGCATGGCCCCCGAACGCCCCCGCACCGGCCCCGAGGAACGCCGTCGCCGCAAGCTGGTCCGCCGCTCGCATGTGCTGACGATCGCAGCGGCCTGGGTGGTGACGGTGCCCGCGGCGGCGGCCCTGTCGGCGGCGATCTTCCTGGGCCTGCGGACCTTGGGGGGCTAGGCCCCGCAGGCCGCCAGCCAGGCCCGGATCGCGGTCAGGGCAGGGGCCTCGTCCAGCCAAGGGATATGCGCGCGTCCCGGCACTTCGGCCAGGATCAGGTCGGGGCGCATCGCCTGCATCCGCGTTGTGACGGCAGGCGACAGCAGGTCCGAATTCGCCCCCCGGATCAGCGCGACGGGCATCCCCTCGGTCGCCTGCCACAAGGGCCACAGATCGACCGGCGCGCCTTCGAACGCGGCCAGAAACGCCTCGCGCAGGGCTGGATCATAGCGCAGCCGCAGCCCCTCGGGCGTCTGGTCGTAATGACGGCGCACATCCTCCAGCCAGCGCCCCTCGGGCACGTCCGAAAACCCCGGCATCACCTCGGGCAGGCGGGCTGCCAAGGCCTCATGCGTAGGGGCCGCCGGCGTGCGGCCCACGTAATCGAAGATCCGCTGCAGCCCCGCCCGCTCGATCTCCGGCCCCACATCGTTCAGGCAAAGGCCGGCCATCCGGTCCCGCGCGGTCGCGGCCAGGAACATCCCGATCAGCCCCCCGCGCGAGGTGCCCAGCACCGCCGCCCGCTCGACCCCCAGGTGATCCAGCAGCCCCACGGCATCACGCGCCTCGCGCGGCACGGTATAGGTCGCAGGCCCCGTCCAGTCCGACGCACCCCGCCCGCGATACTCCATCCGGATCAGGCGCACGCCCTCCAGATGGGGTGCGACATAGTCGAAATCCGACATCCCCCGGGTCAGCCCCGCCAGGCACAGCACGGGCAGGCCCGCCCCCTCGTCGGAATAGACAATCCGCGCCCCGTCATCCGCCGTGAAATCCGCCATGACCGCGCCCTTCTTCGTTGTCCAAATACCCCGCGGGGGTCCGGGGGCGCGAAGCCCCCGGCTCCGCCGTCAGAGGTTCTCGCTCTGCGGCATGCCCAGCACATGATAGCCGCCATCCACGGTCACGACCTCGCCGGTGGTGCATGCGCCCCAATCCGACATCAGCCAGACCGCGGTGCCGCCGATCGCCTCCAGCGTGGCATTGGCGCGCAGGGGCGCGTTCGCCTCGGTATGGCGGAAGGTCTTGCGCGCGCCCCCAATGGCCGCACCGGCCAGGGTCTTCATCGGGCCGGGGCTGATCGCGTTCACGCGGATGCCGTCCGGGCCCAGATCATTGGCCAGATAGCGCACGCTGCTCTCCAGCGCGGCCTTGGCCACGCCCATGACGTTGTAGAAGGGCGTCACCCGGTTCGACCCGCCATAGGTCAGGGTGATGATCGACCCGCCCTCCGCCATGAGGGGATGCGCCCGCCGCGCCACCTCGATCAGCGAATAGCAGCTGATCTCCAGACTGCGTTTGAAATTGGCGCGGCTGGTATTCATGAACCGGCCGGTCAGCTCGTCCTTGTTGGAAAACGCCACCGCATGGACCAGAAAATCCAGCCGGCCCCACCGCTCGGACAGGGCCGCGAAGGCCGCGTCCAGCGACGCGTCATCGGTCACGTCCACATCGACCAGGAAATCCGACCCGACCGAGGCGGCCAGCGGCTCGACCCGCTTGCCGAAGGCCTCGCCCTGATAGGAAAAGGCCAGCTCGGCCCCCTGATCGGCCAAGGCTCTCGCGATGCCCCACGCGATGGACCGCTCATTGGCGACCCCCATCACAAGCCCACGCTTGCCCTTCAGAAGATCGCCCATGTGTTTCCGGCCCTTATCCGTGATAGCGCGACATCACCAGCGTCGCATTGGTGCCGCCAAAGCCGAAGCTGTTCGACAGGACCGAATCCAACCCGGCGTTGTCAACGCGGCTGGTGGCAATTTCGCCCGGTTGAATCTCGGGGTCCAGAGTCGTCACGTTCGCCGATGCCGCGATGAAGTCATTTTGCAACATCAGCAGGCTGTAGATCGCCTCATGCACGCCCGTCGCGCCCAAAGAATGACCCGTCAGCGACTTGGTCGAGCTGACCGGCGGGGTCGAACCCTCGCCCCAGATGCGGCGGATCGCCTTGATCTCGCCCAGATCGCCCACCGGGGTCGAGGTGCCATGCGCGTTGATATAGCTGATCTTGCGATCCTCGGGCAGGGTGGACAGGGCCACGCGCATCGCGCGCTCGCCGCCCTCGCCCGAGGGGGCGACCATGTCATAGCCGTCGCTGGTCGCGCCGTAGCCGGTGACCTCGGCATAGATCTTGGCGCCGCGCGCCAGGGCGTGGGACAGCTCTTCCAGCACGACGACGCCGCCGCCGCCCGCGATGACAAAGCCGTCGCGGGTCGCGTCATAGGGGCGGGACGCGGTCTCGGGCCTGTCGTTGTATTTCGACGACATCGCGCCCATCGCGTCGAACAGGCAGGACAGCGTCCAGTCCAGCTCCTCGCCGCCGCCGGCGAAGACGATGTCCTGCTTGCCCATCTGGATCTGCTCGACGCCGTTGCCGATGCAATGCGCCGAGGTCGCGCAGGCCGAAGTGATGGAATAGTTCACGCCCTTGATCTTGAAGGGCGTGGCCAGACAGGCCGAGTTCGTCGACGACATGCAGCGCGTCACCATGAAGGGGCCCATGCGCTTGGGCGCGCCCTTCTCGATCACCGTCTGATGCGCCTGGAAGAAGTTCGACGTGGACGGCCCGCCCGATCCCATGATCAGGCCGGTGCGCGGGTTCGACACGTCGGCCTCGTCCAGGCCGCTATCCTTGATCGCCTGTTCCATGGCGATGAAGTTATAGGCCGCGCCCGGACCCATGAAGCGCAGGTCGCGCTTGTCGATATGATCCTCCAGCACGATCTGGGGCATGCCATGGACTTGGCTGCGGAACCCGTGTTCCGCATATTCGGGGGCTGCGACGATGCCCGAACGGCCCGTGCGCAGGCTGTCGGCGACTTCGTCGGCGGTGTTGCCGATGGGGGATACGATACCAAGCCCGGTGATGACGACGCGGCGCATGGGGGCCTCCTTCTGGATGGGGTCAGCTGGCCGAGAGGGCCACTTTCATGTCACGGACCTGATAGATCAGCTCTCCGTCGGCCTCGACGCGGCCGTCGGCCACGCCCATGGTCAGGCGGCGGGTCTGGATGGCCTTGGTGAAATCGACGGTGTAGCGCAGCATCTTGCGGTCGGGCCGGACCATGCCGGTCAGCTTGACCTCGCCCACGCCCAAGGCATAGCCGCGCCCCTGCCAGCCGCGCCAGCCCAGGTTGAAGCCGGTCAGCTGCCACAGCCCGTCAAGGCCCAGGCATCCCGGCATGATCGGGTTGCCGGGGAAATGGCAGTCAAAGAACCACAGGTCGGGTTTGATGTCGAATTCGGCGACGATATGGCCCTTGCCATGTTCGCCCCCGTCCTCGGAGACCTCGGTGATGCGGTCCATCATCAGCATCGGCGGCTCGGGCAGCTGGGCGTTGCCGGGGCCGAACAGCTCTCCGCGCGCGCAGGCAAGCAGGTCGTCGCGGTCGAAGCTGGTCTGGGTCATCGCCATGCGGGTCGGGCCTTTCCGGTTGCGGCCCGCCGGGGGCCATCAGGGGTCGAATGTTGCCGCAGGGTCTATCATCCGGCGCAAGATCGGCGCAAGGGCCAGCCGAAAGGCCCGCTCAGAACGACAGGTTCAGAACCACTGGCCGGGCTCCATCAGCCCCAGATCCATCAGCTGCTGCGACGACCAATCGAAGCGGTGCGAGTTGCGCCAGGTCATCGTGCCGACCTGATCACGCGAGCCGGGATTGCTGACCAGCGCCTTGGCCACCCGGAACGAGGCGATGGCGGCGGTCAGGTTGTGGTGCCACGGGCAGGAATAGGTGTTGTATTCCTCGACGGTAAATCGGTGATCGGCGGTGACGGCCAGGCCCGGGGCGGCGCGGAACAGCGCGATCCGGTCGATGCGGCGGCGGTCGGGGGGCAGCAGCTCCTCATAGCGCCAGCGCAGGCCGCCGTGGAAATCCAGCTGTCTTTCGCGGTGATGCCCGTCCGGCCCGACCCGGCCCAGGGCGTAATAGCCGGTCCGGTCGAACATCGCGTTCTCCAGGTCCACCGCATCGGGACAGCGCGCGATGTCCGAGGCATAGAGATCGACCACATAGGTCAGCATCGCGTCGCGCCGTTCCTCGACATGGAAGGCCAGCATCTCGCCCACGCTGCGCGTCTCGCAGAAGGGGTGGAACAGGAATTCCGCATTGAACCCGTAATAGAGCCAGGTCCCCGCGGGCACCGCCGCGATCACGGCGTTGACCACGTCCACATGCGCGTCGGGGCGGCGCGTGTCATGGCCCAGCTGGGTGACGCGGGCGGCCAAGGCCTCGGGCAGGTCCTGCGGCTGGTCGGATGCCAGCAGGATGTGCCTGAAGCCGCGGTCCAGGTGATGGCGGACGGTGCGTTCGACGGCCACGTCATCCTCGACTAGGATGATGGCCAAGGGGCCCTTGGCCAAGGCCTTGGGCTTGTCGGCCAGCACCGCGGCCATGGGGCGGACGGGTAGGACCGGCATCAGCGCATGACCGCCCGGACCTGCTCCAGCGCGGCAGCCAGCAGCGAGGGGTTGTCGGCGGCCGAGGCGACCAGGGCGCGCAGGGTCTGTTTCTGCGCGTCGGGCAGGGCGGATTCGTCGATCAGGCGGTCGACCTCGGCGCGGTCGAAGCCCTCGGGGGTCAGCAGTGCCTCGATCCGGGCGGCGACGCCTGCGGCACCGGCGCTGTCCTGGGCGGCGTCGGCGGCGTCGCGGGTGGCGTCGGCCGCGGCGCGGGCGGCATCCTCGGCAGCGCCGGCGGCCAGGCCAGTCACGCCCGCCGTGGCGCCCGCCGCGGCCTGTGCGGCGCGGTCGGCCGCGGCCAGGGCGGCCTCGGCTGCGGCTTCGGCGGCATCGGCCGCGTCACCGGCGGTGGGCAGGTCGCCCGAGGCGCGCGACGCCTCGGCCGCAGCATCGGCGGCCAGGGCCGCGGCATCGGCTGCGGCATCGGCCGCGGCGTTGGCGGCGTCCTCGGCATCGGTGGCGGGGTCCTGGGGGGCCTCGGCGGCGGTCCGGGCGGCCTCCTCGGCGGCGCGGGCGGCGTCCTCGGCCAGGCGCGCGGCCTCGCCCGCATCGGTGTCGGGGGTGGCGGGCGCCTGAGAGGTCTGGGCGGTCACCTGCGGCGCGGCGGTGTCGGTCCCGCGATCCTGCATCAGCAGCCATCCCCCGCCCGCGGCCAGCAGCAGAATCACGACGATCGGCAACAGCTTGGTCATTCGGCTTCCTTACCCGGTTTGGCGTCACGGCCATCTATGACACAGGCCCCCCCGGCAGGAAAGCACCGCCAGCCCCGCAAGGCTGCGCCTTTTGCGTCCCAAACCCATCAATTCCGGTTGAAAACCGCGGCGGCAGACCTTATTTTCCTGCCACTTCGAATGGCTATTCAAGGAGCAACGCCATAGCCCGCCGCCCGCATAACGCACCGCCCACCCGCGATACCGGTCCCCGGACCAACGAACGCATCCGGGTCTCCGAAATCCGCCTGATCGGTCCCGACGGGGAAAATGTAGGCGTCGTGCCGCCCTCGGTCGGCCTGCAGATGGCCCAGGATGCCGGTCTGGACCTGGTCGAGATTTCGCCCAACGCGGCGCCGCCGGTCTGCAAGGTGATGGATCTCGGCAAGTACAAATACGAGATGCAGAAGCGCGAGGCCGAGGCCCGCAAGAAGCAGAAGGTCATCGAGATCAAGGAGATCAAGTTCCGTCCCGGGACCGATACCCATGATTACGACGTCAAGATGCGCAGCGTGATGAAGTTCCTGGAAGGCGGCGACAAGGTCAAGGTGACCCTGCGCTTCCGCGGCCGCGAGATGGCCCACCAGGATCTGGGCCTGGAACTGCTGAACCGCGTGCGCGACGACGTGGGCGAGATGGGCAAGGTCGAATCCATGCCCAAGCTGGAAGGCCGCCAGATGGTCATGATGATCTCGCCCCGCTGAGGGCGCGACATCCGCGACATCGATCAGGGCCGCGCGGGCATTGCCGCGCGGCCTTTTGCATTGCAAGGATGCGCCATGACCCAAAGCCCCGTCCTGCGCGTGATGCGCCTGCCCGATGCCGATCCCGCCATTCCGCTGCCGCGCTATGTCACCGCAGGGGCGGCGGGGGCGGATCTCTGCGCGAACTTGGCCCCCGACGACCGGGCGGCCGGCCTGACGCTGCCCCCCTTGGGGCGCGCGCTGATCCCCACCGGGCTGGCCTTGGCCATCCCCGAAGGGTGGGAGGCGCAGATCCGCCCCCGATCCGGCCTGGCGCTGAAGCATGGCGTGACCTTGGCCAACGCGCCCGGCACGATCGACGCCGATTACCGCGGGCCCTTGGGGGTGATCCTGCTGAACCTGGGCGATGCGCCCTTCACCGTGGGCCATGGCGACCGGATCGCCCAGATGGTCCTGGCCCCCGCCCCGCAGGCCCGGTTCGACCAGGTGGACAGCCTGGAGGGCACCGCGCGCGGGCAGGGCGGCTTCGGCTCGACGGGGCGCGGCTGATGTTGGGGATATTCCTGATCGGGATGCTGCTGATCCTGGGCCGGGTCATGGGCTTTCCGCGCCGGGTGACGCTGACCATGGTTGCCGTGCTGTGGCTGGGTCTGCTGTCGCTGTCGCTGGCAGCCCCCGGATCGGCCGCGGCCCAGGCCACCGGCGGCAGCGCGGCGGGCTGGCTGGTGCTGGGCGCAGTGGTGGCGCTGGTCATCGGATATCGCCGCCTGCTGCGCCGCTTGCGCGCGGTGGCCGCCCCGCCCGCGCCCACCGCCCCCGCCCGGGACCGCCTGTCCGAGGCGGAACTGGACCGCTATGCCCGTCACTTGGTCCTCAAGCAGATCGCGGGCCGGGGCAGATGCGCCTGAAACAGGCCCGGGTGCTGGTCGTGGGGGCCGGGGGCTGGGGGCGCCCGTCTGTCTCTATCTGGCGGCGGCGGGGGTGGGGCGGATCACCTTGGCCGATGACGACACGGTCAGCCTGTCGAACCTGCAGCGCCAGGTGATCTTTCGCGACGATCTGCGGGGCGAGCCCAAGGCCTATGCCGCGGCCGAGGCGATGCTGCGCCTGAACCCGCATCTGGACGTGACCCCCCTGATCCGCCGCATCACCGAGGCCGACACGGCGCTGATCGCCGATCACGACCTGGTCATCGACGGCACCGACAGCTTTGCCGCGCGGGATGCGATCAATCGCGCCTGCGCTTCGGCGGGGGTCCCGCTGATCTGGGGCGCGATCGGGCAATGGGACGGGCAGGTCACCCTGTTCGACCCGGCCCGCGGCGGGCCGTGCCTGGCCTGTCTGTTCCCCGCCGCCCCCGTCCATGACGCCCCCTGCGCCGAGGCAGGCGTCGTCGGCGCGCTGCCCGGCATCATCGGCAGCGTCATGGCGCTGGAGGCGATCAAGCACCTGACCGGCGCGGGCCAGAGCCTGCGCGGGCGGATGATGCTGTTCGACGGGCTCTACGGTGAATCGCGGATGATCGCCTGCGCCGCCGATCCCGCCTGTCCCGTCTGCGGCGGGCAATCGGCGCTGGCACCGGGGGCGCCGCTTCCCTAACCTGCACCCGACAACCGGAGGCAGACATGACCGATCACCTGACCCATTGGACCGGCCCCGAGGGGCTGCCGCGCTTCGATCTGATCCGCGACACGGATTTCGCCCCGGCCTTCGACCGCGAACTGGCTGCGGCCCTGGCCGCGCATGAGGCGATCGCCGCCAATCCCGACGCGCCCGATTTCGCCAATACCATCGCCGCACAGGAGACCGCCGAGGAGGGGCTGAACCGCGTCCTGTCGATCTTCTACACGCTGGCGGCGGTCGATTCGAACCCGGCGCGCCAAGCGCTGCAGCGCGACTTCGCCCCGCGCCTGGCCGATTACGGCAGCCGGATCGGCACGGATCCGCGGCTCTATGCCCGGGTGCGGGCGGTGGCCGAGGGGGCGGATGCGCTGCCCGAACAGGATGCCCGCATCACCCGGCTGGCGCTGCGCGACCTGACGCGGTCGGGGGCGGGGCTGGACGCCGAAGGGCGCGCCCGCATGGCCGCGATCCGCGAACGCATGGCGGTGCTGACGACGCAATTCGCCCAGAACGTGCTGGAGGATGAACGCGACTATGTCCTGCCCGTGGCCGATGACCGGCTGGAGGGGCTGCCCGACTGGCTGTTGCGCGCGATGCGGGCGGCGGCGCGCGAACGCGACCTGCCCGGTCAGGTGGTGACGCTGAACCGGTCGCTGATCGTGCCGTTTCTGGAACATGCGGGCGACCGGGCCCTGCGCGAGACGGCCTTCACCGCCTGGACCCGGCGCGGATCGGGCAAGGGCGCGGGGGGCGAGGCGACCGACAACCTGCCCCTGATCCGCGAGATTCTGGAGCTGCGCCACGAACGCGCGCAGCTGCTGGGCTATGACGATTTCGCCGCCTACAAGCTGGAGACCCAGATGGCGGGCAATGCCGAGCGGGTCGAGGATCTGCTGACCCGGGTCTGGGCGCCCGCCCGCGCCCGCGCCGCCCGCGACGAGGAGCGGATGACCGCTCTGGCCCGCGCAGACGGCGTGAACGGCCCGCTGGAGGCGTGGGATTGGCGGCTCTATGCGCAACGGCTGCGGCGGCAGGATCTGGATTTCGACGCGGATGCGGCGGCGCCCTATCTGACGCTGGACGCGATGCTGGGGGCGGTCTTCGACGTGGCCCATCGCCTGTTCGCTTTGCGGGCCGAGCCCATCGAGGCGCCGCTCTGGACGCCGCGGGCGCGGGCCTTCCGCATCACGCGCGAGGGTCGGCTGATGGCGATCTTCGTTGCGGATTTCTTCGCGCGGCCGGCCAAGCGGTCGGGGGCGTGGTGTTCATCTTTGCAGGTCCAGCACAAGATCGGCGCGGGGCAGCGGCCGATCGTGGTGAACGTGTGCAACTTCACCCCGCCGGACGAGGAGGGCGCGCCCGCCTTCCTGTCTTGGGACGATGCGCGCACTCTGTTTCATGAATTCGGCCATGCGCTGCATCACATCCTGTCGGATGTGGACTGGCCCTCGATCTCGGGGACGGCGGTGGCGCAGGATTTCGTGGAGCTGCCCAGCCAGCTGCTGGAGCATTGGCTGGAACAGCCCGAGGTGCTGGACGCCCATGCGCGCCACCATCAGACGGGCAAGGCCCTGCCCGCCGATCTGCGCGACCGGCTGCTGGCGGCGGGCAAGGCGGATGCGGGATTCTCGACGGTGGAGTATCTGGAAAGCGCGCTGGTCGATCTGGCCTTCCATCGCGGCCAGCCGCCCGCCGATCCGATGGCCCGCCAGTCCGAAGTGCTGGAGGCGCTGGACGCGCCCCGCGCCATCCCCATGCGCCACGCGACGCCGCATTTCGCGCATGTGTTTTCCGGCGACAGCTATGCGGCGGGCTATTACAGCTACATGTGGTCCGAGGTGATGGATGCCGACGCCTTCGCGGCCTTCACCGAGACGGGGGACGTGTTCGACCCGGAGACGGCGCGACGGTTGGAACGGACGATCCTGTCGCGCGGCGGATCGGCCCCGGCCGAGGATCTGTGGATGGCGTTCCGCGGCCGCATGCCGGGGATCGAGCCGCTGCTGGAGGGGCGGGGCTTGGCATGACCGCGCCGCCCGAGGGCATCCGCATCGCGGCCGAGCGTATCGGCGTGGAGGAATTCGCGGCGGTGCTGCAGGCCTCCGGGCTGGCGGCGCGGCGGCCGGTGGCGGATGCGGACCGGCTGCGGCGGATGCTGGAGGGGGCGGGGATCGTCGTGACGGCGCGGGCGGGCGATGCGCTGGTCGGCGTGTCGCGGGCGATCACGGACGGGGCCTGGGCCTGTTATCTGTCGGATCTGGCGGTGGACCGGGATTGGCAGGGGCGGGGGATCGGGCAGGCGCTGATCGCCGAGACGCGCCGCCTGGCGGGGCCTGACTGCATGTGCCTGCTGCTGGCCGCGCCGGGTGCGGAGAGCTTCTATCGCCGGATCGGGATGCCCGCCTGCGAGACGGCCTTTCTTTATCCGCGCGAGGCCTGAGCAGGGGAGCCGACCTGCGGTCGGCGCGCTGCCGCCCGGCGGGGGGCGGCGCCGCTGACGCGGCGCCGTGCGGGTGTCACTCGATCTCGGCCAGCAGATCCTTGGCGTCGATCTGGGTTCCGGGGGTGACATGGACGGCGCTGACAGTCCCGTCGCGATCGGCATGGATGCCGGTCTCCATCTTCATCGCCTCGATGGTCAGGATCAGGTCGCCCTGCGCCACCTTTTGCCCCGCCGCAACGGCGACCGAGGCCACCACGCCCGGCATCGGCGCGCCGATATGGCCGGGATTGGCGGCATCCGCCTTGGGACGCGCCGCGGCCGATCCGGTGGCCTTGCGGTTCGGGACACGGACCTGGCGCGGCTGGCCGTTCAGTTCGAAGAAGACCTTGATCTCGCCCTTCTCATCCGTCTCGCCCAGGGTCAGCAGGCGCACCTCCAGCGTCTTGCCGGGGTCGATCTCGACGCTGATCTCATCCCCGGGCTCCATCCCGTAGAAGAAGCTGTCGGTGGGCAGGGTGCGGACCGGGCCATAAATTTCGTGGCGCTGCATGTAATCTGTGAAGACCTTGGGATACATCAGATAGCCGGCCAGATCCTCGTCGTCGATCTGGCGCCCGTCGAGGATCTCGGACAGTTTGGCGCGCTCGGCCTCCAGGTCCACCGGGTCCAGATGGGCGCCGGGGCGGTCGGTGATCGGCGCCTCGCCCTTCAGGACCTTGGTCTGGATCGCCTGCGGCCAGCCGCCGGGGGGCTGGCCCAGATTGCCGCGCATCATGTCCACGACCGAATCGGGGAAGCTGACATCCTTGGCGGGGTCCAGCACGTCATCGGGCGTCAGGTTCTGGGCCACCATCATCAGCGCCATGTCGCCCACCACCTTGGAGGACGGCGTGACCTTGACGATATCGCCGAACATGCGGTTCACGTCGGCATAGGCCTGGGCGACCTCGTGCCAGCGATCCTCGAGCCCCATGCTGCGCGCCTGCGCCTTGAGGTTGGTGAACTGGCCGCCCGGCATCTCGTGCAGATAGACCTCGGAGGCGGGGGATTGCAGGCCGGATTCGAAGGCGGCGTAGTTTTCCCGCACCCGTTCCCAGTAATTGCTGATCGCCCGGATTGCCCCGATGTCGAGGCCGGTGTCGCGGTCGGTCTGGGCCAGCGCCTCGACCACGGAGCCGAGCGTCGGCTGGCTGGTATTGCCGGACAGCGCGTCCATCGCGCAATCGACGGCATCCACGCCCGCATCGGCTGCGGCCAGGATCGTCGCGCCGCCCATGCCGCTGGTGTCATGGGTGTGGAAATGGATGGGCAGGCCGACCTCGTCCTTCAGGGTCTTGATCAGGATGCGGGCGGCGGCGGGTTTCAAGAGGCCCGCCATGTCCTTCAGCCCCAGCACATGCGCGCCCGCGGCCTTGAGGTCCTGCGCGGTGCGGATATAATATTTCAGGTCGTATTTGGACCGGTCCGGGTCCAGCATGTTGCCGGTGTAGCAGACCGTGCCTTCGCAGATCTTGCCGCTGTCGATGACCGCATCCATGGCGACGCGCATGTTCTCGACCCAGTTCAGGCTGTCGAAGACGCGGAACACGTCCACGCCCGTCTCGGCCGCCTGACGCACGAAGAACTGCACCACATTGTCGGGATAGTTCGTATAGCCCACCCCGTTCGAGGCGCGCAGCAGCATCTGCGTCATCAGGTTGGGCATCCGGGCGCGGATGTCGCGCAGTCGCTGCCACGGGCATTCCTGCAGGAAGCGGTAGGCCACGTCGAAGGTCGCGCCGCCCCAGCATTCCACCGAAAACAGCTGCGGCAGGTTGGCGGCATAGCTGGGCGCCACGCGGATCATGTCGATCGACCGCATCCGGGTCGCCAGCAGCGACTGGTGCCCGTCGCGCATGGTCGTATCGGTGATCAGCAGCTTGCGCTGATCCAGCATCCAGTCGGCGACGGCCTGGGCGCCCTGTTCCTCCAGCATCTGGCGGGTGCCGGGGGGGGGGCGGCCTGGGCCTCCGGGGGCTGGGGGCGCGGGCCTGTGCGGGCGGCAGGGCGCGGCCCGCCGTCTCGGGGTGGCCGTTCACGCTGATATCGCCCAGATAGGTCAGGATCTTGGTGGCCCGGTCCTGACGCTTCTTAAAATCGAAAAGGTCGTCGGTCGTATCGATGAACTTGGTGGTGTAGGTATCGTCCAGGAAGGTCGGGTGCTTCAGCAGGTTGATGACGAAGTCGATATTCGTGCTGACCCCCCGCACCCGGAATTCGCGCAGCGCGCGGTCCATGCGCTTGATCGCCTGATCGGGCGTCTGCGCCCAGGCCGTCACCTTGACCAGCAGCGAATCGTAGTATCGCGTGATGACGCCCCCCGCATAGGCCGTGCCTCCGTCCAGGCGGATGCCCATGCCGGTGGCCGAGCGGTAGGCCGTGATACGGCCGTAATCGGGGATGAAGTTGTTCTGCGGATCCTCGGTCGTCACCCGGCATTGCAGGGCGTGGCCCGACAGGGTGATGTCCTTCTGCTGTCCGTGGCCGGTCGCCTCGGCCAGGGTGGCGCCCTCGGCGATCTTGATCTGGGATTGCACGATGTCGATGCCGGTGACCTCCTCGGTCACGGTATGTTCGACCTGGACGCGGGGGTTCACCTCGATGAAGTAGAACTGCTGGCTGTCCATATCCATCAGGAATTCGACCGTGCCGGCGTTCTGATAGCCGACCGCCTGCCCGATCTTCAACGCCAGGCCGCAGACCTCCTCGCGCTGCGCATCGGTCAGATAGGGGGCGGGGGCGCGTTCGACGACCTTCTGGTTGCGGCGCTGCACGGTGCAGTCGCGTTCATAGAGGTGATAGAGGCCGCCATGCGTGTCGCCCAACAGCTGCACCTCGACATGGCGGGCGCGCAGGATCATCTTTTCCAGATAGCCCTCGCCATTGCCGAAGGCGGCCTCGGCCTCGCGGCGGCCCTCGCGGACCTTCTCGACCAGCTCGGCCTCGGAGTTGATGGGCCGCATGCCGCGCCCGCCGCCGCCCCAGCTGGCCTTGAGCATCAGGGGATAGCCGACCTGGGCGGCCTCAGCCTTGATGGCGTCGAAATCCTCGCCCAGAACCCCGGTCGCGGGGATGACGGGGACGCCCGCCTCGATCGCCACGCGCCGGGCGCTGGCTTTGTCGCCAAGCGCGCGCATCGTGTCGGCGCGCGGGCCGATGAAGGTGATCCCGGCCTGCGCGCAGGCATCGACGAATTCGGGGTTCTCGGACAGCAGGCCGTATCCCGGATGGATCGCGTCGGCGCCCGACAGCTTGGCCACGCGGATGATCTCGGGGATGGACAGATAGGCCGCGACCGGACCCAGCCCCGCGCCGATGCGATAGGCCTCGTCCGCCTTGAAGCGGTGCAGGCCCAGCTTGTCCTCCTCGGCATAGACGGCGACCGTCTTCTTGCCCAGTTCATTGGCCGCGCGCATCACGCGGATGGCGATTTCGCCCCGGTTGGCGACCAGAATCTTGTTGAACATGCCCATCCCCCTGCTTGCGACCCCGACAGCTTAGCGATGCCGCATTGCAGCGCAAGTGGTGGCGTTAACGGCAGTACCGGCCATGTTCCGCTTTGGTTCGCATATGGAACTTGCTTTTCGCCCATGCGTCCCTATCTGATGCGCTTGGTCACGCGGGGGATAGGCATGGAACAGAAGTTCATCGAGATTCGCGGGGCGCGCGAACACAATCTGAAAAACGTCGACATGGACATTCCGCGCGACCAGCTGGTGGTGATCACCGGCCTGTCGGGGTCGGGCAAGTCGTCCTTGGCCTTCGACACGGTCTATGCCGAGGGGCAGCGCCGCTATGTCGAGAGCCTGTCGGCCTATGCGCGCCAATTCCTGGACATGATGGGCAAGCCGGATGTGGATCACATCAGCGGCCTGTCGCCCGCCATCAGCATCGAACAGAAGACGACCTCGAAGAACCCGCGTTCCACCGTGGGCACCGTGACCGAGATCTATGATTACCTGCGGCTGCTGTTTGCGCGGGCGGGCACGCCCTATTCCCCCGCCACCGGCCAGCCGATCGAGGCCCAGCAGGTCCAGGACATGGTCGACCGCACCATGACCCTGCCCGAAGGCACGCGCGCCTATCTGCTGGCCCCCATCGTGCGCGACCGCAAGGGCGAATACCGCAAGGAATTCCTGGAGCTGCGCAAGGCCGGCTTCCAGCGCGTCAAGGTCAATGGCGAATTCCATGAGCTGGACGAGCCGCCCACCCTGGACAAGAAGTTCCGCCACAATATCGACGTGGTCGTGGACCGTATCGTCGTCCGCGAGGGGTTGGAGACGCGGCTGGCCGACAGCCTGCGCACCGCGCTGGACCTGGCCGACGGCATCGCGATCCTTGAGACCGCCGCGCCCGAGGGCGAGGAGCCGCAGCGTCTGACCTTTTCCGAGAAATTCGCCTGTCCCGTCAGCGGCTTCACCATCCCCGAGATCGAGCCGCGGCTGTTCTCGTTCAACGCCCCCTTCGGCGCCTGCCCGGTCTGCGACGGTCTGGGGGTCGAGCTGTTCTTCGACGAACGGCTGATCGTGCCGGATGCGGCCCTGTCGGTCGACAAGGGCGCCATCGCGCCTTGGGCGAAGTCGAAATCCGCCTATCTGACCCAGACCGTGAACGCTCTGGCCAAGCATTACGGGTTCGACAAGAAGACCGCTTGGAAGGACCTGCCCGATGCCGTCCGGCAGATGTTCCTGCGCGGCTCGGGCAAGGATGAGATCAAGTTCCGCTTCGACGATGCCGGCCGCGTCTACGAGATCGCCCGCGTCTTCGAAGGCGTGATCCCCAATATGGAGCGTCGCCTGCGCGAGACGGATTCGAACTGGGTCCGCGAGGAATTCGAGCGCTACCAGAACAACCGCCCCTGCGGCGCCTGCGCGGGCTATCGCCTGAAGCCCGAGGCCTTGGCCGTCAAGATCGCCGGCCACCATATCGGCCAGGTGGTCGAGTTGTCGATCGAGGAGGCCCTGGCCTGGATCACCGACGCCCCGAACCACCTGTCGAAGCAGAAGGGCGAGATTGCCGCAGCGATCCTCAAGGAAATTCGTGAACGTTTGGGCTTCCTGGTCAATGTCGGCCTGAACTATCTGACCCTGTCGCGGGCGGCGGGGACGCTGTCTGGCGGGGAAAGCCAGCGCATCCGCTTGGCGTCCCAGATCGGCAGCGGCCTGACGGGAGTCCTTTATGTGCTGGACGAGCCCTCCATCGGCTTGCACCAGCGTGACAATGACCGCCTGCTGACCACGCTGATGAACCTGCGCGATCAGGGCAATTCGGTGCTGGTGGTCGAACATGACGAGGATGCGATCCGCCATGCCGATTACGTCTTCGACATGGGGCCGGGGGCGGGGGTGCATGGCGGCACCGTGGTCAGCAAGGGGACGCCGGCGGAAATCGCCGCCGATCCCGACAGCCTGACGGGCCAGTATCTGTCCGGCAAGCGCGCGATCGAGGTGCCCGCCAAGCGCCGCAAGGGCAACGGCAAGAAGATCACCGTGGTCAAGGCCACCGGCAACAACCTCAAGACCGTCACCGCCGACTTTCCCCTGGGCCGCTTCGTCTGCGTTTCGGGCGTGTCGGGTGGCGGCAAGTCGACCCTGACCATCGAGACGCTGTTCAAGACCGCATCCCTGCGCCTGAACGGCGCGCGCCAGACGCCCGCGCCCTGCGAGACGATCAAGGGGCTCGAGCATCTGGACAAGGTCATCGACATCGACCAGCGCCCCATCGGCCGCACGCCCCGGTCGAATCCCGCGACCTATACCGGCGCCTTCACCCCCATCCGCGATTGGTTCGCGGGCCTGCCCGAATCCAAGGCGCGGGGCTACAAGCCCGGCCGCTTCAGCTTCAACGTAAAAGGCGGCCGCTGCGAGGCCTGTCAGGGCGACGGCGTCATCAAGATCGAGATGCACTTCCTGCCCGACGTCTATGTCGAATGCGAGACCTGCAAGGGCAAGCGCTACAACCGCGAGACGCTGGAGGTGCAGTTCAAGGGCAAGTCCATCGCCGACGTGCTGGACATGACCGTCGAGGATGCGCAGGAATTCTTCACCGCCGTCCCGTCCATCCGCGAGAAGATGGACGCGCTTATGCGGGTGGGGCTGGGCTATATCAAGGTCGGCCAGCAGGCCACGACCCTGTCGGGCGGCGAGGCGCAGCGCGTCAAGCTGTCCAAGGAGCTGTCGCGCCGCTCCACCGGCCGCACGCTCTATATCCTGGACGAACCCACCACCGGCCTGCATTTCGAGGATGTGCGCAAGCTCTTGGAGGTGCTGCACGAGCTGGTCGATCAGGGCAATTCGGTCGTGGTGATCGAACACAACCTGGATGTCATCAAGACCGCCGACTGGATTATCGACATCGGCCCCGAAGGCGGCGACGGCGGCGGCATGATCGTGGCCGAGGGCACGCCCGAACAGGTGGCCGGGGTCGAGGCCAGCCATACCGGGCGCTATCTGGGCCCGATGCTGAACCCCGCCCGCAGCCGTGCGGCGGAATGATGAAAAAAAATTCGCCGGGGGGTGTTTTTTCCTCTTGCACCCCCCGGCGGCAACCCGTAGATCACCGCTCACCGAAGGCGGAAACGCCGGACGGTACGGAGTGCGGGCGTAGCTCAGGGGTAGAGCATAACCTTGCCAAGGTTAGGGTCGTGAGTTCGAATCTCATCGCCCGCTCCAAAAAACAAAAGGCCGGACCGCAGGGTCCGGCCTTTGTTCGTGTTTCCCGTGCGGAACCGGATATGCTAATGTGATCGGATGATATCCTTTTCAGAGCGGTCTGCGTTGACTGCCAGAAAAAGATGTACCGGGAACAAAGGTGGTTTGGCAGTCAACGCCGACCCCCAGATCAGATCGCCTCAGCGTCCGAAGCCCCCCTCGACACGGCTTCGCCTGTCCGGGTTCGTCTGGGTGCCGACTGTTTGGTTCAATTGGCTTGACACTGTCAAGGTAGGTGAAACATGACCCGAGACGACCCCGACACGGCCACCAGACTGGTCGAAGCGGGGCTGCGCATCCTGGACGAGGACGGGGCCGCGGGCCTGACCCTGCGCCGGATCGCGGCTCGGGCGGGGGTGTCGCATGCCGCGCCCGCGCATCATTTCGCGGGGCTGCCGGGATTGACCGCCGCCATCGCCACGCGCGGCTTTCACATGTTCCATGCCGAACTGGCCGCGCTGGACCGCGCCGCCCATCCCGACCCCTTCGACTGGCTGGCCCGGATCGAGGAGGCCTATCTGGATTTCGCCGAATCCCATCCCGACCTGTTCCGGCTGATGTTCAGCGCGCCGCTGCCGGATGATCCCGACCTGCAGCGGGCGGTGCTGGCCACGCACCGGATCCATATCAGCGCCTGCGAGGCGGTGACCGGCCCGGACCGGGTCGAGCAGATCCTGATGGCGGTCTGGGCGCTGACGCATGGCTATGCGATGCTGCGCCTGACCGCGCCGCAGCGCCGTTTTCCGGCCACCGTCACCCCCTATCGCACCATGCTGGCCCTGCTGGTTGCACCGGAACGGGCCTGATCCGCGACGTGGGGTCCGGCGGCCGATGGCCTTGCCCAGCCCCGCCCCCGCGACTAGGGTGCCCGCCGGACCGAAGGGGGCCGCGCCAAGGGGGGTCGCAATGGATATCTGCCGCAGCATCGACGCCATGCGGACCTGGCGCGAGGGCGCCGGGCGCGTCGCGCTGGTGCCCACGATGGGGGCGCTGCATGACGGGCATCTGACGCTGGTGGCCCGTGCGCGCGACTGGCTGGACGCGCGGGGCGGGGGGCGGGTCGTCACCTCGATCTTCGTGAACCCGGCCCAGTTCGGCCCGACCGAGGATCTGGACAGATATCCCCGGCAGGAGGCGCAGGACCTGGACCTGCTGTCGCGGGCGGGCTGTGACGCGGTGTTTCTGCCCCAGGCCGCCGATATCTGGCGGCCGGGCGCGCAGACCCATGTCCAGCTGAGCCAGCTGGGCGGCATCCTGATGGGCCGCCTGCGCCCGGGCCATTTCCGCGGCGTGGCGACGGTGGTGACCAAACTGTTCAACATCGTCCAGCCCCAGGCCGCGGCCTTCGGCGAAAAGGACTATCAGCAGCTGACGCTGATCCGGCGCATGGTCGCGGATCTGGACATTCCCGTGACCATCCTGCCCGTGCCCACCGTGCGCGAGGCCGACGGGCTGGCCATGTCGTCGCGCAACCAGCGCCTGACGCCCGCCGACCGGGCCGCGGCACCGGTGCTGGCCCGGGCGCTGGACCGGGCACAGGCGATGGCGGGGCAGGGGGCGGGCGTATCGGCGCTGCGCCGGGCGATCCGCGACATGCTGCGCGCCGAGCCGCGCGCCGACATCCGATCCATCGACATCCGCGACGCCGAGGATCTCTCGCGCGTGCAGAGCATCGACCGCGCGGTGGTGATCCTGCTGGCCGTGCGCTTCGGCGACGTGCTGCTGATCGACCAGCGCGTGGCGCATCCCTGACCCCCGTATCCCCTGAAAGGCCCGCCCATGTCCGCGCAAGCCCCCGTCCGCCGCATCACCGTGCCGCAGATCGCCGCCGCCAAGGGCGCGACCCCCATCGTCGCGCTGACCGCCTATACCGCGCCCATGGCCGCCCTGGTCGACGCCCATGCCGAGGTGATCCTGGTCGGCGACAGCCTGGGGATGGTGGTCCATGGCCTGCCCTCGACCATCGGCGTCACGCTGGAGATGATGATCCTGCACGGCCAGGCCGTCATGCGCGGATCGTCCCGCGCGATGGTGGTGATCGACATGCCCTTCGGGAGTTACGAGGAATCCCCCGAACAGGCCTTTCGCAATGCCGCCCGCGTCATGGGGGAAACCGGCGCCGGGGCCGTCAAGCTGGAGGGGGGCGCCCGCATGGCCCCGACGATCCGCTTTCTGGTCGAACGCGGCATCCCGGTCATGGCCCATATCGGCCTGACGCCGCAGGCCACGAACACGATGGGCGGGTTCAAGACGCAGGGCCGCGACCCGGCCACCTGGCCTGCCTTTGTCGAGGATGCCCGTGCGGTGGCGGATGCGGGCGCCTTCAGCGTCGTAGTCGAGGGCGTGATGGAGGCCTTGGCCGACCAGATCACCGATGCCGTGGCGGTGCCGACCATCGGCATCGGCGCATCGGCCCGCTGCGACGGCCAGATCCTGGTGCTGGACGACATGCTGGGCCTGTCGGGCCGGGTGCCGCGCTTTGTGCGCAAGTTCGGCGATCTGGGCCCGCAGGCGGACCAAGCCATCGCCGCCTATGCCGGCGCCGTGCGCGACCGCAGCTTTCCGGCAGAGGCCGAGCTCTACCGCTGAGCCCTCAGGGGATGAAGTTCCCCAGCCAGTTGCCATGCGCCCAGCCAAGCCGCTGATCCGGGCCGAAGCTGATCGCAAACCAGTCGCCGCGCCGCGCATAGATGCCGACCCGGTCGCCGTTATGGACCTCGCCGATCTTGCGGTGGTTCGCGTCCGGCCCGGTGCGGACGGCCAGAAAGCCGTCGCCTGCGGGGTTCAGGCCCATCACCTCGGCCATGCCAAAGCAGGCGGCCTCGGCATCGGGCGGGCAATAGGTGTCGAAGGGCACGTCCAGCGGCTGGCCCATGGCCGTGCCGCCCAAGGCGGCCAGACAGGCCGCCAGCATGATCCGTCGCATCGCAGATCTCCGACAAAAGGGAACCGTGAACGGGGTCAGTCTATCACGGAACGCCCTGTCGCCAAAGCGGCCCGTGATCAGCCGCGCGGCTCGAAATCGGCGGTGGCGGCCAGCCGGGACAGGGCCAAGGGCAGGACCAGCAGCGCGGCCAGGCCCAGATAGATGCTGCCCAGGCTGACATGTTCGGCCAGAAAGCCGATGCTGCCCGGGGCCAGCAGGATCCCGGAATAGCCCATCATCGTCACCACCGACAGCCCGACCCCCGCGGCCAGGCCCGGCACGTTGCCGGCGGCGGAAAAGGCGATGGGCACCATGTTGGCGATGCCGATCCCGGCCAAGGCAAAGCCCGCGATGGCCAGGCCCGGCCCCTCGGCCAGCCCCGCCAGCGCCAGGCCCGCCATGGCGACGCCCGTGCTGGCGCGCAGCGTGCGCACCGCGCCATAGCGCCGCCGCAGCCCGTCGCCCAGAAAGCGCATCACCGCCATCGTCCCCGCGCAGGCCGCAAAGCCCCAGCCCGCCAAGGCCAGTGATGCGCCCATCTCGCGCTGCAGATAGACCGCCGCCCAATCCAGGATCGCGCCCTCCGGGATCATCGCGGCCAAGGCCATCAGCCCGATCAGCCAAGGCAGCGGGCTGCGCGGCAGGCGCAGCGGCACCTTGGGCGCCCCCGGGCGCGGCCCGTCGGCCAGAAGGCGCGGCCCCGCCCAGACCAGCACGCCCGCAAAGGCCGCGGTGACGGCCAGGCCGTGGAACAGCTCGCCGAAGCTCTGGATCAACCAGCCGCCCGCGGCGGCGCCGACAAAGGCGCCGAGGCTCCAGAACCCGTGGCAGGATGACATGATCGCCCGGCCGCGCGCCCGTTCGACCGCCACGGCATTGGCGTTCATGGCGACATCCATCCCCCCCGCCAGCCCGCCGAACAGCGCCACCGTCGCGGCCACCGTCCAGAAATCCGGCGCCAGCGAGATCCAGATCATCGAGGGCGCCGCCAGCCATGCCGCCAGCATGACCGCGCGCCGCGACCCGGCCCGCGCCACCATGGCCCCAAAGACCGGCATCAGGCACAGCGACCCCAGCCCCAGCCCCAGCACGATCAGCCCGGCCCGCGCCTCGGTGATGCCGAGCCGTTCCATCAGCGCGGGGATGCGCGGCGCCCAGGCACCGACCATCAGCCCGTTCACGAGGAACAGGGCCGACACCGACCAGCGGATCATCACAGCATCGCCGGCACGACCAGGTCCGGGGGCCGGTGCCCGTCCGCGAAGGTCTTGATGTTGATGATGACCTTTTCGCCCATCTCGGCCCGGCCCTCGACCGTGGCGCTGCCCATATGGGGCAACAGGACCACATTGGGCAGCTCGCGCAGGCGGGGGTTGATCTCGTGCCCATGCTCGAAGACGTCGAGGCCCGCGCCCGCGATCTCGCCCGCGCGCAGCATGCGGGTCAGGGCGTTTTCGTCGATGACCTCGCCGCGCGAGGTGTTCACGATGACGGCGGTGGGCTTCATCAGCTTCAGCCGCCGGGCGTTCAGCAGGTGGAAGGTGGATGGCGTGTGCGGGGCGTTCACGCTGACGATGTCCATGCGGGCCAGCATCTGGTCCAGGCTTTCCCACCAGGTGGCCTGCAGCGCGTCCTCGACCTCGGGGCGCAGGCGCTTGCGGTTGTGGTAATGGACCTGCATGCCGAAGGCCGCGGCGCGGCGCGCGACGGCCTGGCCGATCCGGCCCATGCCCAGGATGCCCAAACGCCGCCCGCCGACGCGCCCGCCCAGGTTCGCGGTGGGCGACCAGCCCTGCCAGCGGCCCGCCTGCATCTGGGCCAGGCCCTCGGGGATGCGGCGGGTCACGGCCAGGATCAGCGCCAGGGTCATGTCGGCGGTATCCTCGGTCACGACGCCGGGGGTGTTGCTGACCAGCACGCCGCGCTGACGCGCCGACAGCACGTCGATATGATCGACGCCCGCACCGAAATTGGCGATCAGCTTCAGCCGTTCGCCCGCGCGGGCCAGCATGGCGGCGGTGATCTGGTCGGTGACCGTGGGCACCAGCACATCGGCATCCTGCATCAGTTCGACCAGCTCGTCCTGGGACAGCTTGCGGTCGTCGGGGCGCAGGCGGATGTCGAACAGTTCGTACATGCGCGTCTCGACCGTTTCGGGCAGGCGGCGGGTGACGGCCACGCGCAGCTTCTGGCGGGATGGGGCGGGGCTGGCGGGCATGGTCACCTCACTGTGTTGGGCGGCGGGTCTGGCGCATGTCGGCGTGCCCTTCCCATCGGGAAAGGCTTTTGGCAAACTGCCCGCGTTGAGGGGCAGGCACAAGACCCCGAAAGGGCGCGCGACCACCGGCCATAGGCCGCGCGCGCCGATGGGACAGGAACGGAAAGACAGGCAATGACGGCAGGGGCGGGCAAGACGGGCGCTAGGACGATCCTGGCGCGGGCGATGGTGGTGGCGCTGATGGCCCTGGGACCCATGGCGGGGGGCGCGCAGGCGCAGGTCCCCGAGCTGCAGGGATCGCGCGCCGAACCCGCGCGCGGCGCCGTCACCAACCTGCCCCTGCCGCGCTATGTCAGCCTGAAGGGGAACGAGGGCAATGCCCGGCGTGGCCCCAGCCTGTCGCATCGCATAGACTGGGTCTTTCGCCATGCCGGGATGCCGTTGCGCGTGGTCGCCGAATTCGGCCATTGGCGCCGGGTCGAGGATCGCGACGGGGCGGGGGGCTGGGTGCATTACGCCCTGCTGTCGGGCGTGCGCACCGCCTTGGTGACGACCGACATGCTGGAATTGCGGACCCGCCCCAATCCCGATGCCGATATCGTGGCGCGTGCCGAGGCGGGGGCGATCCTGCGCCTGAACGAATGCAATCCCGGCTGGTGCCGTGTCTCGGGGGGCGGCCAGCGGGGCTGGGTGCCCAAGACCGCCATCTGGGGGGTGGATGCCGACGAGATCCGCGACTGACGCCCGGCGGGCGGGAAAAAGGGCCGGACCGGAACAATTCGCCGCGCTTTCGCGGCCCCGCGCCCGTTGACCCCGGCGGGCTGCGGGTCTACATCGCAGTCAGCCAACCCGTCGCGGGGCAGCCATGTTCCCCGCGACCGACAAGGGGACCCTGACGCGTGGAAAACCTTCTGCAGGCCTATCTGCCCATCCTCGTCTTTGCGGGGATGGCCTCGGCGCTCGCACTGATCTTGCTGCTGTCCGCCTTCGTCATCGCCGTGCGCAACCCGGACCCCGAAAAGGTCAGCGCCTATGAATCGGGCTTCAACCCGTTCGACGACGCGCGGATGAAGTTCGACGTGCGCTTCTACCTGGTCGCGATCCTGTTCATCATCTTCGACCTTGAGGTCGCGTTCCTGTTCCCCTGGGCCGTCAGCCTGCAGGAGATCAGCATGACCGCGTTCTGGTCGATGATGGTCTTTCTGGGCGTGCTGACCGTGGGCTTTGCCTATGAATGGAAGAAGGGGGCACTGGAATGGGCGTGATGGCAGGGGCGAACACCGCCGGACCCGACCGCGAGGTCGCGACGCAGGCGCTGAACCGCGAATTGCAGGACAAGGGCTTCCTGCTGACCTCGACCGAGGACATCATCAACTGGGCCCGCAACGGCAGCCTGCACTGGATGACCTTCGGCCTGGCCTGCTGCGCGGTCGAGATGATGCAGACCTCGATGCCGCGCTACGACCTGGAACGCTTCGGCACCGCGCCGCGCGCATCCCCGCGCCAGTCGGACCTGATGATCGTCGCGGGCACGCTGACCAACAAGATGGCGCCTGCGCTGCGCAAGGTCTATGACCAGATGCCGGAGCCGCGTTACGTCATCAGCATGGGCAGCTGCGCCAATGGCGGCGGCTATTACCATTACAGCTATTCCGTGGTGCGCGGCTGCGACCGGATCGTGCCCGTGGACATCTATGTCCCCGGCTGCCCGCCCACGGCCGAGGCGCTGCTGTATGGCATCCTGCAACTTCAGCGCCGCATCCGGCGCACCGGCACGCTGGTGAGGTGACCATGGCGACCCATATCGACACCGACGCGCTGGAACAGCTGGGCGAGCATATCCGCACCCGCCGCCCCAACGAGGTCGTCGGCACCGAGATGGCCTTTGGCGAGCTGACCGTCACGGCCACCGCCTCGGGCATCCTTGACCTGCTGGATTTCCTGCGCAGCGACAGCTCGTGCCGCTTCTCGACGCTGGTGGACATCACCGCGGTCGATTACCCGTCGCGCGCGCAGCGTTTCGACGTGGTCTGGCATTTCCTGTCCATGTACCAGAACCACCGCATCCGCGTGAAGGTCAGCGTCCGCGAGGACGAGATGCTGCCCACGCTGACCGGCATCTTCCCGGCCGCCAACTGGTTCGAACGCGAGATCTTCGACATGTTCGGGATCATGTTCACCGGCCATCCCGACCTGCGCCGCCTGCTGACGGATTACGGCTTTTCGGGCCATCCGCTGCGCAAGGATTTCCCGACCACCGGCTATGTCGAGGTGCGTTACGACGAGGGCGAAAAGCGCGTCATCTACGAACCCGTCAGGCTGACGCAGGAATACCGCCAATTCGATTTCCTGTCGCCTTGGGAGGGCGTGCAATACGCCCTGCCCGGCGACGAGAAGGGGGCCGCGAAATGATGGACGGCGACATCCGCACCAATGCCTATGACGACGGCAGCGAGGACCTGCTGACCGGCGAACAGCGCATCCGCAACTTCAACATCAACTTCGGCCCGCAACACCCTGCCGCGCATGGCGTGCTGCGCATGGTGCTGGAGCTGGACGGCGAGGTGGTGGAACGCGCCGACCCGCATATCGGCCTGCTGCATCGCGGCACCGAGAAGCTGATGGAAAGCCGCACCTATCTGCAGAACCTGCCCTATTTCGACCGGCTGGACTACGTCTCGCCCATGAACCAGGAACATGCCTGGTGCCTGGCGATCGAGCGTCTGACCGGCACGGTCGTGCCGCGCCGCGCCAGCCTGATCCGGGTGCTCTATTGCGAGATCGGGCGCATCCTGAACCACCTGCTGGGCCTGACCACGGGCGCGCTGGACGTGGGCGCGCTGACGCCGCCGCTCTGGGGGTTCGAGGCGCGCGAGCAGCTGATGATCTTTTATGAGCGGGCCTGCGGGGCGCGTCTGCATGCGGCCTATTTCCGGCCCGGCGGCGTCCATCAGGACCTGCCGCCGGATCTGCTGGACGATATCGAGGCCTGGTGCGACCAGTTTCCCAAGGTGCTGGACGATCTGGACACGCTGCTGACCGAGAACCGGATCTTCAAGCAGCGCCTGGTCGATATCGGCATCGTCACCGAACAGGACGCGCTGGACTGGGGCTTCTCGGGCGTCATGGTGCGCGGATCGGGCATGGCCTGGGACCTGCGCCGCAGCCAGCCCTATGAATGCTATGACGAATTCGACTTCAAGATCCCGGTCGGCACGAATGGCGACTGCTATGACCGCTTCCTGTGCCGGATGCAGGAGATGCGCGAATCGACCAGCATCATGCGTCAGGCGATCACCAAGCTGCGGGCCGAGCCTGCGGGCGACGTGATGGCGCGGGGCAAGATCACCCCGCCCAAGCGCGGCGACATGAAGCGCGACATGGAAAGCCTGATCCATCACTTCAAGCTCTATACCGAGGGCTTCCGGGTGCCGGCGGGCGAGGTCTATGCCGCTGTCGAGGCACCGAAGGGCGAATTCGGCGTCTATCTTGTCAGCGACGGCACCAACAAGCCCTATCGCGCCAAGCTGCGCGCGCCGGGCTTCCTGCACCTTCAATCCATGGACTGGATGTCCAAGGGCCATCTGCTGGCCGACGTCCCGGCCCTGATCGCCACCCAGGATATCGTCTTCGGAGAGGTTGACCGCTGATGCTGCGCCGTCTGCACCCCGTCCAGCCGGACAGTTTCGAATTCACGCCTGCGAACCTGGAATGGGCGCAGGCGCAGATCACCAAGTACCCGGAAGGTCGCCAGCAATCGGCGATCATCCCGATCCTGTGGCGCGCCCAGGAGCAGGAGGGCTGGCTGTCCCGCCCCGCCATCGAATATTGCGCCGCCCTGCTGGGGATGGCCTATATCCGGGCGCTGGAGGTGGCGACGTTCTACTTCATGTTCCAGCTGCAACCCGTTGGAACCGTGGCCAATATCCAGATCTGCGGCACCACGACCTGCATGATCTGCGGGGCCGAGGACCTGGTCGCCGTCTGCAAGCGCAAGATCGCGCCCACGCCGCATACCCTGTCGGCCGACGGCAAGTTCAGCTGGGAGGAGGTCGAGTGCCTGGGCGCCTGCGCCAATGCGCCCATGGCCCAGATCGGCAAGGACTATTACGAGGATCTGACGCCCGAGAGCCTGGAGGCCCTGATCGACCGCATGTCCGCGGGGGAGGTGCCGCTGCCCGGATCGCAGACGGGGCGCTTCGCCTCGGAACCCGCGGCGGCGCTGACCAGCCTGGCCGATCTGAAGGGCCAGGAGGGCCACAATGCCAGCGTTCAGCTGGCCGCCGATCTGGGCGAGACGCTCAAGCGCATCGACGGGACCGAGGCGCCGATCCTGACCAAATGGCGCCGCAAGCCCGAGGCCGCGATCGACGACCAAACCGGCCGCGACACCGCCCCGGAGCACGAGCCGCGCCCGTCGGATGACGTGCCGGTCGACGACACCGGCGTGACCGAGCAGGAGGCGCAGGCCAGCTCCGCCGCCCGCCCGGTCTCCAAGCGCGAGCCTGAGGGCGTGCGCGAGGAGGAGGCCGAGGCCCAGAAGGACGACACCGGAAAGACCGACTGAGACGCAAGCAGAGGAAAGGCCAGCCCATGACAGGTTCCACCCGAATGACCGGAGCAGTCGCCGCACTGCTGGTCCTTCTGGGCCTTGGCCTGTTCGGCCAGGTGGGATGGCTGGCGGCCATCGTGCTGGCGGCGATCACAGGGCTGCTGCTGGGCGGGATGCTGCACTGGCTGGTCGATCAGGGCAGCCCGGCGATGGACGGATCCGCATGGGACCCGCGCCCGGCCATGGCCGATCCCGTCGCGGAGGCGGCGCCGCAGCCGGTCGCGACGCCCAAGGCCTCGGGCGATCTGGTCGCGCCGGATGCGGGGGGTGATCGGGCGCTGCCGCCTGCCGGGCGCAGCATCTATCCCGATCCCGCGCCCCGGCCCGACGACCTGCGGGCCATCAAGGGCATCGGGGTCAAGGTCGAACAGGCGCTGCTGGATGCGGGGATCACCCGCTATGACCAGATCGCCGCCTGGACCGATGCCGAGATCGATGCCATGGCCGCCCGCATCGGGCGCGCGGTGGGGCGGATCCGCAATGACGATTGGGTGGGGCAGGCGCGCGACCTGGCCGCCCGGCGGGGGCAGGGCTGATGGCCGATCCCGCACAGGATGCCCGCCAGATGCGGCTGGTCGCCATCGTGATCGTGGCGACCATGGTCATCTGGCTCGCCATTCAGGCGATCGGGCGGGAATATGACTGGGCGGCGGAATGGGCCTTTCTGGCCGACCTTGCCGCCATGGGCGCTTTTGTCTGGTCGCTGATCGTGACCTGGCGTATCTGGCGGCGCAGGAATGCGTGACGGCAGGAATAAAGGATTGTTCGGATGCTGAAAGACCAGGATCGCATTTTCACCAACCTCTACGGGATGGGCGACCGCAGCCTGGCCGGCGCGCAGAAGCGCGGCCACTGGGACGGCACGTCCGACATCATCGGCCGGGGCCGCGACAAGATCATCGAGCAGGTCAAGGCCTCGGGCCTGCGCGGGCGCGGGGGCGCGGGCTTTCCGACCGGCCTGAAATGGTCCTTCATGCCCAAGGAATCGGATGGGCGGCCCAGCTATCTGGTGATCAATGCCGACGAATCCGAACCCGCGACCTGCAAGGACCGCGAGATCATGCGCCATGATCCGCATACCCTGATCGAGGGTGCGCTGATCGCCAGCTTCGCGATGAACGCGCATGTCTGCTACATCTATCTGCGCGGCGAATACATCCGCGAGAAGGAGGCCCTGCAGGCCGCAATCGACGAATGCTATGATGCGGGCCTGCTGGGCGCGAACGCTGCGGGCTCGGGATGGGATTTCGACCTCTATCTGCATCACGGCGCCGGTGCCTATATCTGCGGCGAGGAAACGGCGCTGCTGGAAAGCCTGGAGGGCAAGAAGGGCATGCCGCGCATGAAGCCGCCCTTCCCGGCGGGCGCGGGCCTCTATGGCTGCCCGACCACGGTGAACAATGTCGAATCCATCGCCGTGGTGCCCACGATCCTGCGCCGCGGGGCGGAATGGTTTGCGGGTTTTGGCCGTCCGAACAATGCGGGCGTCAAGCTGTTCGGCCTGACGGGCCACCTGAACGCGCCCTGCGTGGTCGAGGAGGCCATGTCCATCCCCATGCGCGAGCTGATCGAGAAACATGGCGGCGGCGTGCGCGGCGGCTGGAAGAACCTCAAGGCGGTGATCCCCGGCGGCGCCTCCTGTCCAGTCCTGACGGCCGAACAGTGCGAGAATGCCATTATGGATTACGACGGCATGCGCGAGCTGCGGTCCTCCTTCGGCACGGGCTGCATGATCGTGATGGATCAGTCCACCGACATCATCAAGGCGATCTGGCGCCTGTCGGCCTTCTTCAAGCATGAAAGCTGCGGCCAGTGCACCCCCTGCCGCGAGGGCACGGGCTGGATGATGCGCGTCATGCACCGCCTGGTCACCGGCGAGGCCGAGGTCGAGGAGATCGACATGCTGCTGGACGTGACCAAGCAGGTCGAGGGTCACACCATCTGCGCCTTGGGCGATGCGGCCGCCTGGCCGATCCAGGGCCTGATCCGCAACTTCCGGGGCGAGATCGAGGACCGGCTGAAGGCCAAGAAGACCGGCCGCATGGGCGCGCTGGCGGCGGAATGATCAACAGGGCGGCATATCACGGGGCGCTGACGCGCTCGTGTCGGGCGAAGGCCCGCGCCGGTGATTATGTGGGGACACATGATCACCGAAAGGACAATGCCATGAAACGCCCTCTTTTCGCCGCCCTGGCCCTGGCGCTGCTGTCGGGCCCGGCGCTTGCGCGCGAGCCCTTGAACCAGAACGACTACATCAACGACCGGCTGGTCCAGGCCCGCGTGGCCGACGTGCTGCGCCGGGGCTGCCCCAGCATCGACGCGCGGCTGGTGCGCGCCTTATCCGAGGCCCGCGCGCTGAAGCGCCACGCCCAGCAGCAGGGCTATAGCGATGCCGAGATCGACGCCTTCCTCGACAGCCGCGAGGAGCGTCAGCGGATCTATCGCCAGGCCGACCGCTACATGGTCGAGAACGGCGTCGTGAACGGGCAGCCGGAAACCTTTTGCCGCCTCGGGCGGGACGAAATCGCACGGCAGACGGTCGCCGGATCGCTGCTGAACGCCAGATAAGGAAGTCAGTCATGGCAGAACTGCGGACAATCAGGATCGACGGCAAGGATATCGAGGTCGATCCCAACCTGACCCTGATCCAGGCCTGCGAGCAGGCCGGGATCGAGATCCCGCGGTTCTGCTATCACGAGCGCCTGTCCATCGCGGGCAATTGCCGCATGTGCCTGGTCGAGGTGGTGGGCGGCCCGCCCAAGCCCGCAGCCTCCTGCGCGATGCAGGTCAAGGACCTGCGCCCCGGCCCGGAGGGCGCGCCGTCCGAGATCCGCACCAACAGCCCGATGGTCAAGAAGGCCCGCGAAGGCGTGATGGAGTTCCTGCTGATCAACCATCCGCTGGACTGCCCGATCTGCGACCAAGGAGGCGAATGCGATCTGCAGGACCAGGCGATGGCTTACGGCGTCGATTTCAGTCGCTATCGCGAACCCAAGCGCGCCTCGGAGGAGCTGAACCTGGGGCCGCTGGTGGAAACCCACATGACGCGCTGCATCAGCTGCACCCGCTGCGTGCGCTTCACGACCGAGGTCGCGGGCATCACCCAGATGGGCCAAACCGGCCGCGGCGAGGACAGCGAGATCACCTCCTATCTGAACCAGACGCTGGCCTCGAACCTGCAGGGCAACATCATCGACCTCTGCCCGGTGGGGGCGCTGGTGTCGAAACCCTATGCCTTCACCGCCCGCCCGTGGGAGCTGACCAAGACCGAGACCATCGACGTGATGGACGCGCTTGGCAGCGCGATCCGCGTGGACACCAAGGGGCGCGAGGTCATGCGCATCCTGCCGCGCAACCATGACGGCGTGAACGAGGAATGGATCAGCGACAAGACGCGCTTTGTCTGGGACGGGCTGCGCCGCCAGCGCCTGGACCAGCCCTATCTGCGCGAGAACGGCCGCCTGCGTCCCGCCAGCTGGCCCGAGGCCCTGTCGGCCGCCGCCGCCGCGATGCGGGGCGGCAAGGTCGCGGGGCTGGTCGGCGACCTGGCCTCGGTCGAATCGGCCTTCAGCCTGAAGACCCTGATCGAGGCTCTGGGCGGGTCGGTCGAATGCCGCACCGACGGCGCGCATCTGCCGGCGGGCAACCGCTCGGGCTATGTCGGCAATGCCGCCATCGCGGATATCGACGATGCGGCGCGGATCGTGCTGATCGGGACCAACCCGCGCGATGAGGCGCCGGTGCTGAATGCCCGCATCCGCCGGGCCTGGGCGCGCGGCGCGCAGGTGACGCTGGTGGGGGCCGCCGCGGACCTGACCTATGACTATCACCATGCCGGGGCGGATCGCGCCGCCCTGTCGCGCCTGCTGGACGAGGCCGAGGCCCAGGACAAACCGGGCCTGGTCATCGTCGGACAGGGCGCGCTGCGCGAGGCCGACGGCGCCGCCGTCCTGGCCGAGGCGCAGGCCCTGGCCGAGGCGACCGGCGCGCGCCTGCTGGTCCTGCACCTGGCCGCGGGCCGCGTGGGGGCGATGGATGTGGGCGCGGTCACCGAAGGCGGGCTCGGCGCCGCGATCGAGGGGGCCGATGTCATCTTCAACCTGGGCGCCGACGAGGTCGAGATCGCGCCGGGCGCGACGGTGATCTATCAGGGCAGCCATGGCGACCGGGGCGCGCATCGCGCCGACATCATCCTGCCCGCCGCCTGCTATACCGAGGAGATGGGCCTCTTCGTGAACACCGAGGGCCGTCCCCAGCTGGCCATGCGCGCCAATTTCGCGCCGGGCGAGGCCAAGGAGAACTGGGCCATCCTGCGCGCCCTGTCGGCCGAACTGGGCCAGACCCTGCCGTGGGACAGCATCGCCCAGCTGCGCCGCAAGCTGGTCGAGGCCGTGCCGCATCTGGCCCGCATCGACCAGATCGCCGAATCGGACTGGCAGCCGCTGCCGCGCGCCGAACTGGGCCGGGCGGATTTCGTGAACCCGATCCGCGATTTCTACCTGACCAACCCGATCGCGCGCTGCTCGCCGCTGATGGGGGATTTGTCGCGCATGGCCGCGGCGCGCCACGCGCCCGCGCTGGCCGCGGAATAGGCGCCATGGCGGGGGTGCTGCGCCAGCTTAGCCGGGCCGCCGTTCTGGGGGCGGGCCTGACCGTGGCCGCCTGCCAGACGGCCGAGCCGCCCAGTGACCGGCCGCGCGCCAAGCCCGACCAGGTGACGGCCCGCGTGGCCGGGACCAAGGGGCTGGGCCAGGCGCGAATCTCGACCCGCTCGGGCGAGATCCTGATTCTGGAGGAGGACGGATCCGTCACCACGATGGATCTGGACAGCCCCGGCGGGCGCGACGCCTTCCGCGTGACCGAGGCCGATCTGGCCGCGCTGAACGCGAATCTGGACCTGGATTTCGGCGGCATCGTCGCGGCGAACCGCCCGCGCAGGCCCTCGGCGCAGGAACAGGCGCTGGCGGCATTCGCCGCGCGCAGCCAGCCTGCGTTGCCCAAGGCCGTCGCGGGCCAGGAGATCGACCCCGAGACCTTCATCGCCGCCAAGGTCGAGCCGCTGAACCGTGGCAGCCGTGCCGATATTGTCGAGGTGACCGCCAATCTTCGTCGGGGGGTGGACGCCGATCTGGCGTTCTCGTATGCCACCTGCGCATTGGCCGGGTGGGCCAAGGACAATGGAAGCCCCTATGGCCGCCACATCCGCACCTTGTCGGCGGAACGGAACGGCAAGCTGCTGATCGGATCGGCCTTCCTGTTGTCGGATAGCAGGCCGATGGGGCTGCGGGTGATGGAAACGGATGAGACCCTGCGCGAATGCAGGGCACGCGGCATTCCCGCGGCGTAGGGCAAAGGGACAGGCAATGGCTGAATTCTGGACATCTTCCTGGGGCATCGCGCTGATCCTGCTGGCGCAGGGCCTGGCGATCATCGCCTTCGTGATGCTGTCGCTGGTCTACATGGTCTATGGCGACCGCAAGATCTGGGCGGCGGTGCAGATGCGCCGCGGCCCGAACGTGGTCGGCCCCTGGGGCATCCTGCAGACCTTCGCGGATGCGCTGAAATTCGTCGTCAAGGAGATCGTCGTCCCCGCCGGCGCCGACAAGTTCGTCTTCTTCCTGGCGCCCTTCCTGTCGATGACGCTGGCACTGCTGGCCTTCGTGGCGATCCCCTTCGCGCCGGGCTGGGTGATGGCCGACATCAATGTGGGCATCCTCTTCATCTTCGCCGTCTCCTCGCTGGAGGTTTACGGCGTGATCATGGGGGGCTGGGCGTCGAACTCGAAATTCCCGTTCCTGGGCTCGCTGCGCTCGGCCGCGCAGATGATTTCCTATGAGGTCAGCCTGGGGCTGATCATCATCGGGGTGATCATCTCGGCCGGTTCGATGAACCTGACCGCGATCGTCGAGGCGCAGCGCGGGGCGGGCATGCTGTCCTGGTTCTGGCTGCCGCACCTGCCGATGGTCGTGCTGTTCTTCGTCTCGGCCCTGGCCGAGACCAACCGCCCGCCCTTCGACCTGCCCGAGGCCGAATCCGAACTGGTCGCGGGCTTCATGACCGAATATTCCTCGACCCCCTATCTGCTGTTCATGGCCGGCGAATACATCGCCATGTGGCTGATGTGCGCGCTGATCAGCCTGCTGTTCTTCGGCGGCTGGCTGTCGCCTATCCCGGGCCTGCCGGACGGGGCGATCTGGATGTTCCTCAAGATGGTCTTCTGGTTCTTCATGTTCGCCATGGTGAAGGCCATCGTCCCGCGCTACCGCTACGACCAGCTGATGCGCATCGGTTGGAAGGTCTTCCTGCCCTTGTCGCTGGCCTGGGTCGTGCTGGTCGCCTTCCTTGCGAAATTCGAAGTGATGGGCACCGTCTGGGCCCGTTGGGCAGGAGTGTAAGAGATGGCATTCGACGTCGTCCGCGCCACCAAGTACTTCCTGATGGTGGATTTCATCAAAGGTTTCGGCCTGGGGCTGCGCTATTTCTTCGCGCCCAAGGCCACGATCAACTATCCCCATGAAAAGGGCCCGCTGTCGCCGCGCTTCCGGGGCGAACATGCGCTGCGCCGCTATCCCAATGGCGAGGAACGCTGCATCGCCTGCAAGCTGTGCGAGGCGATCTGCCCCGCCCAGGCCATCACCATCGATGCCGAACCGCGCGACGACGGCTCGCGCCGCACGACGCGCTATGACATCGACATGACGAAATGCATCTATTGCGGCTTCTGCCAGGAGGCCTGCCCGGTCGATGCCATTGTCGAGGGGCCGAATTTCGAATTCGCGACCGAAACGCGCGAGGAGCTGTTCTACGACAAGGAAAAGCTGTTGGATAACGGCGCCCGGTGGGAAGCCCAGATCGCCCGCAACCTTGCCATCGACGCGCCCTACAGATGACCGATCCGTTCCGGCAGATGTTCCAGCAGATGCTTGCCCAGGGGCAGGAAATGGCGCGGGCCTTCAATCCCGCGCTGGAGCATTTCGACATGCGCGCCTTCGAGAAAATGTTCCCGACCATGCCCGCCGACATGCTGGAGATGTGGTTCGGCAAGACCTTCAACCGTGACGGCCTGGACGCGCGCACGCGCCTGCTGGTGACCGTCGCGGCGATGACGGTCCAGGGCGCGATGGCGGAACCGCAGCTGCGCCTGACCATCCGCCACGCCATCGAGGCCGGTGCCACCCCGCGCGAGATCGCCGAGGTCATCTATCAGATGGGCATGTTCGCCGGTCTTCCCGCCATGCAGAAGGCCCTGGAGATCGCCCAGGGCGTATTCACCGAAACCGAGGGGAGCCAACCGTCATGATGACCTTCGCCTTCTATCTGTTCGCCATCTCGGTCTGCGTGGCGGGCTTCATGGTGGTGATCTCGCGCAACCCGGTCCATTCGGTGCTGTGGCTGATCCTGGCCTTCCTGTCGGGGGCGGGACTCTTTGTGCTGCTGGGGGCGGAATTCGTCGCCATGCTGCTGATCATCGTCTATGTGGGCGCGGTCGCGGTGCTGTTCCTCTTTGTGGTGATGATGCTGGATGTGGATTTCGCCAAGCTGAAGGGCGAATTCGCGCGCTATCTGCCGCTGGCGGGACTGATCGCGGTGATCCTGCTGGCCCAGCTGGCCATCGCCTTCGGCGCGTGGGAAAGCAGCGACCAGTCGGCCACGCTGCGCCAGGTGCCGGTGGCCACGGGGGCGCTGAACACCAATTCGATCGGCCTGGTGCTTTATGACCGCTATATCCTGCCGTTCCAGATCGCGGGCCTGATCCTGCTGGTCGCGATGATCGGGGCGATCACCCTGACCATGCGCCATCGCAGCAACGTCAAGCGCCAGGACGTGATCCGCCAGATGCATCGCGACCCGGCCAAGGCCATGCAGCTGCGCGACGTGAAGCCGGGGCAGGGCCTCTGACGGCCCGCCCCCGCAACGAATTTCAACGGGCGCACGACCCGGAGGGACTGAACAGATGATCGGATTGACACATTACCTGGTCGTGGGGGCGATCCTTTTCGTCACCGGGATCTTCGGCATCTTCGTGAACCGCAAGAACGTCATCGTCATCCTGATGTCGATCGAGCTGATGCTGCTGGCGGTGAACATCAACTTCGTCGCCTTTTCGGCCCAGCTGGGCGATCTGGGCGGGCAGATCTTCACGCTGTTCATCCTGACCGTCGCCGCCGCCGAGGCCGCGATCGGCCTGGCGATCCTGGTCGTGTTCTTCCGCAACCGCGGCACGATCGCGGTCGAAGACATCAACGTGATGAAGGGGTAAGCGGTCATGGCGCAATTCATCCTGTTCGCGCCCCTTCTGGGGGCGCTGATCGCCGGCTTCGGCTGGCGCCTGATCGGCGAGCGGGGCGCGCAGGTGCTGACCACCGCGATCCTGTTCGCCGCCGCCGCCCTGTCCTGGGTGATCTTCCTGACGCTGGACGGCCCGGTCCAGTCGATCCCGGTCATGGACTGGATCGTCTCGGGCGATTTCACCAGCGCATGGGCGATCCGGCTGGACCGGCTGACCGCGATCATGCTGATCGTGATCACCTCGGTCTCGGCGCTGGTTCACCTGTATTCGTTCGGCTACATGGCCCATGACGAGAATTTCGGCGATGACGAGCCCTATCGGGCGCGGTTCTTCGCCTATCTGTCCTTCTTCACCTTCTCGATGCTGATGCTGGTGACGGCGGACAACCTGCTGCAGATGTTCTTTGGCTGGGAAGGGGTGGGCGTCGCCTCCTATCTGCTGATCGGCTTCTACTTCAAGAAACAGTCGGCGGGCGCGGCGGCCATGAAGGCCTTCATCGTCAACCGCGTGGGCGATTTCGGCTTTCTGCTGGGCATCTTCGGGATCTGGTGGCTGACCGGATCGATCCAGTTCGACGAGATCTTCGCCCAGGTCCCGATGCTGGCCCAGACCGAGATGACCTTCCTGTGGCGCGACTGGAACGCGGCCAACGTCTTGGCGATCCTGCTGTTCATCGGCGCGATGGGCAAGTCGGCGCAGCTCTTCCTGCATACCTGGCTGCCCGACGCGATGGAGGGGCCGACGCCTGTGTCCGCGCTGATCCATGCCGCGACCATGGTCACGGCGGGCGTCTTCCTGGTGGCGCGGATGTCGCCGCTTTACGAATTCGCGCCCGAGGCCAAGATGTTCATCGTGGTCATCGGCGCGCTGACGGCCTTCTTCGCCGCGACCGTGGGCCTGGTGCAGAACGACATCAAGCGCGTCATCGCCTATTCCACCTGTTCGCAGCTGGGCTACATGTTCGTGGCCGCCGGCGTGGGCGTCTATTCGGTGGCGATGTTCCACCTGTTCACCCATGCCTTCTTCAAGGCGATGCTGTTTCTGGGCGCGGGCTCGGTGATCCATGCGATGCATCACGAACAGGACATGCGCAATTACGGCGGGCTGCGCAAAAAGATTCCCTTCACCTTCTGGATGATGATGATCGGCACGCTGGCCATCACCGGGGTGGGCATCCCGCTGACCCATATCGGCTTTGCGGGCTTCCTGTCCAAGGATGCCGTGATCGAGAGCGCCTATGTCGGCAGCACCTTCGCCTTCTGGATGCTGGTGATCGCCGCGCTGATGACGAGCTTCTATTCCTGGCGGCTGATGTTCATGACCTTCTTCGGCACGCCGCGGGGCGATCATCACGCGCATGACCATGCGCATGAAAGCCCGCGCGTGATGACCGCGCCCCTGGCCGTGCTGGCCTTCGGGTCGATCTTCGCAGGGATGATCTGGTATAACAGCTTCTTCGAGGAGGACGGCGTCACCCGCTTCTTCGGGATCGAGGCCGCCGCCACCCATCACGCCGAGGACGGCGCCGCCGCCGCGGGCACCGGCACCGCGCTGGACGGCAGCGTGGCCGAGGCCCCGGCCGCCGAGCCCGAGGGCGGCGCGCTCCATGCCGCCGCCGGTGCCGCCGCCGACCCGGCCGAGGTCGAGGCCTTCACCGTCACGCCCGGCGCGATCTACATGCGCCCGGACAATCATGTGATGCATGACGCCCATTACGTGCCGAACTGGGTCAAGGTCTCGCCCTTCGTGGCGATGCTGCTGGGGCTGGGGCTGGCCTACATGATGTATATCCGCCGCCCCGAATGGCCCGCACAGCTGGCCGCGCAGCAGCGGGGGCTCTATCTGTTCCTGCTGAACAAGTGGTATTTCGACCAGGCCTATGACGCGATCTTCGTGCGTCCGGCGCGCTGGATCGGCCGCAAGCTGTGGACGGGCGGTGACGGAGCCGTTATCGACGGCGCCATCAACGGGCTGGCCTTGGGAATCATCCCGCGGCTGACGCGGTTCGCCGGTCGGGTGCAGTCGGGCTATCTGTTCCATTATGCCTTCGCGATGGTCCTTGGCATCGTGGGCTTGCTGATCTGGGTGATGATGCGGGGCGCGCAATAACATGACGAACCTTCTTTCGATCATCACCTTCCTGCCGATCGTCGCGGCGGGGATCATGGCCCTGTTCCTGCGCGGCGACGATGCCGCCTCGCAGAAGAACGCCAAATGGCTGGCGCTGATCGCGACCAGCGCAACCTTCCTGATCTCGCTCTTCCTGCTGGCGGGCTTCGATTCCTCGAATACCGGCTTCCAGTTCGTCGAGGATCACGCCTGGATCATGGGCCTGCGCTATCGGATGGGCGTGGACGGGATCTCGATCCTGTTCATCATGCTGACCACCTTCCTGATGCCGCTGACCATCCTGTCCTGCTGGGACGTGAAGGTGCGGGTCAAGGAATACATGATCGCCTTCCTGGTGCTGGAGGGGCTGATGGTCGGCGTCTTCGCGGCCCTTGACCTGATCCTGTTCTACCTGTTCTTCGAGGCGGGCCTGATCCCGATGTTCCTGATCATCGGCATCTGGGGCGGCAAGAACCGCATCTATGCGGCGTTCAAGTTCTTCCTCTATACCTTCATCGGCTCGGTGCTGATGCTGGTGGCGATGATCGCGATGGCGCGCACGGCGGGCACGACCGACATCGCGGAACTGCTGGCCTTCGACTTCCCGTCGCAGAGCATGGCGATCATGGGCTTCACGATCGTGGGCGGCATGCAGACGCTGCTGTTCCTGGCCTTCTTTGCCAGCTTCGCGGTCAAGATGCCGATGTGGCCGGTCCATACCTGGTTGCCCGATGCGCACGTGCAGGCACCGACCGCCGGTTCGGTCGTGCTGGCGGCCGTGCTGCTGAAGATGGGCGGCTACGGCTTCCTGCGCTTCTCGCTGCCGATGTTCCCGGTGGCGTCCGACCTGATGCAGCCCTTCGTGCTGTGGCTGTCGGCCATCGCCATCGTCTATACCTCGCTGGTGGCGCTGGCGCAGTCGGACATGAAGAAGCTGATCGCCTATTCGTCGGTCGCCCATATGGGTTACGTGACCATGGGCATCTTCGCCGCCAACCAGCAGGGGCTGGACGGGGCGATCTTCCAGATGCTGTCGCACGGCTTCATCTCGGGGGCGCTGTTCTTGTGTGTGGGCGTCATCTATGACCGCATGCACACGCGCGAGATCGACGCCTATGGCGGGCTGGTGAACCGGATGCCGGTCTATGCGCTGGTCTTCATGTTCTTCACCATGGCCAATGTCGGCCTGCCCGGCACCTCGGGCTTCGTGGGTGAGTTCCTGACCCTGATGGGGGCGTTCCGTGCCAATACCTGGGTGGCCTTCGTGGCCTGTACGGGCGTGATCCTGTCGGCGGGCTATGCGCTCTGGCTCTATCGCCGGGTGACCATGGGCGCGCTGATCAAGGAAAGCCTGCGGACCATCACCGACATGACCCCGCGCGAACGCTGGATCTTCGCGCCGCTGATCGCGATGACGCTGATCCTGGGCGTCTATCCGCGGCTGGTCACCGACATCACCGGCCCCTCGGTCGAGGCGCTTCTGGTGAACTTCCACGACGCGCTGCCTGTCGAGGCCGTCGAAGACGACCTGGCGCAAGCCGCCGTCAGCCATTGAGGACCGCATGATGACCGGAATCGCTTTCTCCACCATCCTGCCCGAGCTTTGGCTGGCGATCTTCGCGCTGTCGGCGCTGATGGCCGGGGCCTATCTGGGCAAGGACGTGATCGCGCGTCCGATCCTCTGGGCCAGCGTGGCGGCGCTGCTGGTGGCGGGGGCCTATCTGGGCCTGACCGACCGTCCGCAGGCGCTGTCCTTCTTCGGCATGTTCAACGACGACGCCTTCGCGCGCTTCGCCAAGGTGGTGATCCTGCTATCGGGCGCCGCCGTCCTGGCCATGAGCGCGGATTACATGGACCGCCACGGGTTGATGCGCTTCGAATACCCGATCCTGATCGTGCTGGCCTCGCTCGGGATGATGATGATGGTGTCGGCGGGCGACCTGCTGACCCTCTATATGGGGCTGGAGCTGCAATCCCTGTCGCTCTATGTCGTGGCCGCCATGCGGCGCGAGAGCGTGAAATCCTCCGAGGCCGGCTTGAAATATTTCGTGCTGGGTGCGCTCAGCTCGGGCCTGCTGCTCTATGGCGCGTCGCTGGTCTATGGTTTCGCCGGCACGACCCAGTTCGGCGGCATCGTCCAGGCGGTGCAGGCGGACAACCTGCCGATGGGGCTGCTGTTCGGTCTGGTCTTCCTGCTGGTGGGTCTGGCCTTCAAGGTCTCGGCCGTGCCGTTCCACATGTGGACGCCCGACGTCTATGAAGGCTCGCCCTCGCCGGTGACGGCTTTCCTCGCGACTGCGCCCAAGATCGCGGCCATGGCGCTGATCGCGCGGCTGATGTTCGACGCCTTCGGCAACGTGACCGCCGACTGGACCCAGATCATCGCGGCGCTGGCGGTGATGTCGATGTTCCTCGGCTCGATCGCCGGGATCGGGCAGCGCAACGTCAAGCGCCTGATGGCCTATTCCTCGATCGCGCATATGGGCTTCGCGCTGGTGGGCCTGGCCGCGGGGACGGTGCTGGGCGTGCAGTCCATGCTGATCTACATGGCGATCTATGCGGTGATGAACGTGGGCACCTTCGCCTTCATCCTGTCGATGGAGCGTGACGGCCGCCCGATCACCGACCTGACCAGCCTGAACCGCTTTGCCAGCGTCGAGCCGCTGAAGGCGATGGCCGTCCTGCTGTTGATGTTCAGCCTGGCGGGCGTGCCGCCGCTGGTCGGCTTCTGGGCGAAATACGGCGTGCTGACGGCTGCGGTCGATGGCGGCATGGCCTGGCTGGCCGTGGCGGGCGTGATCGCCTCGGTGATCGGTGCCTTCTATTACCTGCGCATCGTCTATTACATGTATTTCGGCGCCGAGACCGAGGGCATGACCAGCCGCATGGGCGGGGTGCAATATGCCGCGCTGATCGTGCCGGCCTTTGCGCTGCTCTTGGGTTCGATCACGCTTCTGGGCATGGATGATGCCGCCGCCGTCGCCGCGCAGTCGCTGGTCACCCCGGTTGCGGGTGACTGACCTGACCGCGCCCTGGCCCCGGGGCGTGGCGCGCCACGTCCTGGACCGCGTGGACAGCACCAATGCCGAGGCCTTCCGCCTGGCCCCGTCCCTGACCGGGCCGGCCTGGATCATGGCCCGGCGGCAGGAGGCCGGGCGCGGCCGTCGCGGGCGCGCCTGGACCGACCCCCCCGGAAATTTCGCGGCCACGCTGGTCCTGCGCCCCGATGGGCTGGCGGCGGATGTGGCGCGGCTGTCCTTCGTGGCGGCCTTGGCGGTGCATGACGCGCTGCGCGACCTGTGTGGGCCTGCGCTGAACGTGGCGCTGAAATGGCCCAATGACGTGCTGCTGAACGGCGGCAAGTTGTCGGGCATCCTGCTGGAGAGCAGCGGCGCGGGCCAGCGTGTCACCACCTTGGCCATCGGCATCGGCATCAACCTGGCCGAGGCGCCCCAGCCCAATCAGGTCGAACCCGGTGCCCTGCGTCCCGTCAGCCTGGCGCAGGAGACCGGCCTGACCGTCACCCCCGACGAGATGCTGGACGCCTTGGCCCCGGCCTTCGCCCGTTGGCACGACCAGGCCGCGACCATGGGCTTCGCGCCGATCCGCCAGGCGTGGCTGGCCCGCGCGGCGCGGCTTGGTGACACGATCACCGCGCGGACCGGCACGGCCGAGGTCACGGGGATCTTCGACGGCATCGATGACAGCGGCGCGCTGATTCTGCGCACGCCGCGCGGTGTGCAGGCGATCCCCGCCGCCGACATCCATTTCGGGGGCTGAGGCATGCTGCTCTGCATCGATACCGGCAACACGAACACGGTCTTCTCGATCTGGGACGGGACGCGGTTCCTGGCCCATTGGCGCATCCGTACCGATCACCGGCGCACGGCGGATGAATATTACGTCTGGCTGTCCACGCTGATCGCCGTCCAGAAATTCGAATTGCAGATCGACGCCTGCATCATCAGCGCCACCGCGCCGCGCGTGGTCTTCAACCTGCGGGTGCTGTGCAACCGCTATTTCGACACGCGGCCCTTGGTCGTGGGCAAGCCCGATTGCCTGCTGCCGATGCCGCCGCGGGTCGATCCAGGGACCACGGTGGGACCCGACCGGCTGGTGAACACGGTGGGCGCCTATGACCGGCACGGGCCGGACCTGATCGTGGTGGATTTCGGCACGGCCACGACCTTCGACGTGGTGGATCGCGACGGCGCCTATATCGGCGGTGTCATCGCGCCGGGCGTGAACCTGTCGCTGGAGGCGCTGCATATGGGGGCGGCGTCGCTGCCTCATGTCGATGTGACGATGCCGGCGACGGTGATCGGCACGAATACAGTTGCATGTATCCAGTCCGGCGTGTTCTGGGGATATGTGGGGTTGGTCGACGGTATCGTGGACAAGATCCGCGCCGAGCGCGACCGCCCGATGAAAGTGATAGCCACTGGCGGGCTTGCGCCATTGTTCGATCAGGGCTTCGACCTGTTCGACGCGATTGAAGACGATCTGACGATGCACGGGCTGCGGCTCATACACGACTATAACAAGGAGACCGGAGATGGCTGAGCGCCTGATCTACCTGCCCCTGGGCGGCGCGGGTGAAATTGGAATGAACGCCTATGTCTATGGGCATGGCGCGCCGGGCAAGGAACGCCTGATCCTGGTGGATCTGGGCGTGACCTTCGGCGACATGGAGGGCAGCCCGGGGATCGACCTGATCATGCCCGACCTGACCTGGCTGGAAAAGAACCGCCACCGGCTGGAGGCGATCTTCGTCACCCATGGCCACGAGGATCATATCGGCGCCATCGCGCATCTGTGGAAGCGGCTGGATGTGCCGATCTATGCGCGCCGCTTCACCGGCACGCTGGTGCGCCTGAAGATGGAGGAGCACGGCCTGCCCGCCGAGGCCGTTACCATCGTCGAGCCGCGCCCCGAGATCGTCAAGGCCGGGCCGTTCTCGGTCCAGTTCATGCCGATCAGCCATTCGATCCCGGAAAGCAGCGCGCTGATCATCGACAGCCCCGCGGGCCGGATCGTGCATACGGGCGATTTCAAGATGGACGTGACCCCGGTCGTGGGCGACGCCTTCGACGCGATCGGCCTGTCCGAGATCGCCGCCGAGGGCAAGGGCGTCAAGATCCTGGCCTGCGACAGCACGAACATCTTCTCGACCCATCCCGGCCGGTCCGAGGCCGTGCTGGCCACGCCAATCCTGGAATGGGTGATGGCGCAGAAGAACTTGGTCGTCGCCACGACCTTCGCCAGCAACATCGCGCGGCTGAAGACACTGGCCGATGCGGCCCGCGCCTCGGGTCGCAAGATCTGCCTGTTGGGCCGGGCGATGCGGCGCATGGTCAGCGTGGGCTTCGACACGGGCATCCTGAAGGATTTCCCCGAGACGATAGGCCCAGAGGAGGCGGCCAAGCTGCCCCGCAACAAGGTCATGCTGCTGGTCACCGGCAGCCAGGGCGAACGCCGCGCCGCCAGCGCGCAGCTGTCGCGCGGCCGCTATCTGGGGCTGTCGCTGCAGGAGGGGGACAGCTTCCTCTTCAGCTCCAAGACCATTCCGGGCAACGAGAAGTCGGTCGGCCGGATCATGAACGCACTGAGCGAATCCGGGGTCGATGTGTGGGATGCCGATGACGGCCTCTATCACGTGTCGGGCCATGCGAACCGCCCCGATATCGAGGCGATGCATGACCTGCTGAAGCCGCGCGTCGTGATCCCGATGCATGGCGAGCATCTGCATCTGCGCGAGCATGCGCTGCTGGCCCGCGCCAAGGGGATGACCGCCGAGGTGGTGACGAACGGCACGATGCTGGACCTGACCGGCGACAAGCCCAAGGTCGTGGATCATGTCGAGACCGGGCGGCTCTATCTGGACGGCAACCAGCTGATCGGTGCGATGGACGGTGTGGTCCGTGACCGCATCCGCATGGCGCTGAACGGGCATGCGATGATCAGCGTGATCGTGGACGAGGACGACAACGTCCTGCCCGATGCCTGGGTCGAGCTGATGGGCCTGCCCACCCGCACCCGGTCGGGCGGCGAGCTGTCGGGCCAGATCGAATCCGAGCTGTCCGAGTTCCTGGAGCGCGCGGATGGCCGCACGGTCCGCGACGACGGCAAGCTGGACGAGGCGATCCGCAAGATCACCCGTCAGGTGGCGATGGAGGAGATCGGCAAGAAGCCCGAGGTCACCGTCATCATCAGCCGCCTGATGGCCGACTGACGCCGCTGGTTGCGTCCCGCGACGGCCGGGGGGCCAGCCCCCCGGACCCCCCTCTGCAGGGCAAGGGGCGGCCCGTCGCGCGACGCCCTTCAGGCAGGGGGTCCGGGGGGGGGGTGCCAACCCCCCCGGCCATCGCGGGACGCAAATCGGCGCTTGGGTCTTGAAACCGCGCCCGTCATGCGGCAATGCCCGCGCATGAGCGACAAAGCCGACACCGTCTTCGATCCGAATCCGCCGCGGCGGAATTTCTATGGCCGCCGTCATGGCAAGACCCTGCGGCAGAGCCAGAAGGGCTATCTGTCCGAGGATCTGGGCGAGCTGCGCCCCCGGGGCATCACGCTACAGGACAATCCCGACCGCCACCCGGTCGATCCGCAGGCGATCTTCGGCAATGCCAATCCGGTCTGGTTGGAGGTCGGCTTCGGCGGGGGCGAGCACATGGTCCACATGGCCGCCACCTATCCCGGCATCAACATCATCGGCTGCGAGCCCTTCATCAACGGCGTCGCCATGCTGCTGGGCAAGATCCGTGCCGCCGGGGTCGACAATGTCAGCGTCCATCCCGGCGACGCGCGCGACCTGATGGACGTGCTGCCCGATGCCAGCATCCAGCGCGCCTTCCTGATGTATCCCGATCCCTGGCCCAAGGCGCGCCATCACCGTCGCCGCTTCGTCACGCCCGAGCATCTGCTGCCTTTGGCGCGGGTGATGCAGCCGGGCGGCATCTTCCGCGTAGCCAGCGACATTCCCGACTATATCCGCCAGACGCGCGAGCAGGTGCCCCCCGCAGGCTTCGAGACGATCGGTGACACGGCCGAGGCCTGGGACGACTGGATCAGCACCCGGTACGAGCAGAAGGCCCTGCGTGAAGGCCGCGCGCCCCATTACGTGACCTTCCGCCGGACATGAAAAAGGCCCGCAGTGCGGGCCTTTTCCTCATTCTACCGTCACCGATTTCGCCAGGTTCCGGGGCTGGTCCACATCCGTGCCCTTGGCCACCGCGGTGTGATAGGCCAGATACTGCATGGGCACCGCATAGAGGATCGGCTGGAACACCCCGCCACCTTGGGGCAGCGCCAGGCTGGCCGTCACCCCTTCGCCCGCCGCCGCGATCCCCGCCGTGTCCGAGATCAGCAGCACGCGGCCATGCCGGGCCATCACCTCCTGCATGTTCGAGATGGTCTTGTCGAACAGCGCGTCATGCGGCGCCAGCACCACCACCGGCACGTCGCCGTCGATCAGCGCGATGGGGCCGTGCTTCAGCTCGCCCGAGGCATAGCCCTCGGCATGGATGTAGCTGAGCTCCTTGAGCTTCAGCGCGCCCTCCAGTGCCACGGGATAAAGCGCCCCGCGCCCCAGATAGAGGACGTCGCGGGCCTGGGCCAGCCATTCGGCCTGCACCCGGCATTCATCCGACAGGGCCAGCGCCTGCGACAGCAGTGCGGGCACCGCGCGCAGGTCGCGCAGATGGGCGGCCAGCGCGGCATCGTCGATCCGGCCCCGGTCATGCGCGGCCTTCAGCGCCAGCACGGCAAGGACCGCCAACTGACAGGTGAAGGCCTTGGAGGAGGCCACGCTGACCTCGATCCCCGCACGGGTGGGCAGGGCCATGTCCGCATCCCGCGCGATTGCCGAGGTTCCCACATTCACCAGCCCCAATGTCCGCGCCACCCGGCCCCGCGCGTAATGCAGCGCGGCCAGCGTGTCCGCCGTCTCGCCCGACTGGCTGATCGCGACGAACAGGCTGCGATCCGACAGGGGCGGCTCGCGATAGCGGAACTCGGAGGCCACGTCGATGTCGCAGGGCAGGCCCGCCAGCTGCTCGAACCAGTATTTCGCGACATGGCCCGCCAGATGCGCCGTGCCGCAGCCGACCAAGGTCACCCGGTCCAGCGCGGCGAAATCCAGCCCCTCGGGCAGCACGATCCGGTCGCCCTTGACGTAATGGGTCAGAACGTCGCCGATCACGGCGGGCTGCTCGGCGATCTCCTTGGCCATGAAATGGCGATAGCCGCCCTTGTCCACGACCGTCGCGCCCACGTCGATGCGGCTGACGGGGCGGTGCGTCTGCTGGCCCTCGGCGTCCCAGACCTGCATGCCTGTGCGGGTCAGCAGGGCGTGGTCGCCATCCTCCAGATAGGTGATCTGGTCGGTGAAGGGGGCCAAGGCGACGGCGTCGGATCCCAGGAACATCTCGCCCGTGCCATGGCCGATGGCCAGCGGGCTGCCCTTGCGGGCGGCGATCAGCATGTCGCCCTCGCCGTCGAACAGGAAGGCCAGCGCGAAGGCGCCCTGCAGCCGGGCCAGTGTCGCACGGGCGGCCTCCAAGGGCGTCATGCCCTGATCCAGGTGATGCGCGGTCCAGAGCGCCACCGTCTCGGTATCGGTATCCGATTCGGGCGCGACGCCCAGCTCGGCCAGCTCGGCCCGCAGCTCGCGGAAATTCTCGATGATGCCGTTATGGACGACCGCGACGGGGCCGGACCGGTGGGGATGGGCGTTCACCTGCGTCGCCGCGCCATGGGTCGCCCAACGCGTATGGCCGATGCCCGCATGGCCGGGCAGGGGGTCATGGACCAGCGCATCCGACAGGTTCACCAGCTTGCCCACCGCGCGCCTGCGGTCCAGCCGCCCCGAGGCATCCACCGTCGCCACGCCCGCGCTGTCATAGCCTCGATATTCCAGGCGCTTGAGCGCATCGACCAGCTGGGGCGAGACCTCGTGATTGCCCAGAATTCCAATGATGCCGCACATCAGCGGGCCTCCTTCTTGGCGCGCAGCGCCGCCATCAGGCGGGTCGCGAGGCCGGGTTTCGTCGCCTGACGGGCGCGGCCGATGGCCAAGGCACCGTCGGGCACGTCCTCGGTGATGGTGCTGCCCGATCCGGTCATGGCATCCGCGCCGACCGTGACCGGGGCCACCAGCATCGTGTCGCTGCCGATGAAGGCCCGCGGTCCGATCACCGTGCGGTGCTTCGAGACGCCGTCATAATTGCAGGTGATGGTGCCCGCGCCGATATTCGTGTGTTCGCCCACCTGCGCATCGCCCAGATAGGTCAGGTGGCCGACCTTGACGCCCTCGTCCAGGACGGCGTTCTTGATCTCGACGAAATTGCCGACATGGACATCCGCGCCCAGTTCCGCGCCGGGGCGCAGCCGGGCGAATGGGCCGACGGTCGCGCCTTCGCTGACATGGCAGCCCTCCAGATGGCAGAAGGGCAGAATCTCGGCCCCCGATTCGACGGTGACGCCGGGGCCGAAGACCACGTTCGGCCCGATCACCGCATCGCGGCCGATTACCGTGTCCAGCGCCAGAAAGACGCTGCCGGGATCGGTCAGGGTCACGCCCTGGGCCATCAGGGCAGCGCGGGCGCGGGCCTGGAAGGCGGCCTCGGCGCCGGCCAGCTCGGCGCGGGTGTTGATGCCCAGGGTCTCGGCCTCGGCGCAGATCACCACGTCGCAGCGGCGGCCTTCGGCGCGGGCCAGGGCGGGCAGGTCGGTCAGATAGTATTCGCCCGCCGCATTGTCGTTGGACAGCCGCCCGATCAGCGCGCGCAGCAGGTCGGCATCGATCGCCATGACCCCGGAATTGCACAGGGCGATGTCGCGGGTCGCGGCATCGGCATCCTTCCATTCGACGATCCGGTCCAGCCCGCGGTCGTTCACGATCAGCCGGCCATAGCGGCCCGGATCCTCGGCCTCGAAGCCCAGCACCACCAGGTCCGAGGGATGCGCGGCCAGTTCGGCCAGCGTGTCCTCGGCGATGAAGGGGGTGTCGCCGTAAAGCACGATGACGCGGCCGCCGAAGCCCTCCAGCACGGGCATGGCTTGGCGCACCGCATGGCCGGTGCCCAGCTGTTCGGCCTGCAGGACGGTGGCGGCCTCGGGGTCCAGCCGGGCCACGGCGCGGGTCACCGCATCGGATCCGTGGCCGGTCACCACCACGATCTGTTCGGGCTCCAGGCTGCGGGCCGCGCGCAAGGCATGGCCCACCAGCGGCGCGCCGCCAAGCCGGTGCAGCACCTTGGGCAGGTCGGACTGCATCCGGCTGCCCTGTCCCGCCGCCAGAATCACCACCGCCGTCGCGTTTTCCGCCATGCCGCCCTCGTCGCCTGTTTGCTTTTGTTCAGCGGCGTTCTAATCGGGGAAGGCCGCGGGGGAAAGACCCGCGCCGGTCACCTTTGGTGTCGGATCGTTTCGGAGGGGGCATGATGGCGGGCACGGTGGTTTTCGATCTGGACGGCACGCTGGCGGATACGTCGGGCGACCTGCTGGCGGCGGCGAATGCCTGCTTTCGCGCGCGGGGTCTGGGCGATCTGCTGCATCCGCAGGATGACGCGCTGATCGCCTTTCACGGCGGGCGGGCGATGCTGCGGGCGGGATATGGGCGGATGCCGGGCGACCACCTGCTGCCGCCGGGCGCCGAGGACGAGGATTTCGCCCGCCTGCTGGACCATTATGGCGCCGCGATCGCAGTGCATACGCGGCTTTATCCCGGGGTAGAGGATGCGCTGGACCGGCTGGCGGCGGATGGCCATATCCTGACCGTCTGCACGAACAAGCCCGAGGCCTTGGCCGAGGCGCTGCTGCGCGAGCTGGGCATCCGCGACCGCTTCGGCGCGATGATCGGCGCGGATACGCTGCCGGTGCGCAAGCCCGATCCGCGGCCCTATCAGGCGGCGGTCGAACAGGCGGGGGGCACGGTCACGCGGTCCTTTCTGGTGGGCGATACCGAAACCGACCGCAAGACCGCCGCGGCCGCGGGCGTGCCGGTCGCCCTCGTCAGCTTCGGCCCCGAGGGCGAGGCGATATCCCGCCTGGCCCCCGAGGCGCTGCTGGCCCATTTCGACGACCTGCCCGCGCTGGCGCGGGACTGGCTGGACTAGAGCGCGTCCTTCTTTTCCGCCTTGTCCGAGGAATCCGCGTTCAGCATGCCGTAATTCTGTTCGCCGATCTTCTCGAACAGGTCCAGCTGGGTCTCCAGGAAGTCGATATGGCCTTCCTCGTCCTGGATCAGATGCTCGAACAGGTTCTTGCTGACGTAATCGCCGACCGCCTCGCAATGGTCGCGCGCCTCGATATAGAGCGTGCGGGCATCATGTTCGGCGGCCAGGTCGCTTTCCAGCGTCTCCTTCAGGGTCTGGCCGATGCGCAGCGGGTCCAGCTTCTGCAGGTTCGGATGGCCCTCCAGAAAGATGATCCGTTCGATCAGGCGGTCGGCATGGTGCATCTCCTCGATGGATTCCTCGCGCGACTTGGCGGCGATGCGGCCAAAGCCCCAATCCTCCTGCAGGCGGTAATGCACCCAGTACTGGCTGACCGCGGTCAGTTCAGACCGCAGCGCGGCGTTGAGATAGTCGATGACCTTGGCGTCGCCCTTCATGGGGAATGTCCTCTCTGCTGTCTGTGCGGTGCCGCAGGATCGGCGGCGCGACGCCCAGCTTATCGCAGGCGCGCATCGTGTCCAGAAACAGCGGCATGCAGCCGCCGCAATCGGCACGTTTCCCCAGGGCGTGATAGATCTTGCCCGGCGTGATGATCGTCTGCGGATCGGCCGTCCGCATCCAGTCGATGGCGGCGCGGATGTCGTGATCCGAGATCTGGGTGCAGTGGCAGACGATCATGGCGGGGCTCCTGTGATGCGGAAACTGACCGAAACAGTCGGGCTTGTAAAGACCGATCAAAAGGATCAGGCATCACGCCCGCTTGACGCAGCCGCGCGCCGGTCGCAAAAGCCGGGCCATGAAGCTGTCCGATTTCGATTTCGACCTGCCCGAGGGGTTGATCGCGACCCGTCCCGCCCGCCCCCGCAGCGCGGCGCGCCTTCTGCTGGCCCAAGGCGGGGGGATCGAGGATCGGATCGTGGCCGACCTGCCCGAGATCCTGCGGCCCGGCGATCTGCTGGTCCTGAACGACACGCGGGTGATCCCCGCGCGCCTGACCGGCACGCGCACCCGCGCGACGCCGCAGGGCGATGCCACCGCCCGGATCGAGGTCACGCTGCTGGAACCCGCCGCCGAGGGTTGGCAGGCGCTGGCCAAGCCCCTGCGCAAGCTGCGCGCGGGCGAGGTGATCCGCTTTGGCCAGGATCTGTCGGCCGAGGTGGCCGAGATCACCGAGGGCGGGCTGCGCCTGGTCTTCGACGCCCAAGGCGAGGCCTTCGACGCGGCGCTGAACCGGGTCGGCGCCATGCCGCTGCCGCCCTATATCGCGGCGCTGCGCGCGCCCGACGATCAGGACCGCGACGATTACCAGACGGTCTGGGCCGCGCGGCAGGGCGCGGTCGCGGCCCCCACGGCCAGCCTGCATTTCGACGCCCCCCTGCTGGAGGCCTTGGCCGCGCGGGGCTTGGAATTTGCCCATGTCACGCTGCATGTGGGGGCGGGGACCTTCCTGCCGGTCAAGGTCGATGACGTCACCACCCACCGGATGCATTCCGAATGGGGCGAGGTGTCCCAGGATGCCGCCGATGCCATCAACCGCGCCCGGGCCGAGGGCCGGCGCGTCATTCCCGTGGGCACCACCGCCCTGCGCCTGATCGAATCGGCGGCCACCGGGCCGGGGCGGATCGCGGCCTTTCGTGGCACGACCGACATCTTCATCTATCCCGGCCATCACTTCCGGGTGACCGACGGTCTGATGACCAATTTCCACCTGCCGAAATCGACGCTGATGATGCTGGTCTCGGCGCTGATGGGCCGCGAAAAGATCCGGGAAATCTATGGACATGCGGTCCGGGAACGCTATCGTTTCTTCAGTTACGGCGATGCGTCGCTTCTAATCCCCTGAGGTCGGTTTGAGACTGGCGCGGGGGTCGTCGGGGCGCTAGGGCGTGGTCCCTCCGCCACCCGAACCCGAGAACCGCGATGATTTCCGTGCTGCGCATGACATGGCCCCTGCTGCTGGGCATCCTGCTGCTGATGGTCGGCAACGGCATGCAGGGCACGCTGCTGGGCATCCGCGGCGGGATCGAGGGCATCCCGACCTTCCAGATGTCGGTGGTCATGACCGGCTATTTCGGGGGCTTTCTGCTGGGCAGCCTGACCGTGCCCACGCTGATCAAGAATGTGGGCCATGTGCGGGTCTTCGCGGCCTTGGGATCGCTGATCTCGGCCACGCTGATCCTGTTCCCGGTCGAGGCGAACTGGCCCTTCTGGACCTTCCTGCGCTTCATGATCGGATACTGTTTCTGCGGGGTCTACATCACCGCGGAAAGCTGGCTGAACGCGGGGTCCAGCAACGAAAATCGCGGCCAGGCGCTGTCGGCCTACATGATCGTCCAGATGCTGGGCATCGTCATCGCGCAGGCGCTGCTGAACGTGGCCGATCCGGCGGGGTTCCTGTTGTTCGTGATCCCCTCGGTGCTGGTCTCGCTGGCCTTCACGCCGATCCTGCTGTCGGCGCAGCCCGCGCCCCAGTTCCAGACGATCAAGCGCATGTCCTTCCGCAGGCTCTACGAGGCCTCGCCCCTGGGCTGCGTGGGGATCTTCCTGATGGGGGGGGTCTTTGCGGTCCTGTCGGGCATGTCATCGGTCTGGGGGGCGCAGATCGGGCTGACGGTGGCGCAGATCAGCCTGTTCGTGGCGGCGATCTATGCGGGCGGGCTGGTGCTGCAATATCCGATCGGCTGGATTTCCGACCGTTATGATCGGCGCAAGCTGGTGCTGGGCCTGTCGGCCATCGGGGGGCTGTGCGGGCTGGTGGTGATCGCGGCGCAGCCCGGCACCCTGGGGCTGGTCATCGCGGGGGCGATCATGGGCGGCGTGGCCAACCCGGTCTATGCGCTGCTGCTGGCCTATACCAACGACTATCTGGATCAGAGCGACATGGCATCCGCATCCGCGGGGCTGCTGTTCATCTATGGCCTGGGCAGCATGGCGGGGCCCTTGGCGACCGGCTGGCTGATGGGGGTCGTGGGGCCAGATGGCTACTGGATCTATATGGGGGTGCTGATGGCGCTGCTGACCGTCTATGCGGGCTGGCGCACCACGCAGCGCCGCGGCCTGACCCCGGACGAACAGGGCAGCTTTGCCGTCATCACCCCAAGCGCCACCCCTATCGCGGTCGAGGTCGTGCTGGATGAGGCGCAGTCAGACACCAGCCAGCCCGCCGCCTGAGGCGCGGGTTGCCGGTCACCGGCGAATGGTTTAACGCTGAACTATCATTCTTCAGCGGGGGACCCGATGGCCCAGAATTTCGACTTGGTGGTGATCGGCGCGGGGCCGGGCGGCTATGTGGCCGCGATCCGGGGCGCGCAGCTGGGCCTGAAGGTGGCCTGCATCGAACGCGAGCATCTGGGCGGCATCTGCCTGAACTGGGGCTGCATCCCGACCAAGGCAATGCTGCGTTCGGCCGAGGTCTATCACCTGATGCACCGCGCCAAGGATTTCGGGCTGAAGGCCGATGGCATCGGCTATGACCTGGATGCGGTGGTCAAACGCTCGCGCGGGGTGGCCAAGCAGCTGTCGGGCGGCATCGGGCATCTGTTCAAGAAGAACAAGGTGACGGTGATCATGGGCGAGGCCAAGCTGGCCGGAAAGGGCAAGGTTACCGTCAAGACCGACAAGGGGACCGAGGAGGTCACCGCGAAATCCATCGTCCTGGCCACCGGCGCGCGGGCGCGCGAGCTGCCGGGGCTGGAGCCGGACGGCAAGCTGGTCTGGAACTACAAGCACGCGCTGGTGCCGCCGCATATGCCCAAGCGGCTGCTGGTCATCGGATCGGGCGCCATCGGCATAGAGTTCGCCAGCTTTTTCAACACGCTCGGCGCCAAGACCACGGTCGTCGAGGTCATGGACCGCGTGTTGCCGGTCGAGGATGCCGAGATCAGCGCCTTCGCCAAGAAGCAGTTCGTCAAGCAGGGCATGACGATCATGGAAAAGGCCGCGGTCAAGAAGCTGGACCGCAAGGGCGACACCGTGACCGCCCATATCGAGGTGGGCGGCAAGGTCGAGACGCAGGAGTTCGACACGGTGATCTCGGCCGTGGGCATCGTCGGCAATACCGAGGGGCTGGGCCTGGAGGAGGCGGGCATCAAGATCGACCGCAGCCATGTCGTCACTGACGAATACTGCCGCACCGGGGTGGATGGCGTCTATGCCATCGGCGATCTGGCGGGCGCGCCTTGGCTGGCGCACAAGGCCAGCCACGAGGGCGTGATGGTGGCCGAGCTGATCGCGGGCAAGCACCCCCATCCGATCAAGCCGGGCAGCATCGCGGGCTGCACCTATTGCCACCCGCAGGTGGCATCCGTGGGCCTGACCGAGGCAAAGGCCAAGGAACAGGGGCTGGAGATCAAGGTCGGCCGCTTCCCCTTCGTCGGCAACGGCAAGGCGATCGCATTGGGCGAGCCCGAGGGCATGGTCAAGACCATCTTCGACGCCAAGACCGGCGAATTGCTGGGCGCCCACATGGTCGGCGCCGAGGTGACCGAGCTGATCCAGGGCTATGTCATCGGCCGCCAGCTGGAGACGACCGAAGCGGACCTGATGGAGACGGTCTTCCCGCATCCGACCCTGTCCGAGATGATGCATGAGGCGGTGCTGGACGCCTACGGTCGCGCGATCCATTTCTGATCGCCGCCGGATGGACGCGGAAAGGGGGCCCCGGCGGCCCCCTTTTTCATGGGATGGGGCGCAGCACCGTGACGCCCACCGCGGCGGCGCGGGCCAGTTCGGGGTCCAACGACATGCCCACATATTCGCCCCGCCGCCACAGCCCCGCCAGATCGTCGTAATGGCGCGAGAAGGGGTGCCCCGACTGCCCCGTCGCGATGATGAAGACCGAGCTGTCGGGATCGGCCAGGTCGATCACGCTGCGGAACCCGGCCCCGTCGCGGGCGCGGAACGGATCGGTGCCGCGGCCCAGCAGGCCGGTCCGCGCGATGGTGAATTCCCCGCCCGAGATGGATTGCGTGATGTTCACGATCCAGCGCAGCGCGGGCAGGCTGCCCAGGCCCGGATGGGCATGGTCGGCCTGATGCACGTCGCCCCACCGCCAGCTGGTCACGTCCGGCCCGTGGCGGGCGGCCAGGTCCAGGATGGCGCGGTCCAGCGCCTGGCGGGCGATGGTGGCGCAATCCTCGACTGCGGCGCTCTGGACGATGTCGCACCATGCGCCCGCCCCGTCGCGGTTGCGAAAGACCGCATCGATGAAGCGCGGCTGCAGGCGGATCACGTCATCGGCCAAGGGCCCCAGCTCGTCGCGGATCAGCCGGTCCTGCAGGGCCGACATCCACGCGGCATAGATCAGTGGTTCGGGCAGATGCTCGTTCATGGCCCCGTCCCACTCCGCCAGCAGCATCAGCGCGTCCTGGCGCTGGCGCTCGGGCGTGCCGGGGGCGGCGGGGTCGCCCGTGAACCACAAATTCGCCCCCACCAAGGGCAGCAGCGCGCGCGCCGCAGGGCTGACGATATCCAGCTGGGCGGCCATGAAGCTGTCGCGGGAATGCACCTCGCGGTCATCCAGCAGGCGGGTCAGGCGGCCGCGGCGTATGCCGTCGGCGATGGGCTCCTCGGTGGCCAGGGCCAGGCCCTCGGCGGGGCGCTGGCCGATGGCGGCCAAGGGCACGGCGCGGGTCCAGGCCGTCTCGGCCAGCCAGCCGGGCGCGGGCAGGGCGCCGCCGGTGGGATGGTCGGCCGAACGCTGCGGGGCGGCGCCGGCGGCCAAGCGGGTGACGCTGTCTTCGGCCGCCAGGATCACGTCCAGCGCGGGGGCCACGACGCCGGTCAGCGCGCGCGCGGCCTCGGCCGCGTCCTGCGCCTGCATCATCCCCATCAGCGCCGACATGGTTCCGTCCTGGCGCGACAGCCCCGTCCAACGCAGCGCCGCGACATGGCCGATGGGCGTCACGTCGCGCAGCCCGGGATCCAGGCCCGGCACGACGGGGCCGTTCACCGTCTCGCGCAGGGTGATGGTCTGGGCGGGGGCGTCCAGCACGCGGATCACCTCGGTCCGGGTCTGGAAGGGCGTCCAGCCCTGCGGGCCGCGATAGCGGTCGGGATTGCCGGGCTGGACCTCCTCGATGGCGATGTCGGCATCGTCGATCTCCAAGGGGGTGACGGCCCAGGACAGGGCCGCGCTGCGCCCCGACAGGACCAGCGGCATGCCGGGCACGGTCGCCCCGATCACGCCGCCCGATTCCAGCTCCAGCCGGGCCAGGTAATAGAGCGACGGCGCCGTCAGGGGCGCGTGGAGGTCATTGGCGATCAGCGATGCGCCCGCCGCGGTGCGCTGCGGTTCGGCCGCGAAGGCATTGGCGCCCAGATGCTGGCCGGGGGCCAGAAAGCCCGGCCGCGAGGCCCGCGCGTCCGGGTCGATGCGTCGTTCCGGCGTGCCGAGCCGCGCGCCCGGAAACAGCGATGCATAGCCCGGCAGCGGCGGCAGGGTCGCGCGGTCCAGGATCTGGGTGCCGCGTTCGGGCCAGGCCAGGTCCAGCCGGGCGCGCAGCACCTCGTCGGCGGCGGCATTGGTGCTGGCGGCGGCCAGCAGCTTCAGGATCGCCAGCGAATCCGCCGGCTGCCAGAAGGTGATCACGTCGGGAAACAGAAAGAATTCCGGCGCGCCGCGGCCCAGGGCGCCGTCATTGACGATGCCGATCCATTGGTTGACGCCGGCGGCATAGGCCTCGAGCGCGGCGCGGGTGCGGGGGTCCTGGACCTCCAGCGAGGCCTGGGCGTTGCGCGCCAGCCCCAGCCTGCGGGCCAGGTCGTCGGCGGGCAGGGCCTGGGGGCCATGCGCCTCGGCCAGGCGGCCTTGGGCGGCGCGGCGCAGGGTGACCATCTGGAACAGGCGGTCCTGGGCATGGGCCAGCCCCAGGGCGAAGAACACATCCGCATCGGTCCGGCCAAAGATATGGGGCACGTTCTCGGTCGAGCGCACGATCTCGACCGGGGCCGAGATGCCTCGGACGGAATGGGTCGCGGCATAGTCGGGCAAAGACCGCACCGCGAAATACCACGCCAGCACCGCCGCCAGCACCATCAGGGCGATCAGGCCGATGGTCAGCCGCAGAAGCCAGCGAAACAGGGTCAACATGGGGGGCGGGTCCTCGGGCGGCGCGCGGCGCGGGTTGACCCTGCGGCGCTTGGGTGGTGGTGTGCTGCATAGGACAGCCGCGCGCGCAATTCAACGCGCCGCGACCCGCGACGCAGGAGGAAGGCGCATGGCCGGCACGGCATTTCTGGGACTGGGCGTGATGGGGTTTCCCATGGCCGGGCATCTGGCCGCGGCGGGCCATGCGGTCACCGTCTTCAACCGCAGCCCCGGCAAGGCCGATGCCTGGACCGCCCGCCATGGCGGCCGCCAGGCCCCCACCCCGCGCGAGGCGGCCCAAGGTGCCGAATTCGTGATGGCCTGCGTGGGCAATGACGACGACCTGCGCCAGGTCTGCCTGGGCCCCGATGGCGCCTTTGCGGGGATGGCGCGGGGGGCGGTCTTCGTCGATCATACGACCGTCTCGGCCGAGGTCACGCGCGAGCTGGCGCAGGCCGCGGGCCAGGCGGGCTTGGGTTATGTGGACGCGCCGGTCTCGGGCGGGCAGGCGGGTGCCGAGAACGGCCAGCTGTCGGTGATGTGCGGCGGCGCCCAGGCCGATTACGACCGCGCAGCCCCGGTCATCGACGCCTATGCCCGGATCTGCCGCCGCATGGGCGATGTGGGCGCGGGACAGATGACCAAGATGTGCAACCAGATCGCCATCGCGGGGTTGGTTCAGGCATTGTCGGAATCGCTGGCATTCGCACAGAAGGCGGGATTGGACGTGTCCGAGGTCGTCGAGGTCATCAGCCAAGGCGCGGCAGGCAGTTGGCAGATGGTCAACCGTCACGCGACCATGGACCGGGGTGAATTCGACCACGGCTTTGCCGTGGACTGGATGCGCAAGGATCTGTCGATCTGCCTGCGCACGGGCGATGCCTTGGGCGCGGCCCTTCCGGTCACGGCCTTGGTCGATCAGTTCTACAAGGACGTCCAGGCCATGGGCGGTGGGCGTTGGGACACCTCGGCGTTGATCGCGCGTCTGACGCGCTGAGGTTCCGCATGGACAGATGAAAGGATTTCGACAATGTCGAATCGCAGCCTGACAGGACAGATCGATTTCGACGTGACCGGCGTTAACGCCCAGGAGGCGCGGGGCGAGATGCCCGTCGGGCCGGGCATCCTGAACCCCTTCGGCACGATCCATGCAGGTGCGCTGGTCTGGTTCGCGGATGTGATCGCCACGAACCTGGTCCTCGGCGGCGAACAGCCGCAGGAGGACATGGACAGCTTTCCCGTCGCCGTCACGCTGAACGCCCAGCTGCTGAAGAATCGCCGCGACGGGGTCCTGAGCGCAACAGCCCGCTGGCTGCGCAAGGGGCGGCGAATCTCGACCGTGCGCACGCAGGTCTGCGACGCGGACGGGGTGATGCTGCTGGACCTGACCTCGACCCATATCACGGCGCGTCCCGCCTGACGCGGCGGCAGGCGGGGCGGGGGCGGGTTGATCCCGCGCCCGATCCCGTCATCATGGACCCCTCAAGGAGGAGGGGACCATGGACGGCCTGATGATGCACCGCCCGCTGCTGCAAAGCGGGCTTCTGGACTATGCCGCCGAAGCCTGGCCCGGGGCCGAGATCGTCTCGCGCCGGGTCGAGGGCGACCTGCACCGGCAGGGCTGGGCCGAGACGCGGGCCCGCGCGGTCCAGCTTTCCCTGGCGCTGGAGGATCTGGGCATCGCGCCGGGCGACCGGGTGGCGACCCTCGCTTGGAACGGTCACCGGCATCTGGAGATCTATCACGCGGTCCCGGCGATGGGCGCGGTCTGCCATACGATCAACCCGCGCCTGTCGGCCGAACAGATGATCTTCGTCGCCCATCACGCGGGCGACCGGCTGCTGTTCACCGACCTGACCTTCGTGCCGCTGCTGGAAAAGCTGCACGACCGCCTGCCCGACATGCGCTATGTCATCCTGACCGACCGGGCGCATATGCCCGACACGGGTCTGCAGGCGCTCTGCTACGAGGATCTGCTGGAGGGGCGGGCCACCGATCGCGCCTGGCCGGAATTTCCTGAGACCACCGCATCAGGGCTGTGCTATACCTCGGGGACGACGGGGGATCCCAAGGGGGTGCTCTATTCCCACCGCTCCAACATGCTGCATGCGCTCGCGACGGCGGCGGTGCTGGGCCCGGATCTGGGGCCGCAGCCGCGCATCCTGCCGGTGGTCCCGCTGTTCCATGTCAATGCCTGGGGGCTGCCCTTCACCGCGCCCTTGGTCGGTGCCAGCCTGGTCATGCCCGGCCCGGCGCTGGACGGGGCCAGCCTGTGGGACCTGTGCCAGGCCGAGGCCGTCCAGAGCGCATGGGGCGTGCCCACCATCTGGCAGGGCCTGATGGCCGAGATCCAGTCCCGCGGCGCGAAACCGGATGCCCTGCGCCACATCGTCGTCGGCGGCAGCGCGATGCCCCGCAGCCTGACCGAGGCCTTCGAGAAGATGGGCGTCGATGTGAACCATGCCTGGGGCATGACCGAGACATCCCCCCTGGGCAGCCAGGGATCGCTGACGCCCCAGGAACGCGACCGCCCCTTCGCCGAACGCATGGCGCTGAAGCAGGGGCAGGGCCGCCGCGTCTTCGGGGTCGAGATGAAGATCGTCGACGACGCGGGCCGACGCCAGCCCCATGACGGCCAGGCGATGGGCGAGCTGTTCGTGCGCGGCAATACCGTCGCCGCGGGCTATCACGACAATCCCGACGCGACCGCCCGCGCCGTCGATGCCGAGGGGTGGTTCGGCACCGGCGACATCGCCTCGATCCGGCCGGACGGGTTCCTGACTCTGCGCGACCGGGCCAAGGACCTGATCAAGTCGGGCGGCGAATGGATCAGCTCGATCGATGTCGAGAACCTGGCCCTGACCCATCCCGACGTGGCGCAATGCGCGGTGATCGCGCTGCCCCATCCCAAATGGGACGAACGCCCGCTGCTGGTCGTCAAGCCGCGCGGCGATGCCCGCCCGGGGCTGGAGGATGTCTGCGCGGTGCTGCGCCCGCATCTGGCCAGCTGGCAGCTGCCCGACGACATCGTCTTTGTCGACGAGATGCCGATGACCGCCACGGGCAAGATCAGCAAGCTGACCCTGCGCCAGCGCTTCGCCGATCACGTCCTGCCCGACCTGCGCTAGCGCAGGCTGTCCAGAAAGGCGCGCTGGCGGTCCGGAATGGGGACCGGCCGGCGCGTCAGGGGGTCGATGGTCACCGTCACGAAATGCGCGGTCGCCGAAGGCTCGGCGGCCTCGCCGTCGAACATCCCCATGTCGAACCGCGCCGAGCTGCGCCCCAGATGCGTCACCGCCAGCCCGATCCGCAGGATGGCGGGCCAGGACAGTTCCGCCAGATACCGGCAGCCGTTCTCGACCACGACCAAGGGGGGCGCGCCGGGGTCCAGGAAGCCCTGGCCCAGCAGGGTCATGGTCATCGCCTCGTCGAACAGTTCCAGATAGGTGGCGTTGTAGAGATGCCCGTATTGGTCATTGTCGCGCCAGCGGGTGGGGATGGTCTGGAACAGCCGGTATTCCGTCACGCCCCGTCCCCCCTATCGGCCAGCACGAACAGCCGCAGGGCCGTCGCCAGCCCGATATGGGGCGGTCGGGCACGGTCGATCCGCCCGATCAGCGCCACGCGGGTCAGCCCCCGCGCCGCCGCGCTGGCCGCCAGCGCCTTCCAGAAGGCGTCCTCCAGCGATACCGATGTGGGATGCCCCTCGATCGTCACCGAGCGCTTGATCGGGGGCGTCATGGGGGGCAGGTCGATCATGCCCCGTCGTCATCGTCCCGGCGATGCGCCTCCAGCTGGCGGGCGGCGCGGTCGGCCTCGGCCTTGCGGGCCTCGCGCAGGGGGCGGGCCTCGCCATGGATCGCGGCATTGGCGTCGCCCGCCGCGCGCTTGGCGTCGCGGGCGCGGGACTTGCGGGCTTGGCGCAGGTTGATGATGCGGGTCATGGGTCCGGCATGAAAACGGGGCGCGCTGATCATAGCGCGCCCCGGCAGGGTCGGGTCAAGGGGGCGTCAGCCCTTGGGGCTGATCATGTCCTCGGGGCGGACGACGCGGTCGAAGGTCTCGCCATCGACGAAGCCGAGCGCGATGGCCTCCTCGCGCAGCGTGGTGCCGTTCTTATGCGCGGTCTTGGCGACCTTGGTGGCGTTGTCGTAACCGATGGTGGGCGCCAGCGCCGTCACCAGCATCAGCGATTCCTTCATCAGCTTTTCGATGCGTTCGACATTGGCTTGCGTCCCCACCACCATGTTGTCGGTGAAGCTGGAGGCCGCGTCGCCCAGAAGCTGCATCGACTGCAGCACGTTGTAGGACATCATCGGGTTGTAGACGTTCAGCTCGAAATGGCCCTGCGAGCCTGCGAAACCGACGGCGGCATCGTTGCCCATGACATGGGCGCAGACCATGGTCAGCGCCTCGGCCTGGGTGGGGTTCACCTTGCCCGGCATGATGGACGATCCCGGCTCGTTCTCCGGCAGGATCAGCTCGCCCAGACCCGAGCGCGGGCCCGATCCCAGCAGGCGCATGTCATTGGCGATCTTGAACAGGCTGCCCGCGACCGTCTTCAGCGCGCCCGAGAACATGACCATCGCGTCATGGGCGGCCAGCGCCTCGAACTTGTTGGGCGCGGTGACAAAGGGCAGGTCGGTGATCTTGGCGATTTCCGCCGCGATGGCCGTGTCCCAGCCCACCTTGGTGTTCAGCCCTGTGCCGACGGCGGTGCCGCCCTGCGCCAGCTCGTAGATGTCGGGCAGGCAGGCCTTGACCCGCTCGATCCCCTTGCGGACCTGATGGGCATAGCCGCCGAATTCCTGGCCAAGCGTCAGAGGCGTCGCATCCTGAGTATGGGTGCGGCCGATCTTGATGATGTCCTTGAATTCGTCGGATTTCGCCTCCAACGCGGCGGCCAGCTTCTCCAGCCCCGGCAGCAGCGTGTCGCGCGCCAGCATGCCGATGCCCACATGCATGGCGGTCGGGAAGGTGTCGTTGGACGACTGGCCCATGTTGCAGTGATCGTTGGGGTGGACGGGTTTCTTGGACCCCATCTCGCCGCCCATGATCTCGATGGCGCGGTTGCTGATCACCTCATTGGCGTTCATGTTCGACTGCGTGCCCGACCCGGTCTGCCAGACGACCAGCGGGAAGTTGTCGTCGAATTTGCCCTCGAAGACCTCGGTCGCGGCCTGTTCCATCGCATCGGCCAGATCGGCGGGCAGGTCGCCATTGGCGCGGTTCACCCGGGCGGCGGCCAGCTTGATCGCGCCGAGCGCGCGGATGATCGGCACCGGCTGGCGTTCCCACCCGATGGGAAAGTTCATGATCGAGCGCTGCGTCTGCGCGCCCCAGTATTTCGAGGCGTCAACCTCCAGCGGGCCGAAGCTGTCGGTTTCGGTGCGGGTCTTGGTCATCGGGTCGCTCCCTCACGGTTTCGCGCGTGGTCTATCCTGTCGGGGCCTCGGGCGCAATTCGTATGCGACGGTATGCCGTCGCTAACATCAGCCGCCCATCGCGCGGATAGCTGTGCGCAGGGCGGGCAGCTCGGCGTCGGGCAGGGGCAGGACGGGGGGTTGGGGGTCGGCCTCGGTCAGGTCCATCAGCCGGGCGGCGGCATGCACGACCCGCAGGCTGCCATGGCGGCGGAACAGGTCCCAGAGCGGCTGGAACCGATCCTCGGTCGCTGCGGTGCCCGGCGCATCGCCCGCCTGCGCCGCGCAGGACAGGGTCAGCGTCATGTCCGGCCACAGCCCCGCCGCCACGCTGAACCAGGCATCCGCCCGGTCCAGCAGCGCCCGCGTGCAGCCCCAATCGCCGCTATAGCCGATCACGAATCCCTCGGGCAAAGCGGGGCGCAGGGCCGCGACCTCATCGGCGATGCTGCCCTGCGCGGGCAGGGGCATCTTGACCGCCGCGACATGGGGGAGGGCGGCCAGCCGCGCGATCAGGCCGTGCGACATCGTCACATGGGTGGTCGAGGGGTTGTTGTAGATGCAGAGCGGCAGCCCCCCGGCATCGGCCACGGCGGCATAATGGGCGGTGATCTCATCCTCGGTCAGGGGGGTGTAGCTGACCGGGGCCAGCAGCAGCCCTGCCGCCCCCGCGCCCGCCGCATGGCGGGCCAGCGCCACGCTGTCGCGGGTGGTCAGCGTGCCCACGCCCACGATCACCGGCACCCGCCCGCGCGCCACGTCCAGCGCGATCTCCAAGGCGCGGCGGCGTTCGTCCAGGGGCAGATAGGCATAGCTGCCGGTGCTGCCCAGCAGGCCGATGCTGTCCACCTCGGCCCGGACCAGGCGGGTCAGGATGCGGCGCAGGTCATCCTCGATGACGCGGCCATCGGGGGTGGCGGGGGTGATGGGAAAGGCCGACAGGCCGCGCATGACCGACATGGGATGTTCCTCTTTGGGGTTACCGCGGGCGGCGGAAGGGCGAGGATGCGGGGTGTAAGGCCAGCAGGACCAGCATCCCCGCGATCACGGCCAGGATGGCGCCGCCCGCCCAAGGCCGGGGCGTCAGCATGACCTGATGCATGATCCGCCCCGGCAGCAGCGTGAAGACCCCCGCACCCACCAGCGCCAGCCAGACCAGGCTGAGAACCGTGCTGCGATGCGCCCTGACGCGCCCCGCGCGGGCGCTGCGCAGGATCGTCCAGGCCGTCGCCAAGGTCAGGATCGACAGAAGATGAATGGGCGAGAACGGCCCCATCAGCCGGATCTCGTGGATGAAGAGCGCGGTGACGGCGGTGGCGACCATCGCGGCCAGCCAGATCCGGCCCAGCATGCGGTGCCGGGGCGTGCCCTTGGCCCCCAGCAGCATCACCGGCGTCAGCAGCAGCGCGGGCAGGACCGCCGCCACATGCAGCCGGACCGGCCATGAGGCGTCGATCAGCGGCTGCGGGTCCATGGCCCTATTTGCGCCAGCGGTCGAGGCGCACGACCTCGCCCCCGCCCGAGGGGGGCGTGTCGTCGCCGTCATCCTCGGCGTCCAGGTGATATTCGGCGTCCTCGTCCTCATCCTCGTCGTCGCCGTCCTGGGTCTCGAAGCGCAGGCCGAATTCGACCGAAGGATCGACGAAGGTGCGCATCGCGTCGAAGGGGATGCGCAGCGGTTCGGGCGCATTGCCGAAATTCAGCGTCACGGTGAAATGGTCATCCGCGACGGTCAGGTTGTCGTACCAGTGCTGGATGACGATCGTCATCTCCTCCGGGTAGCGGTCGCGCAGCCAGGCGGCCATCTCGACCCCGTCCTCGCGTGTGTCGAAGGTGATGAAGAAATGGTGGTCGCCCGGCAGCCCGTCGCGTTTCACCAAGCGCAGCACATCGGCGATCATGCCCTGCAGCGCCTGGCGCATCATCCCGCCATAATCCAATCCAGCCCGCGCCATGCCGCCACCTTCCTTGCGTCTTGGGCCCAAGCATAGGGATATGGCCACGGATGAAAAGGGGGGGCGGGACCGGTTTCGCCCCGCATCCACCCCCCGGAGGCGCCGCCGCGATCAGGCCGCGCCGCCCCACAGGTCGTCCAAGCCCGCGCATTGCGCATCGGGCAGGCCGGTCAGGCGCCGCGCCTGCGCGGCCAAGGGCAGGCCGTCGGCCGCCGCCGCCCCGTCCAGTGCGCGCCCCTGCGCCGCCTGATCGGCCAGGGCCGAAAGGAAGCTGGCCAGCCCCTCGACCTCCTGGCGCAGCAGGTCGGCGGATTGCAGGGGCGTGGCGGCCTCGATCCCGGTCGCATGCAGCAGCGTGCCCAGGGCGGCATCGATCCGTCCCAAGCCATGGGCGATCTGGCGCGCCTCGGTCGCGGCGCGCGACAGGATCTCGGGCCGGTCGCGATCCGCCGTCATTGCAGCTTGCCCGTCACCGATTCGATGCATTTCAGCAGCGCCTCCTTGGTGAAGGGCTTGGCGATGAAGTTGTTCATCCCCGCGCGCTGGCCGCGTTCGATCATCTCGCGGTTGGCGGTGCCGGTGATCAGGATGAAGCCGATGCGCTGCGTGCTGGGGTTCTGGCGCAGCGCCTCCAGCAGGGACAGCCCGTCCATCCCCGGCATGTTGTAATCCGAGATGACCAGATGCACCGGCTGCGCGGCCAGGCGGCGAAAGGCCTCCTGCCCGTCGGACGCGTATTGGACATTGACCAGACCGGCCCAGTCCAGGGCCTGTTCGATCAGCGACCGGCTGATGGTCATGTCGTCCACGACCATCACATGAAGGTTCGATTTCAGTGCCATGTTGTCCCTTTCACGATGGTCTGGCAGGTGCCGGCCGGGCGTTGCGCCGGTATTGGGTGGTGCCGGTCGGCTCGAACAGGGCGGCCGCGGGGCCGTCCAGGCGTTCGGAATGACCGATGCAGAGCGTGCCGCCCTCGACCATCACCTCGCCGAAGCGCTGCCACAGGCGCTGGCGGGCGGTGCCGTCGAAATAGATGGCGGTGTTGCGGCAGAAGATGACGTCGAAGCGGCCTTGGAACGGCCAGGCGTCATGCAGGTTCAGTTCGGCAAAGCGCATCAGCCCGCGCAGGTCCGGCTTGGCCTCGAACCCGTCGCCCTGGGGCTGGAACCAGCGCTTCAGCTGGGCCGGCGGCACGGGCGAGACCGCATCCGCGCTGAACCGCCCCTGGCGCGAGCGGTCGACCATCTCGGGGTCGATATCGGTCGACAGCAGCAGCACGTCATGGCGGGCGGCGTCGGGAAAGGCCTCCAGCAGGGTGATGGCGATGGAATAGGGCTCCTCGCCCGAGGAGGAGGCCGCCGACCACAGCCGCAACCGCCGCCCGGCGCGGGCCTGCGCCACCATCGGCGGCAGCACGTCCTGGGCCAGGCTGCGGAAGTGATGCGCCTCGCGGAAGAAGGCGGTCACGTTGGTCGTGATCGCCGACAGCAGGTGGCGGCGTTCATCGGGGCCGTCGGACCCGTCCAGCCGCGCGCAATAGGCGCCGTAATCGGGCAGGCCCAGGACCCGCAGCCGGCGGTTCAGGCGCGCCATCAGCAGGCTGCGCTTGGCCTCGGACAGGATGATGCCGCTGTCCTGGTGCACCAGCCCCGCGATCTTGCGGAACTGGGCGTCGGTCAGTTCCGGCCCGACCGAGGGGGCCAGGGCGGACCTCAAATCTCGGCTCCCGGTGCGGCGGGCAGCAGCTGGGCCAGGTCGATCTTGCGCAGTATGCGGCCGTCCTCCAGCGTGATCATGCCGGTGATGAATTCCCGCGCGGGATTCGAGGCGATGTCGGGCACGGCCTGGATATGATCGTCATTGATGGGCAGGATGTCCGAGACCAGATCCGCCAGAAGGCCCACGATGCGGCCCGAATGCATCGCGATGATGACGACATGGCGCTGCGAGGGCGTCGCCGCCCCGAAGCCGAGCCGCGCCGACAGGTCCACCACCGTCACGACCGAGCCGCGCAGGTTGATGACCCCCTTCACGTAGTCGGGCGCGTGGGGCAGGGTCGTCGTGGGCGTCCAGCCGCGGATTTCGCGGACCAGGCCAATATCGATGCAGAAGTCCTGTTCGGCCAGCTTGAAGGCGACGACATCGCTTTTGCCGGCCGAGTTATGCGAGATGGATTGCAGCATGTGTCACCCGTTCGATGCCATGGCGGCCAAGCGGCGGCCCTGGTCGTTGGACAAGGAAAGAACGATTTCTTCGGGGTCAATGATCAGGGCGATCTTGCCGTCGCCCAGGATCGTGGCGGCCGAGACGCCGGGCACGCGGCCGTAATTCTGCTCCAGGCTCTTGATGACGACCTGGCGCTGGTCGAAGATCCCGTCGACGCGGAAGGCGGCGCGCTTGCGGCTGTCGGTCTCGACCACGATCAGCACGCCGCTGTCCAGCGCGCCCGGCGCCTCCAGCCCGAAGGTCGCGCCCAGATCGATGATCGGGATCAGCTCGCCCCGATTGGACAGCAGGCGGGTGCCGTGGCCCACGCCGTGCAGCATCCGGTCCTCGGGGCGCAGGGTCTCCTGGACGGCGGTGATGGGCAGGACCATGGTCTGGTCGCCCAGCTGGATCAGCATCCCCTCCAGCACGGCCAGGGTCAGCGGCAGCGCGATCGAGAAGGTGGTGCCCACCCCTTCGGTCGACTGGATCATCACCCGCCCGCCAAGCGCCATGATCTCGCGCCGGACGACATCGAGGCCCACGCCGCGTCCCGACAGGGCCGATACCTCGTCCTTGGAGGAAAAGCCCGGCAGGAACAGCAGTTGGTCGATCTCGGCCGGGGACAGGTTCGCGCCGGGGGCGATCAGGCCGCGATCCTCGGCGATCTGGCGGACGCGGGGGCGGTTGATGCCGCCGCCATCGTCCGAGACCTCGATCTGGACCCGGCCCGAGCGATGCGCGGCCGACAGGGTGATCGTTCCCTCGACCGGCTTGCCGAGCCGTTGGCGGGTCACGCTGTCCTCCAGCCCGTGATCGACCGAGTTGCGGATCATATGCGTCAGCGGGTCGATCAGCCGTTCGATCATGGTCTTGTCAACCTCGGTCTGTTCGCCGATCGTGACCAGGCGCACGGGCTTGCCGGTGGCGTCGGCGGCCTCGCGCAGGATGCGGTGCATGCGCTGAAAGACCAGCTTCAGCGGCTGCGCGCGGATCGACATCACGCTTTCCTGGATGTCGCCGGCCAGCTGGCGGATCGCGTCCAGCCCCGCCACCACGTCGGGCTGTTCATGCAGGCCTGCGGTCTGGATGACCTGGGACAGCATGGCCTCCTTGATGACCAGCTCTCCGATCATGTTCATCAGCCGGTCCACCCGGTCCAAGGCCACGCGGATGGTGGCCGCGGATTGCGGCGCCTCGGCGGAAGCATTGGCGGGGGCATTGGCGGGCGGGACCACGGTGGGGCCGGGGGCCTCGACCGCCACGGCCACGGGGGGCGCAGGGGCCGGTTCGGGCAGCGGGTCGTCGCAGGGTTCGGGCCGATCCTCGACCGGGGCCTCGGATATGGTCAACGCGCAGCAATCCTCGACGAATTCGAAGACGGCGGCCACATCGTCATAGGAGGCGCCGGTGATGGTGATGCGCCATGCCAGCCCAGGCTCCTCCGGCGACCAGTCGGCCAGGGCGGCGACGCCCGCCGTCTCCAGCGCGACCGCTACAGGGCCCAGCTTGTGCAGCGCTGCGATCAGCGCCTGCGGATCGTTGCCCGAACGATAGAGCTGATGGCCCGGGGTCATCGCGATCTCCAGCCCCGGGGCGGGGGGCGCGGCGGGCATCGGCGGGGGCAGGTCGAAATCCAGCGGCCCGCCGAAATCCAGCGTCAGAGGCACGAATTCGATCGGCCCCTCGTCATCCTCGGGGGTGATCAGCGCGTCCAGTTCCGACAGCAGCGCATCGACCCGCGACTCGTCGGGATCGACCTGCGCGCGGGCGGATGTCACCAGATCGGTCAGGCAGTCCGAGCAGCGATGCGCCAGCGCCATGATCTGGGGTGTCACCTCCAACCGGTCCGACCGGACCAGGTCCAGCACGGTCTCGAACCGATGGGCGAAGGTCACCAGGGTCGTCAGGCCGAAGGCGGCGGCGCCGCCCTTGACGGAATGCACGGCGCGGAACACGGCATGCACCGTTTCCTTGTCGAAGCCCGGCGCCTCCATCTGGCGCAGACCGTTGGCCAGCACCTCCAGCAATTCGTCGCATTCGACGAAGAACATCTCGCGGAATTCGTCCATGTCCGACATCTCAGCGCCCCAGCACCTTTTCGATGACGGCGATCAGACGCTCGTCCTCGAAGGGTTTCACGATCCAGCCGGTGGCCCCGGCGCTGCGGGCGCGGGCCTTCAGGTCGGCGCCGCTTTCGGTGGTCAGCACCAGGATCGGCACATCGGCATAGGCGCCGGTCGCGCGGACGTTCTCGATCAGGCCGAACCCGTCCATGCGGGGCATGTTGATGTCGGTGATGATCAGGTCGGGATCGGCCTCGGAAAGCGCGCCCACGCCGTCGACTCCGTCGACGGCCAGGAACACCTCGAAGCCGGCATTGCGCAAGGCCTTGGATACCAGCGCGCGGATGGTGGGCGAATCGTCGACCGCCAGGATTCGGGTCGTCATGCGGGTCCCCCGGTTTGAAGAAGATCGACCGAGGCGCCGACAGCCTCGAGCGTGGTCAGGAACGGATCGGAGGCCTCGCGGATCGTCAGCGACCGGCCATCGGCCTGCCACTGCTTGCGCGCCGAGATCAGCATCTCGACCGCCAGCGTCCCCATGCGCCGGACCTGCGAGGCGTCGAGAACCGCATCCGCCCCCCGGTGGTCCAGCAGGGTTCGGGCAAAAGCCGAGACGGCCTTGCGGTCGAATGTCTCGGGCAGGGGCAGGGCGTGCATCTCATCCACCTCTTGTTGTCGTCGGCCCCCCTTGGCTAGCAGCGAAGGCTTAATGAACCGTTGCCGCCGCCGGAAATATTTTTGCGCCCAACCGATTGGAGGTGAATGGTTTTTTAATCTTTGTGCGCGATTTGATGGACATGACCCACAGGAGTTCTCATGTCCAACCCGGTCCTGCTGATCGCTGATCCGAACACGGCCCGCCTGGCCGCGCTGATCCGCCGGTGCGAGGCCCGCGCCGGCGTCACTGTGCTGGGCGCGGCCACCCCGGGCGAGGCCTATATGCTGATCGAATCGCACCTGCCCCGGCGGGTCGCCTTTTCGGCCGAATTCGCCGAGGCCGTCGAATTCGACGGGCTGGCCGACATCCTGACCATGATCGACGCGGATGTGTCGATCTTCGGCCCGCTGCGCCACCGCACCGGGCGGCACCGCCAGTTCGCCACCCCCGACGAGATGCTGGCCCATCTGTTCGGCGGGTTGCAGCCCGCGCGCGGACCGCTGCGCGCCGAGGCCCCCGCAGCCCCGGCGTCGGGGCCCGTGGGATCGGTGATCCTGATGGGCGCCTCGACCGGCGGCATCACCGCGTTGGAGACTGTCCTGTCCCAGTTCCGCGCCGACTGCCCCCCCACGCTGATCGTGCAGCACATCCGTCCGGGCTTTGCCGAAGGGCTGGTGCGGCGTCTGGACCAGCTGCTGACCCCGCGGGTGGTGGCGGCGCGCGACGGCGATCCGCTGCAGCGCGGCACCGTCTATCTGGCCTGCGAGGCGGACCGCCACATGGGCCTGATCATGCGGGGCGGCCCGCGCATCCGGATGATCGCGGGGGCGCCCGTCTCGGGGCACCGGCCGTCGGTCGACGTGCTGTTTTCCGACGGGGCCGCCCTGGCCGACAGGCTGGAGGTGCGCGCCGCTCTGCTGACGGGGATGGGGGCGGACGGGGCCCAGGGGATGGGCGCGCTGCGCCGCGCGGGCGGGCTGACCATCGCGCAGGACCGCGACAGCTCGGTCGTGTGGGGCATGCCCCGGGTCGCCGCCGAAACGGGCGCCGCCTCCGAGATCCTGCCCCTGTCACGGATCGGCAAGACGCTGCTGACCCGCGAATCCCAACGCCTGCGGAGGATGTCATGATCCGCGAACCGGGGATGCAGGTCATCCATGTCGTCCAGGGCGAACATGCCATCCACGATCATCCCGATGTGGTGCTGACCACCGTCCTTGGGTCCTGTGTGTCGGCCTGCATCATGGATCTGGACCGGGGCATCGGCGGCATGAACCATTTCCTGCTGCCGGATGCGGGGCCGGGCGGTCCCGACATCCGCCACGCCGCCGCCGCGATGGAGGTGCTGGTCAACGGGCTGATGCGCCGCGGCGCCGCGCGCGGCCGCCTGCGCGCCAAGCTGTTCGGCGGCGCGCGGATGATGGCCGGCCTGCCCGATATCGGCCAGCGCAACGCCGATGCCGCCCGCCGCTTCCTGCAGGACGAGGGCATCCCGCTGATCGCCAGCGACCTCTGCGGCACCCAGGCCCGGCGGATCCGCTTCTGGCCGGTCGTCGGCCGCGTCCAGGTCCATCTGCTGGGCGAGGCGCGGATCGCCGTGCGCGAACAGCCCAAACGCCATCCCGCCGGCGACGTCGAACTGTTCTGACCCCGCCCCGCCGCCCTTTCCCTGCGGCCGCATCCATGCGGGCCGCCCCTTCGGAGACAGTCTCGATGCTGCAGAATATCCGGATCACCACCCGCATCGTCGCGGGCTTTGCGCTGATCCTTGCCGCGCTGGTCGCCACCGCGGTCTTCACCTGGACGCGCCTGGACCATATGCGCGACGTCAACGCGCAGATGCATCAGGTCGAGGAGATGGCCCTGCTTTCCGCCGACCTTGCGGGCGGGGTTGCGCGCGCCGATCTGGCGATACGCGACTTCCTGGCGTCGGCCTCGGATGACGATTACCAGGATATCGTCGCCGCCATGAGCCGCGTCCGCATCCTGGCCCGCGACGCCGCCGACATGGGCAATGGCACCGGCATGACGATCGTCGAACTGAAGGACCGCCACCTGGCCGAGACCGCGACCCTGGCCGGGCTCTATCGCGACCTGCGTCAGCGGTCCGACGGTCTGCACGCCCATGCGATCGAGCATCGCCGCGGGATCGAGGCGGTCCAGCGCCAGCTGCAGGCGCAGGCGGATACCGACTCGGCCTATCTGGCGCTTGGGGCGTCGAACGATTTCCTGGTGACGCGGGTGCGGGTCGACCGGTTCCTGGCGGGGGGCGACGTGTCGAATTTCGACGAGGCCGAGGCCCCGCTGCTGGCGACGCGGCAATGGCTGGCCGATCTGGCCCGCCGTCCCATCCCGGCCGAGACGCGCGCCCTGCTGACCACGGCCCAGGCCGGCGTCGACGCCTACTGGACCATGGCGACCGAGATCCGCGGGATGGAGCTGGATTCGCGCGCCGCCACCCAGGTGGTCGTCGATACCGGGCACGAGGTCTTGGCCATGGTCGACCGGATGCGCAGCGATGCCCAGGTGGCCATGGAGACGCTGCATATCCAGGCCGTCGGGGCGATGGATCAGACGATCCTGGCGATCCTGGGCGGCGTGGGGCTGGCGATCCTGGCGGGGGCGGCGATCGCCACCATCCTGTCGCGCGATCTGGGCCGCCGCCTGCGGCAGACCGTCGATCAGACCAACCGGCTGGCCCAGGGGGATCTGCGCGTCGAGATCCGCGGACAGGAGGGTCGCAACGAGATGGCCGATCTGGCCCGCGCGCTGACCGTCTTTCGCGACAATGCCCTGCAGGCCCGCGAGATGGAGGAACAGACCCGCCGCGCCGAGGCCGAAGCCGCCCAGGCCCGCGACGCCGAGGCGCGCCAGCAGGCCCGCGTCGTGCGCGACATCGGGGCGGGGCTGTCGCGCCTGGCCCAGGGCGATCTGACGCAGCGCATCCCCAGCCCGCCCTCGGACCCGTTCCCGGCCGGCTATGACAGCCTGCGCGAGGCGTTCAACAGCGTCGTCGACACGCTGACCGGCACGCTGATGCGGATCACGGACGTGGCCGACCAGGTGCGCGGCGGCGCGACCGAGATCACCTCGGCCGCCCAGGACCTGGCCAGCCGGGCCGAGACCCAGGCCGCCACGCTGGAGCAATCGGCCGCCGCCCTGAACCAGATGAGCAGCAGCGTGAATTCCACCGCCGACCGCGCCCGCCAGGCCGAGGAGGCCAGCCGCCGCAACCGCGACATCGCCCAGGCCAGCGCCGAGGTCGTGCGCAACGCCGTCGCCGCCATGCGCGGCATCGAAAGCTCGTCCGACCAGATCACGCGCATCATCACGGTGATCGACGACATCGCCTTTCAGACCAACCTGCTGGCCTTGAACGCGGGCGTCGAGGCGGCGCGGGCGGGCGAGGCGGGGCGCGGCTTCGCCGTCGTCGCCTCCGAGGTGCGGGGCCTGGCGCAGCGCGCGTCGGATTCCGCCCGCGAGATCAAGGCGCTGATCTCGGAATCCGCGTCGCAGGTCAAGGCGGGCTCGGCCTTGGTAGGCGATACCGGCGCCAATCTGGAGATGATCCTGGAGAAGGCCAATGAGGTCTCGGGCCAGATCACCGCGATCTCGATGGCGGCCAGCGAACAGTCCCTGGGCCTGGCCGAGGTGAATACCGGCGTCAACCAGCTGGATCAGGTGACCCAGCAGAACGCCGCCGTGGCCGAGGAGGCCAATGCCGCCGCGGCCTCGCTGCTGCAGCGGGCCGAGGACCTGATCCGCGAGATCGCGGGCTTCCGCGTCGCCCATCATTCGGGCCAGATGCCCGCCATGCGGTCGCGTCCGGAGCCGCTGCCGGTGGTCGAACCCGTCCAGCTGCGCGTCGTGGGCGGGCGCATCGACGGCCAGATGATGGAGTTCTGAGACCCTGCCGCGGGCGGCGGTGCGCCGCCGCCCGCGGCCCTGCGGGGCCTGTCGCGCAAGACAAATTGCCGCGCGGCGCTTGGACGCCGACAAAAGGGTGGCATTCGCCGGTGAACCGTTCCACCATGGGGGCAGTTGACGGTGAATGGCCGGGTCATCCGCACAGGCGGGAAACCCGCCGGATCGCCATGTCAGACCCAAAGCGCGAAGGCACTGATGAGACGAGACGTCAACCCGACCCACATGGACCTGCTGCAATCCCGGCTGGAGGAGATCGCCGGCGGTTTCAGCGCCGTGTCCCAGCCTTTGGGGGATGCGATGCGCCATGCGGCCCTGTCATCGGGCAAGCGGTTCCGCGGGATGCTGTTGCTGATGGCGGCCGAGACCACGGGCGGGGTCTGCGACACCATGGTCGATGCCGCCGCCGCGGTCGAGATGGTGCACGCGGCCTCGCTGATCTTCGACGATCTGCCCTGCATGGACGATGCCAGCCTGCGCCGCGGCCAGCCCGCGACCCATGTGGCCCATGGCGAAAGCCGGGCCGTGCTGGCCGGTATCGCGCTGATCACCGAGGCGATGGCGGTGCTGGCCTCGGCCCGCGGTGCCTCGCCCCAGGTCCGGTCGATGCTGGTGCGGACCCTGTCGCGGGCGCTCGGGCCGGTGGGGCTCTGCGCGGGGCAGGACCTGGATCTGCATGCGGACAAGTCCGCCTCCGCGGTGGAGCAGGAACAGGACCTCAAGACCGGCGTCCTGTTCGTCGCCGGGCTGGAGATGCTGGCCTTGGTCAAGGAATTCGACGATGGCGAACGCGACCAGATGATCGCCTTCGGTCGCCAGCTGGGGCGGGTCTTCCAATCCTATGACGACCTGCTGGATGTGATCGGCGACGAAAAGGCCTTGGGCAAGACCACTGGCCGCGACAGCGCCGCGCCGGGCCCGAAACGCGGCCTGCTGGCGGTGGGCGACATGCAGAACGTGTCGCGCCACTACGAGGCCAGCCGCGCCCAGCTGAACGCCATGCTGCGCGAGAACCGCCTGCAGGCCCCTGAGATCGCGGCCCTGCTGGACCGGGTCCTGCCCAAGGCCGTCAGCGCCTGACGGATCAGTGGCGCGGCCGGGTCCAGAGGCCCGCCCGGTCCACCGCCGGACGCGCGATACGGGTCCGCGCCACGTCCCAGCCCCCTGCCGCCAGCAACCCCATCTTGGTCGCGCGGGATGTGCTGATGCGGCTGCGATAGGCCTCGGGCCCGCCGCGGCGGATGCGGCCGCCGATGGCGCGATAGATCCGCAGCGCCGCCGCGATCGACCAGGCGCAGCGCGGGGGCAGGGCGGGCAGGCCTTGGCGGGCCGAGGCGTAATAGGGTTCGGCCGTATCCAGCAGGCGCAGGATCACCGCATAAAGCTCGGGCGAGGGGATGTCGCCCTCGACCGTGGCGCCGGCCTCCTCCAGCCAATCGGCGGGCAGGTAGCACCGGCCGATCCGCGCATCGTCCATCACGTCGCGCGCGATGTTGGTCAGCTGGAAGGCCAGCCCCAGATCGCAGGCGTGATCCAGCACCCGGTCGTCGCGCACGCCCATGACGCGCGCCATCATCACGCCCACCACCCCCGCGACATGATAGGAATAGTCCAGCACGTCGCCGATGCTGCGATAGCGGCGATCCTCGACATCCATCGCGAAGCCCTGGATCAGGTCCAGCGGCCATTCGGGCGGAAAATCATGGCGCAGCGCCACCTGGCGCAGGGCCGCGAAGGGCGGGGCATGGGGGCCGGGGCCGTTCAGCGCGGCCAGCGTTTCCGCGCGCAGATCCTCCAGCCGGGCCTGGGGGTCGTCCACCAGCTCCGGTCGGCTGCCCAAGGCCTGGCCGTCGATCACGTCATCGGCATGGCGGCACCAGGCATAGAGCATCACCGTATCCTCGCGGATGCCGGGGGGCATCAGCCGCGCGGCGGTGGCAAAGCTCTGCGATCCTTGGGTGATCGCCTGCTGCGAGGTCAGGACCAGATCGCTCATGCGCCCGCCAGATCGGCCAGCATCACCTGGGCCGTGGCCTTGGCGGACCCCACGACGCCCGGGATACCCGCGCCCGGATGGGTGCCCGCGCCGACCAGATAGAAGTTGCGGATCGTCTTGTCGCGGTTATGCGGCCGGAACCAGGCCGATTGCGTCAGGATCGGCTCGACCGAAAAGGCGCTGCCGTGATGGGCGTTCAGTTCGGTCGCGAAATCGGTGGGGGTGAAGATGCGCGTCGTGGTCAGGTTGGCGCGCAGGTTCGGGATCAGCCGTTCCTCCAAGCTGGCCAGGATGCGGTCGGCATAGCGCGGCCCCTCGACCGTCCAATCGATGTCCGCGCGGCCCAGATGCGGCACCGGGGCCAGGACGTAATGGGTCGACATGCCCGGAGGCGCCATCTCCGGGTCCGTCGTGCAGGGCGAATGCAGGTAGAGCGAGAAATCCTCGGCCAGGTTCGGACCTTTGAAGATCTCGTTCACCAGCTCCTTGTAGCGGGGACCGAAGAGGATGGTGTGATGCGCCACGTCCTTGGGCGCCTCGCGCAGCCCGAAATGCAGCACGAAGAGCGACATGGACCAACGTTTGCGGTCCAGCGATTTCGCGCGGCTCTGCCCGCGGGCGGTATGGCCCAGCAGGTCGCGATAATTGTGCATCACGTCGCCGTTGCTGGCGACCATCTCCGCGGTCAGCGCGCGCCCGTCGGCCAAGGTCACGCCGGTCGCGCGCGGGCCGTCCGTGTCGATCCGGGCGACCTTGGCGTTCAGCAGGATCTGCCCGCCGAGCCGTTCGAACAGCGCGACCATGCCCGCGACCAGCCGGTTGGTGCCGCCCTTGGCGAACCAGACCCCGCCGCGCCGCTCCAGCGCATGGATCAGCGCATAGATCGAGCTGGTCGAGAAGGGATTCCCGCCCACCAGCAGCGTGTGATAGGAAAAGGCCTGCCGCAGATAGGGGTCCTTGATGAAGGTCGCGACCTTGGCATGGACGGATTTATAGGCCTCCAGCTTCATCAGCGCGGGCGCGGCCTTCAGCATCTGGCCCAGCTTCATGAAGGGCACGGTGCCCAGCTTGACATAGCCCTCCTGATAAACCTCCTCGGCATAGTCGCGGAACCGGCGATAGCCTTCGAGGTCGTCGGGATTGAGCTGGGCGATCTGGCGTTCCAGCTGGTCGGCCTCGTTCACATAGTCGAAGACCTTCCCGCCCGGCCACATCAGCCGATAGAAGGGCGAGACCGGCATCAGCGTCACGTCCCGCGCCATGTCCTGGCCGGTCAGGTCCCACAGCTCGCGCAGGGCGTCGGGATCGGTGATGACCGTGGGGCCCGCATCGAAGACATGGCCTTGGTCATGCCAGACATAGGCGCGCCCGCCCGGCTTGTCGCGGGCCTCGACCAAGGTGGTGGCGATGCCCGCCGATTGCAGGCGGATGGCCAGGGCCAGGCCGCCGAACCCCGCGCCGATGACGATGGCGGTGCGGGCTTGGCCATCGGGGCCAGTGGCGGCGGTGGTCGCACCAAGGGTGGCGTTCATGCGTTTTCCTGTAGCAAGGGGCGTTCGGGCAGGCAGCGGAAGGCCGTGCCGAGGGGGATGGGCGGTTTGCCGGTGACGATGCGCAGCTTGTCGGCCATGGTCATCTGCCCGGCATAGAAACGCTCGATCAGCGGTTGCGGCAGGCGATAGAAGCGCTGCAGCAGCGTATAGCGGCGGTCGGGCGCGCAGCCGCGGAACAGCATCCGGTTCAGCAGCCGCAGGAACCGGTCCTGCCGCGCCCGGGCCAGGGCGAAATCGCGGATCGGGCCGCGCAGCGTGGCGGTGGTGATGGGCCCCTGCAGACCCGCGACGATATCGGCGACCTGCGCGGCATAGGGCAGGGAATAGCCCGTCACCGGATGAAAGAACCCCGCCCGCAGCCCGACCGGCGGGGGCGTGGTCAGCCGTTCCTCCCAGAAGGCCTCGGCGTCATGGGCCATCGCGATGGGCAGGATGCCGCGTTCGCGCCGCAGCTCGGTCCCGGCCCAGCCCTGCTGGCGGGCGTAATCATGCGAGGCCCGGGCCAGCGCCTCGTCGTCCAGATCGCCGCCGTCGGAATAGCGGGTATCCTCGATCAGGATGCGGTCCGGGGCGAAGGGCAGCAGATAGATGAAGCGGTATCCGTCCTGCTGGGTCACGGTCGCGTCCATGATGACGGGCCGGTCGATGCCATGGGGCGCGTCGGTGCGGATCTCGACGCCCACGAATTTCTGGTAGCCCACGACCAGATGCGGCGAGGGTTCGGCCCCGCGGCCGTCCAGCACGGCCTGCGCGTCGATGCGGCGGCCCGATTCCAGCGTGGCCCCGTCGATGTCCAGCGCGGCGATCGGGCTGTCCCAGAGGATCCGCACCCCGGCATCGGCCACGGCCCCCATCAGCGCCGCCCCGTCCAGCGAACCGTAGCCGGTGGACAGCCGGCGCGCATGGCGCGGAAAGCGCACGTCCTGGCCTGACCAGCGGCCGCGCTGCAGCGGGCGCAGGCGGTCCAGCCATTCCGGCGACAGGTCGGTGTCGTGACAGGACCAGGTATGGGCGTCGGACGGGCCCGCGGCCCGGTCGATGATGGTGACGTGCAGATCGGGCCTGGCTTGGCGCAAAGCCAGCGCAATCAGACCGTTGGCAAGGCCGGCTCCGGCAAGCAGGATGTCATGTGTCATGCAGCCGAACCCCCGGCCGGGCTGCGGGTTCCGGGGGTGCGGCCGCGGCGGGGCGTCACGGCTGACGCTCGGCTTCGGGACGCAGGACGCCGGATTTCTTCAGGTCCTGCTTCAGCTTGTCGACCGGCGGCGCATAGATGAAGCCGAAGCTGACGCAGTGGTCGCGCCCCTCGACCGCGTGATGCAGCCGATGCGCCTGATAGAGGCGGCGGAAATAGCCGCGCCGCGGGACATAGCGGAACGGCCAGCGCTGATGGACCAGCCCGTCATGCAGCACAAAATAGATCAGCCCATAGACCGTCATGCCGAGCGCGATCCACCACAGGGTCGGGAACCAGATCCAGCCCACGGTGAACAGGATCGTCGCGATCACCGCAAAGACCACGCCGTAGAGGTCGTTCTTTTCCAGCGCGTGGTCGTGTTCCTCGTGATGGGACTTGTGCCAGCCCCAGCCCAGGGGGCCGTGCATGATCCAGCGATGGACGGAATAGGCCGTCAGTTCCATGACCAGGACCGTGGCGACGACGATGAGAAGGTTGGTCATGCGCGGGTTCCTTTCTTGCGGGTGGCCGGCAGGCGCCACCAAGGCACCGAGGGGTAGAGGTGGTGTTCGTGGTGATAGCCGCCGAAATGAAAGCAGGTCAGCAGCGAGACCGGGTCGCTGATGCGCGAGGACCGGGCGTTATGGCGGTCGGGAAAGGCGTCATGGCCCGGCCTATGCGGCAGCCATGTCCCGAAGACGAACAGCTGCACCGAGGCCAGGATCGAGGGCAGCGGCCAGAAGACCACATACATCCAGCGATCCCCCAGGATCAGCGCATAGGTCGTCACGATGATCGGCAGGATCAGCCCCTCGCGCCAGCCGAAATAGGTGGCGATGAACCGCCCGTACCAGCGCACCGGCCCGCCATGGTCGAAATCGGGGTCGTCATCGGTGCCCGCATGGCGGTGATGGGCCATGTGCTTGACGATCATCTTGCGCCACGAGAACCCGGCATAGAGCCACAGCACCAGCTGGCCGATCGCGGCATTGGCCCGCGCGCGCCCCGGCACGACCGCGCCATGCATCGCGTCATGGGCGATGATGAACAGCCCAACCGACAGCCAGGTCAGCGCCGCGAAGTTCGCCACCGCCAGCAGCGGCCGGGCGGCCGCGTCCAGAAACCACAGCGCATGGATGTGCAGGGCCAGCCATGCGGCGATGATGGCGGCCGATATGGCAAGGCTCTGGACGGTCAGGCGGGACCGGTCAACGGGTCTGGTCATGGTCTTCTCCGACCGAATACGGCCATCAGGTTATAGCCTGGGTCCGGCTGTTTCCATCCCCGATGCTTGCGACCATTGGCCACCGGCATCGCGGGTCAGCAGGGGCGCGCGGCGCAGGGCGGCCAGATCGGCCGATCCGGTACAGAACATCGCGATGCGCAGCTGGGTCACCACGTCGTCCAAGTGGGCGATCAGCGCCTCGGTCCCCTCCAGCGCGGCGGGCAGGGCGCGGGCCGCCTGACCGGCCAGATCCGCCCCGAGCCGCAGCGCCCGCGCCACGTCCAGCCCGTGGCGCACGCCGCCCGATCCGATCAGCACCTGGTCCGGGCCGATCAGCGGGGCCGCCGCGCGCAGGGCGTCGGTGGTGGGGATGCCCCAATCGTGGAAGGGGGCGGCCAGGGCCTGCAGGCGGTCGGGGCCGCGTTCGGCCTCGACCCGCGCCCAGCTGGTCCCGCCCGCGCCCGCCACGTCCAGAATCACCGCGCCCGCATCGATCAGCCGGCGGATCACCGGGGCCGAGAGGCCCGCGCCGACCTCCTTGACGCCCAAGGGGACGGGCAGGGCGCGGGCCAGCGCCTCGATCCGCGGCAGAAGGGCCGAGAAGTCGCGGTCGCCGCCGGTCTGGATCGCCTCCTGCAGGGGGTTCAGGTGCAGGATCAACGCATCGGCGCCGATCATGTCCACCGCGCGGCAGGCCTCGTCGACCCCGATGCCGTAATTCAGCTGGACCGCGCCGATATTGCCCAGGATGGGGATGTCGGGCGCGCGCCGGCGCAGGCTGGCCCCCAGGCCCCCCGCGCCGCCCTGTTCGACCGCGATGCGCTGCGATCCCACCGACAGGGCGATGCGGTGATGGGCGCAGGCCTCGGCGATGTGGATGTTGATGCGTTCGGCCTCGGCCGGGCCGCCCGTCATGGCCGAGACCAGCAGCGGCGCGTCCAGCGCCCGCCCCAGAAACCGGGTCGAACAGTCGATCGCCGCCATGTCGATCTCGGGCAGGGCGCGGTGCAGGAAGCGGACCTCGTCGAAGCCGCTGGCCAGACGGTCCTGCGCGCCCTGTCCCTGGGTCACGATGCGCAGATGGTCGGTCTTGCGGCGGGAGATATCGGTCATGGGGCCATCCGTTCCTGTCGCCGCGACTATTGCCGTTCGCGCCCCGTCCCGCCAGCCCCCTGCGACATCGGGTGCCGCCCCGGGCAGGGACGGGTTGCGGGCGGACATGAAAAAGGGCCCCGTGGGGCCCCTTGATCGGTCGGGCGGCGGGCCCTCAGGCGGCGCGGCGCGCGTCGAGGTCGGATACCACGGCGCGCGGCGTCTCCTCGCGGGTATAGTAGCCGTACATCTGGTCCAGCACGGCATCCGCCTCCAGGCTGCGCTTGCGGTCCGCGATGCTGAGCGGTTTCTGGCTGTCATGCGACATTGGTCGTCTCCGGTTTCGGTCGGTGTTCAGGTCTGTGCCTCCCACGCGGGTCAGATATTGACTGCCGGCTCAAAGTTAAACCGCCCTGACGTGGGGTCAGGGCGGTCGCAAGGCTGCCATGCAGCAAACACATGGTCAGGCGCTGCGCAGCATCCGGTGCTTCTTGCGCCCGACCGAGATCTTGATGCCTTGGGCCAGCGCGGCCGGGTCCAGGGCCATCTGCGGATCGGTGACGGGCTGGTTGTCGGCGCGCAGCCCGCCCTCGGCGATCAGGCGCTTGGCCTCCTTGCCGCTGGCGACGATGCCGGACTGGACCAAGGCCTGGGCGATGGTGACGCCCTCGACCGGGCCGGTCAGCAGCGCGACCTCCAGATCGCCGCCGGCGCCGCCCTCCTCGAAGACGCGCCGCGCGGTGGCCTCCGCGCTGGCGGCGGCCTCGGCGCCGTGCAGCAGGGTCGTGACCTCATTGGCCAGGCGGACCTTGGCCTCGTTGATCTCGGACCCCTGCAGGGCGCCCATGCGGTCGCATTCCTCGACCGGCAGCTCGGTATAGAGCTTCAGGAACCGCCCCACATCGGCATCGGTGGAGTTGCGCCAGAACTGCCAGAATTCATAGGGCGACAGCATGTCCGCCGACAGCCAGGTGGCCCCGCCCGCCGACTTGCCCATCTTGCGCCCGTCGCTGGTCGTCAGCAGCAGCGAGGTCAGCCCCCAGACCTGCGCGTCGTCCACGCGCCGCGTCAGGTCGATGCCGTTGACGATGTTGCCCCACTGGTCCGACCCGCCCATCTGCAGCACGCAGCCATGGCGGCGGTTCAGCTCCAGGAAGTCATAGGCCTGCAGGATCATGTAGTTGAATTCCAGGAAGGACAGCGACTGTTCGCGGTCCAGCCGGGATTTCACCGATTCGAAGGACAGCATGCGGTTCACGCTGAAATGCCGCCCGATGTCGCGCAGGAAGGTCAGATAGTTCAGCCCGTCCAGCCATTCGGCATTGTTCAGCATCGCCGCGCCGCCCGGCCCGTAATCCAGATAGCGGGCAAAGACCCGGCCCATGCCGTCGATATTGGCCTGGATCGCGGCATCGTCCAGCAGCGGACGCTCGTCGCTGCGGAAGGACGGATCGCCCACCTTGGTCGTGCCGCCGCCCATCAGGGTCAGGGGCCGGTTGCCGGTCTTCTGGAACCAGCGCAGCATCATGATGTTCAGCAGGTGGCCCACATGCAGGCTGGCCGCGGTGGCGTCATAGCCGATATAGGCCGTGACCGGCCCCGCCAGCAGCGCCTGGTCCAGCCCCGCGTAATCCGTGCAGTCGGCCAGATAGCCGCGCTCGGTCATGATACGCAGGAAGTCGGATTTGGGCTGGTGGGTCATGGGCTTCATCCTTCTGTATCCGCGCGATATACCCCGGCCATTGGGGAAGGAAAAGCGATGATCCGGGCCTTGGGAATGATGTCGGGGACCTCGCTGGACGGGGTGGACGCGGCGATGGTCACGACGGACGGCACCCGCATCGGGGCCTTCGGCGACAGCGGCTATCGCGCGTGGGGCGGCAACCAGGCGGGGGTGCTGCACCAGGCCCTGGGCCGCTGGCCCGGCGATCCGGGGCTGGATGAGGTCGCGCGCCTGGTCGTGGACGGCCATGCGGGGCTGGCGGCCGATTTCCCCGATGCCCAACTGATCGGCTTTCACGGCCAGACGCTGGCCCATGATCCCGCGGGCCGGGGCACGCATCAGGCGGGCAGCGGGGCCGATCTGGCGCGGCGCACCGGGCGGCCGGTGGTCTGGGATTTCCGCAGCGAGGACGTGCGCCAAGGCGGCGAGGGCGCGCCGCTGGTGCCGTTCTTTCACTGGGCCTGCGCGGAATGGGCGGTGGGGCAGGGGCGCTTGGCGCCCGCGCCCGTGGCCTTCCTGAACCTGGGCGGGGTGGGCAATATCAGCTGGGTCGACCCCACCGCCCCCGCGCCCGAGGCGCCGGGCGCCTGCCTGGCCTTCGATACCGGGCCCGCCAATGCGCCGCTGAACGACCTGCTGCGCCGCAGGCGGGGCCTGACCCGCGACGAGGGGGGCGCGCTGGCCCTGTCGGGGCGCGCCAATCCGGGCATCATCGCCGATTTCCTGGCCGATCCATGGTTCCGTCGCCTGCCGCCCAAATCGCTGGACCGCGACCGCTTCGCGGACCTGACCCGCGCGGTCGAGGCGCTGTCCGACGCGGATGCGGCGGCGACGCTGGTGGCGGCGCTGGCCAGCGCCGTTGCGGCAGGGATGGGCTGGCTGCCCTCGGCGCCCGCGCAGGTGCTGGTCTGCGGGGGCGGGCGGCACAACCGGGCGATCATGGCGGCCTTGGCCGATGCGCTGCCCTGTCCCATCGCGCCGGTCGAGGCGGTGGGCCTGGACGGCGACATGCTGGAGGCGCAGGCCTTCGCCTGGCTGGCGGTGCGGGTGCTGCGGGGGCTGCCGACCTCGGGGCCGTCCACGACGGGGGTTGCGGCACCCGTCTGCGGCGGGCGGATCAGCCATCCCCATGACGGTCGCGTGAAACAGACAAAAGTTTAGGGAACGGATCGCGCGCAGCCGACGTTGGTGCACCGAGGATGGCGAAAGACGCCATCTAAACAAAGACCTAAAGCGGAGATATGATATGAAGACGCTGATGATGACGGCTGCAGCCATTGCGTTCGCCACCCCGATGATGGCGCAGGACGCGGCCACCACCGCCCCGGCCGACGACACCATGCCCGCAGAGACGATGCCCGCGGAAACCGCGCCCGCAGGCGAGATGGGCACCACCGCCGATCCGATGGCGACCCCGGCCGACCCGATGGCCGCACCCGCCGACGGCACCGCGATGAACAACGACATGGCCCATGGCGGCATCACCAGCGCGCCGCTGACCGCCGAGAACCGTGGCATGACCGCGTCCTGGCTGCAGGGCCGTGACATCTACACCACGAACGAGCCCTCGACGACCGAGTGGACCGACGTGACGGGCGACACCGTGCCGGATACCTGGAACTCGATCGCCACCGTTTCGGACATCGTGATGTCGAACGAAGGCGAAGTCATGGGCTACATCGCCGATATCGGCGGCTTCCTGGGCATGGGCACGCATACCGTGCTGCTGGACCGCGAAGACCTGCACATGGCGCAGTTCGGTGACGACGTGGTCATCGCCACGAACTTCACCCAGGAAGAACTGGAAGCCATGCCGGAATTCGACACGGACATGGTCCGCGACTGATATCCCGGCCCTCCTCACGAGAGCTGAGACTGCGGGACGCCCCAACGGGCGCCCCGTTTTTCGTCGTTCCGGGCGCGGGCGATGACGGTTTCGCAAGAAAATGGTCCGGGCGCCCTTGACGGGGGGCGCGGGCCTGCGTAAACCCCGCTTCACCCCGGCGGGCGATCGTCCGGGGGATGAGTTGGGCGGTTGTAGCTCAGTTGGTTAGAGTACCGGCCTGTCACGCCGGGGGTCGCGGGTTCGAGCCCCGTCAACCGCGCCACAACTCATCATTCGCCCGAAGGAAATGCGCGGTTGTAGCTCAGTTGGTTAGAGTACCGGCCTGTCACGCCGGGGGTCGCGGGTTCGAGCCCCGTCAACCGCGCCATTTCCCTTCCCTCTCCCTTGCCATCGGACTTCGCTGTTTCCCTGTCCGCGCCAAGCCGCTAAGACATCCCCCGTGACGACCTTCGGAGGATGCGATGACGGACATGGTCCAGGCCCGGGAACTGATCGACGCGTTGGGAAAGGCGGCCCGCGAGGCCGCCGTGACCTTGGCGCAGGCGCCAGCCGCGACCAAGACCGCCGCGCTGGATGCGGCCGCCGATGCCGTGATCGACCGCATCCCCGCGATCCTGGAGGCCAATGCCCGCGATCTGGACCTGGCCCGCGACAAGGGCCTGTCGGATGCGATGCTGGACCGGCTGCGGCTGGACGAGGCGCGCCTGCGCGCCATCGCCGACAGCCTGCGGGCCGTGGCCGCGCAGGACGATCCGGTGGGGCAGGTGATCGCGGAATGGGACCGGCCCACGGGCCTGCATATCCGCCGCGTGCGCACGCCCATCGGGGTGATCGGCGTCATCTATGAAAGCCGCCCCAACGTCACCGCCGATGCGGGCGCGCTGGCACTGAAATCCGGCAATGCCGTGATCCTACGCGGCGGGTCGGAAAGCCTGCACTCCAGCGCCGCGATCCATGACTGCATGGTGGCGGGGCTGCAGGCCGCAGGCCTGCCGGTCACCGCGATCCAGATGGTGCCCACCCGCGACCGCGCCGCGGTCAGCGCCATGCTGGGCGCGCAGGGGTTGATCGACGTGATCATCCCGCGCGGCGGCAAGGGCCTGGTGGGGCTGGTCCAGGACCAGGCCCGCGTGCCGGTCTTTGCCCATCTGGAGGGGATCTGCCACGTCTATGCCGACGCCGCCGCCGATCCGGACAAGGCGCGCCGCGTGGTGCTGAATGCCAAGACGCGCCGCACCGGCATCTGCGGGGCGGCCGAATGCCTGCTGATCGACCGGGCGTTCTTTGCCCGCCATGGCGACGTGCTGATCCGCGCCCTGCTGGAGGCGGGCGTCGAGGTCCGCGCGGAAGGCGAACTGGCCCAGATCCCCGGCACGGTGCCCGCCCAGCCCGATGATTTCGGGCGCGAGTTCCTGGACATGATCATCGCCGCCCGGCTGGTCGACGGGGTGGACGGGGCCATCGCCCATATCCGCCGCCATGGCAGCCAGCATACCGAATCGATCCTGACCGAGGATGACGCCGTGGCCGAGCGGTTCTTTGCGGGGCTCGACAGCGCGATCCTGATGCGCAACGCCTCGACGCAGTTCGCGGATGGGGGCGAATTCGGCATGGGCGCGGAGATCGGCATCGCCACGGGCAAGATGCATGCCCGCGGGCCGGTGGGGGCCGAACAGCTGACCAGCTTCAAGTATCTGGTCACCGGCGACGGGACGGTGCGCGCCTAGAAGGCGATCTCGCCGCCGGTCTCGTCGAATTCATGGCGCAGCCGGCGGCCCGCATCGCGCGCCAGCTCGGACAGCAGGGGGAAATGCACCTCGGCCGGGCTGGGGGCGCGCGGCGCGTCCCGGTCCAGCCAGGCCCAGAGCGTGGGGTCGATCCGGCTGCGTTCGCATTCCGCCACCAGCCGCCAGTCAGGCCGGTCGCGCAGCACGATGACCCGCCCGCCCCACGGCATCGCGGTCTCCATGCACATCACGGCCAGCATGATCATGCGCACCTCGGGGCGGGTGAAGTCGCCCTCGGCCTCCAGGGTGATGGTCAGGCGGCCCTGCGCCTCGACCCCCGACAGCAGCCGCGCCAGCTCCGCCCGGCCTATCCGCTGGTCGCCCTGGGCCTGGCCGAAGGCCATGCGATAGGCCTGGATGCGCGCCCGCGCCGCCGCTACCGCCTCGGCGATCAGGCGCATCTCGGGCGATTGGGCGATGCCCGGGTAATCGGGCGACATCTCCAGCAGCTCGACCCCGTTGCCGATGGCGCCCAGGGGCGACACCAGGTCATGGCACAGCCGCGATCCCAGCAGCGCCGCCAGATCGCCCGGGGCGATCCGCGTTGTATCGACCGTCATCTATGATACCTTCCCGTCATTCCGACCAAGGAGCGCCTGCCGTGAACGAGATCCTGGAACCGGGCATGATCGTCCGTCATCCCGCCGCCCCCGAATGGGGCGAAGGCCAGGTGCAGTCGCGCATCGGCAACCGCATCACCGTCAACTTTGCCGAGGCCGGCAAGCAGGTCATCGACGGACGCCGGGTGACTTTGCAGATCCTGGGCATGGGCGGGGCGTAAACTCCTGTTTTCCAAGGGGCAGCATGCAACCTCGGGTTGTCATGCGCAAGCGGTCCTTCCGACGCATCCCGCAGGGTTGTTGCATTGGGGCCGCAGCTTGGCCTAGGAAGGCCCCGATCCCCCACCGCGAGAGGCCCCGTGAACCGCGCCGATCCCGCCTTCTTCCAGATCCGCCTTGCGACCGCGCCGCAGGACCTGCTGGCCGCGCAGCGCCTGCGCTATCGCGTCTTCGTCGAGGAGCTGGGCGGCACCGGCCCCTTGGTCGATCACGACGCGCGGCTGGAACGCGACGAATTCGACCCGGTGGTCGATCATCTGTGCCTGATCGACACGCGGCGCGATGCGGATGCGCTGGACCATGTGGTGGGCGTCTATCGCCTGCTGCGCGGCGACGTGGCGGCGGGCTTCGGGCGGTTCTATTGCGACGGGGAATATGACCTGGCGCCCCTGCGCGACAGCGGCCGCCCGCTGCTGGAGCTGGGGCGGTCCTGCGTCGATCCCGATCACCGGGGCGGGGCGGCGATGTTCCTGATGTGGAACGCGCTGGCCGATTACGTGCTGGATCACGGCATCCAGATCCTGTTCGGCGTGGCCAGCTTTCACGGCACCGATCCGCATATGCTGGCGCCGTCGCTGTCCTGGCTGCATCACCATCACCTGGCCCCGCCCGCCCTGCGCCCCCGCGCCTGGCCCGAGGGGTTCCAGCCCATGGACCTGATCGCCCCCGACCGCCTGGACCGGCGCGAGGCGATGGTCGCCATGCCCGCGCTGATCAAGGCCTATCTGCGCCTTGGCGGCATGGTGGGCGAGGGGGCCTTCATCGACCGCGCCTTCAACACCACCGACGTGTTCCTGATGATGGACACCGCCGTCATGTCGGCCAAGCACAAGCAGTTCTACGAAAGCCGCTGGCAACCGGCATGAGCGCGACCTGGCGCGAGGGCGCGGTTCCCGACCTGCCCCGACCGCGGGGCCTGCGCGACTGGCTGCGCGTGGCGCGGCGCGGGGGCGGGGCGGTCCTGGTCCTGCTGCTGGGCGTCGCCCTGATCCTGCCCCTGCGCGGGGTCGAACGTCTGGTCCATGGCCGCCGCCGCCCCTGGACCGGGCCGCATGTGCAGGCGGTCTGTCGGCTGGTGCTGATCTGCATCGGCCTGCCGTGGCGGCGCGAGGGACAGCCGCTGCGCGGCCCCGGCGCGGTGGTGGCCAACCATTCCAGCTGGCTGGACATCCTGGTGCTGAACGCGGCGCAGCCGGTCTTCTTCGTCAGCAAGGCCGAGGTCGCGTCCTGGCCCGGCATCAACATCCTGACCCGCGTGACCGACACGCATTTCGTGGCCCGCGACCCGCGCCTGGCCCGCGCCCAGGCCGAGGAATTCGCCGCCCGCCTGCGCGCCGGGCACCGGCTGCTGTTCTTTCCCGAGGGGACCTCCAGCGACGGGCGGCGGCTGCTGCACTTCAAGCCGACGCTGTTCCAGGGCTTTCTGGCGGACGACCTGCCCGAGGGCCTGGCCATCCAGCCGGTCAGCGCCGTCTATGACGCGCCGCCCGACAGCGATCCGCGATTCTATGGCTGGTGGGCGGATATGGAATTGGGCCCGCATCTGCTGGCCGTGCTTGCGACACGGCGTCACGGGCGGGTCCGCGTGCGCCTGCATCCGCCGGTTTCCGTGGCGGGACATGACCGCAAATCGCTTTCCGCCGCCTGCCATTCCGCGATAGGATCGGATTTCGGCGCGCCTTTGCCGCCCGCCTGACGATTTGCTTGCCAGAGGCGGCTGCCCGCTATATCTGGTGTCCAACCCGAAACGCCCCACCAAGGATTGAGCGCATGACCCGCTTTGCTGCCCCTATCGCCGAACAGATCTGGGATATGAAATACCGGATGAAGGACGAAGAGGGCCAAGCCGTCGATGCCTCGGTCGAGGACAGCTGGCGCCGCGTCGCCCGCGATCTGGCACGCGTCGAACAGAACCCCGCGGAATGGGAGGATAAATTCTATTCCGCGCTGGAGGATTTCAAGTATCTGCCCGCCGGCCGCATCCTGGCCGGGGCCGGGACGGGCCGTTCGGTGACGCTGTTCAACTGCTTCGTGATGGGAACGATTCCCGACAGCATGGCCGGCATCTTCGACATGCTGAAGGAGGCCGCGCTGACCATGCAGCAGGGCGGCGGCATCGGCTATGACTTCAGCACGATCCGTCCGCGCGGGGCGGTGGTGAAGGGTGTGGCGGCGGATGCGTCGGGCCCGCTCAGCTTCATGGATGTCTGGGACGCGATGTGCCGCACGATCATGTCGGCCGGTTCGCGTCGGGGCGCGATGATGGCCACCATGCGCTGCGACCATCCCGATGTGGAACAGTTCATTGAGGCCAAGCAGGACAGCGCCCGGCTGCGCATGTTCAACCTGTCCGTGCTGGTCACCGACGATTTCATGGAGGCCGTCAAGGCCGACGGCCCGTGGGAGCTGAAATTCGACGGCCGCGTCTATCGCACCGTGCAGGCGCTGGACCTGTGGAACCGGATCATGAAGGCGACCTATGATTTTGCCGAGCCGGGCGTGATCTTCATCGACCGGATCAACAAGGCCAACAACCTGAACTATGTCGAGACGATCGCCGCCACCAACCCCTGCGGCGAGCAGCCTTTGCCGCCCTATGGCGCCTGCCTGCTGGGTTCGATCAACCTGGCGCGGCTGGTCCGGGACCCCTTCACCGACGCGGCCCAGCTGGACCCGGAGGCGCTGGACGATCTGGTCCGCACCGCCGTGCGCATGATGGACAACGTGGTCGACGCGTCGAAATTCCCGCTGGACGCGCAGGCCGAGGAGGCCCGCAACAAGCGCCGCATCGGCCTGGGGGTGACCGGCCTTGCCGACGCGCTTCTGATGCTGGGCCTGCGTTACGGCGCCGATGATGCAGTCGCCCAGACCCGCGTCTGGATGAAGGCCATCGCGCGGTCGGCCTATCTGGCCTCGGTCGATCTGGCCCGCGAGAAGGGCGCCTTCCCGCTGTTCGACGCCGAGAAATACCTGGCCTCGGGCTTCATGTCCAAGATGGACAAGGATGTCCGCGACGCCATCGCCAAGCACGGCATCCGCAACGCGCTGCTGACCTCGATCGCGCCCACCGGCACGATCAGCCTCTATGCGGGCAACGTGTCCTCGGGGATCGAGCCGGTCTTCGCCTATGCCTATACCCGCAAGGTCCTGCAGAAGGACGGCTCGCGGACCGAGGAGGAGGTCGTCGATTACGCCGTGCAGATGTGGCGCGACCTCAAGGGTGACGCCGAGCTGCCCGATTATTTCGTGAACGCCCAGACTTTGGCGCCCAAGGATCACGTGGCCATGCAGGCGGCGGCGCAGGAATGGGTCGACAGCTCGATCTCCAAGACGATCAACTGCCCCGAGGATATCAGCTTCGAGGAATTCAAGGACGTCTATCTGGCGGCCTGGGATCTGGGCTGCAAGGGCTGCACGACCTATCGCCCTAATGACGTGACCGGATCGGTCCTGTCGGTCAGCGAAAAGACCGAGAAGGCGCCGGAGGCCGACAAGGGCGCCGACGTCGTCTATCTGACCGAGCCGCTGGACCGCCCCGCGGCCTTGGAGGGCGCCACCTACAAGCTGAAATGGCCGGGCTCCGAGCACGCGATCTACATCACGATCAACGACATCATCCATGGCAACCACCGCCGCCCGTTCGAGATCTTTATCAACTCCAAGAATATGGAGCATTACGCCTGGACGGTCGCGCTGACGCGCATGGTCTCGGCCGTGTTCCGCCGCGGGGGCGACGTGTCCTTCGTGGTTGAGGAGCTGAAGGCGGTCTTCGATCCGCGCGGCGGGGCCTGGATGCAGGGCCGCTATGTCCCCTCGATCCTGGCGGCCATCGGCGGCGTGATCGAGCGTCACCTGATCGAGACGGGCTTCCTCGCCGGCGAGGGCCTGGGCCTGAAGACTGACCCCAAAGCCGAGGTCATGGCCGTGGGCGAGGCCCCGCGCGGCCCCGCCTGCTCCAGCTGCGGCCAGTACGGCATGCGCATGATCGAGGGCTGCATGACCTGCCCCAGCTGCGGTCACTCGAAATGCGGCTGAGGGGCTGCGGGCGTCTGTTTGTGCTGACAGCCAAAGGTTGTCCTTTTGCCGCCCATAGTGTTTCCTTCTGCAAGGCATAACTTTTCCACCAAGCGAAAACTGTGCAGAGACGAAGGGAGGCGGTTCTTCGGGCCGCCTCATGTCGTTCCTACCGTCTTCTACCGGAGAGAAAGAGCGTGCTTGACGATAAGCTTACTTGTGCTGACAGCCAAAAGTTGTCCTTTTGCCGCCCATAGTTTTTCCTTCCGCAAGGCATAAGTTTTCCACCGTGCGGAGAATTGGAAATCTCACGAGAGGCGGTCCTGCGGGCCGCCTTTTTCGCGTTTTTAACTGAGCTACAGGAAGATTTGACCCTAGGTGTTTGATCCCATGGTTTGATGGTGCAATCCTTTCGCAGGAATGGAAGGAAGCATTATGGGACAAGTTCGTCACGGGAGCGCCACGACCACGCACGCTGTCAGAGCTGCAATACAGCGATCGCAAGCTTCGCTCGCGCAGCTGAGCCGGGAGCTCGGCATCAACCCAAAGACTGTCGCGAAGTGGCGCAAGCGCGAGACAGTTGAGGACCGTAAGACTGGGCCGAAGGAGCCACGCTCCACGGTCTTGAGTGAGGCCGAGGAAGCAACAATCGTCGCGTTTCGGCGCCATACGCTGCTGCCGTTGGACGACTGCCTCTACGCTCTTCAGCCCTCTATCCCACATCTGACGCGCTCGGCGCTGCACCGATGCCTGCAGCGGAATGGCATTTCGCGACTGCCGGACGTGGGCGGGGACAAGCCCAAGCGTGCGAAGTTCAAGCGCTACCCGATAGGTTTCTTCCATATCGACATCGCCGAGGTGCAGACGGCCGAAGGCAAGCTCTTCCTCTTCGTAGCCATTGATCGCACCAGCAAATTTGCTGTCGTTCAATTGGCGGAAAAGGCCAACAGGAAAACCGCTTGGGAGTTCCTGGAGCACCTTCTGGACGTCGTGCCCTACCGCATCCACACGATCCTGACCGATAATGGCATCCAGTTCGCAGAGCAGCCTCGAAACCGTAACACTCCTTACTCTCGGCAAATGCGGTTCGACATGATTTGCGAGGCAAACGGGATCGAGCATCGGCTGACCAAGCCCAACCACCCGTGGACGAATGGCCAAGTCGAGCGGATGAACAGGACGATCAAGGACGCGACCGTCAAGCGCTACCACTACGACAGCCACAGCCAGCTGCGCACGCACCTCGCCGATTTCATCGCCGCCTACAATTTCGCACGCAGGCTCAAGACGCTGAGCGGTGTCACACCCTACGAATACATCTGCAAGGTCTGGACTTCAGAGCCAGACAGATTCATCGTCAATCCGATCCACCAGATGCCGGGACTGAACACCTAGGCGGCACATCAAAGTGGACCTGCATCGGTTTCGTTCCGGTCTTTTTAGAGTGCTCTGCCGCCTGAGAACTGGACCGTTTGAATCTGGAGTTTTCGGCTCACCTTCCCTGGCTGGGAGAGGAGCGGAGAACGATGAAGGCATCGAAGTTTACGGAAGCGCAGAAGGCGTTCATTGGCCCGTGCCTCGATCAGGATCGGGGCCCTTGTGCCAAGCCCCTGTCGGCCAGAAGCCACTCAGCCTTCGGCAGGCTGCCCAGCAGCGCCGCCGCGCCGGTGTAATCGCTAACCTGGCCGGCCGACATGAAGAACCCGATCGGCCGCCCCTTCGCATCGGCGACAGCGTGCAACTTGGTGTTCATACCGCCTTTGGTGCGCCCGATCTGGCGCCCGCGCCCCCCTTTTTCACCCCAAGGCTCGAGGCCGTGCGGTGTGCCGTGAGATAGGTCGCGTCAATCATGATCGTCTTGTGCTCGGCGCTCTCGGCGGCAAGGCCGACCATGATCCGGGCAAAAACCCCGTTATCGCTCCAGCGCTTCCAGCGGTTGTAGAGGGTTTTGGCCGGGCCGTATTCCTTCGGCGCGTCACACCACCGCAACCCATTACGATTGATGAAAATTATGCCGCTGAGGACGCGACGATCATCGACCCGGGGCTTGCCATGGCTCTTGGGAAAGAACGGTTTCAGACGCTCCATTTGGGCGTCGCTCAGCCAGTAAAGATTACTCATCGATCAGGTCTCCTTGAGGAGCCTGAATCATGCAAAGACCGTAAGATCAATGGGTCTGGAGCCTAACCTGGCCGGCCGACATGAAGAACCCGATCGGCCGCCCCTTCGCATCGGCGACAGCGTGCAACTTGGTGTTCATACCGCCTTTGGTGCGCCCGATCTGGCGCCCGCGCCCCCCTTTTTCACCCCAAGGCTCGAGGCCGTGCGGTGTGCCGTGAGATAGGTCGCGTCATTCATGATCGTCTTGTGCTCGGCGCTCTCGGCGGCAAGGCCGACCATGATCCGGGCAAAAACCCCGCTATCGCTCCAGCGCTTCCAGCGGTTGTAGAGGGTTTTGGCCGGGCCGTATTCCTTCGGCGCGTCACACCACCGCAACCCATTACGATTGATGAAAATTATGCCGCTGAGGACGCGACGATCATCGACCCGGGGCTTGCCATGGCACTTGGGAAAGAACGGTTTCAGACGCTCCATTTGGGCGTCGCTCAGCCAGTAAAGATTACTCATCGATCAGGTCTCCTTGAGGAGCCTGAATCATGCAAAGACCGTAAGATCAATGGGTCTGGAGCCTACATAAGGCCGCTTTCTTCGTCTAACGAGTCGCTAAAGATGAGCAGGTTTCATAACCCGCTCGACTGTTCCGGTTGCAAGCGACAAGTTCAATCCAAGCACTTGGTCTAACTCGGAAAATTATTGGCTGGGGCGGTAGGATTCGAACCTACGGTACACGGTACCAAAAACCGATGCCTTACCACTTGGCCACGCCCCAACTGTGGGAGGGTGATTACCCAAGCCCGCTGGCGGGTGCAAGACGGAAAATGCAGAAATCTTGCCCCTTGGCGCATCGCCGGGTATCGGGGGGCATGGAACAGGCAGATCTTGTCATTCTGGGGGCCGGTGCGGCCGGGTTGTTCTGCGCGGGATCGGCGCTGGCGGCGGGGCGGCGGGTCGTGGTGCTGGATCACGCCCCCAAACCGGCGGAGAAGATCCGCATCTCGGGCGGGGGGCGGTGCAACTTCACCAATATGGCGACGGGGCCTGACCGCTTCCTGTCGGGCAATCCGCGATTCGCGGCCAGCGCGCTGTCGCGCTATGCGCCGCAGGATTTTGTGGACCTAGTCGACCGGGCAGGCATCGCCTGGCATGAAAAGACCCAAGGCCAGCTGTTCTGCGACGGGAAGGCCACCCAGATCACCGACCTGCTGCTGGGGCGGATGCGCGGGGCCGAGCTGCGGCTGGAGACCGCCATCGCCTCGGTCGAGCGGACGGCGGACGGGTTTCACATCCGCACGGGGCAGGGGGCGATCCGCACGCCCCGGCTGGTCGTGGCCACGGGCGGCAAGTCGATCCCCAAGATCGGGGCGACGGGGCTGGCCTATGACCTGGCGCGCCAGTTCGGGCTGCGCTTGGTCGAGCCGCGCCCGGCGCTGGTGCCGCTGACCTTTGCTGAACAGGACCTGGCGCTCTGCCGGCCGCTGTCGGGGGTGGCGGTCGATGCGCGGATCGGTCATCGCGGCGGGCTGTTCCGGGATGCGCTGCTGTTCACGCATCGGGGGCTCAGCGGGCCGGTGATCCTGCAGATCTCCAGCTTCTGGCAGCCGGGCGAGGTGCTGACCATCGACCTGGCCCCGGACCTGGACATCGCCGCGCGGCTGAAGGACCAGCGCGCGCGCAGCGGCCGGGCGCAGGTGGCGACGGTGCTGGCGCAGATGCTGCCCGAACGCCTGGCGCAGGCCATCGCGGCCGAGGCGGGGCTGGGCCAGGCGCGGCTGGCCGATCAGCCCAATGCCCGGCTGGAGGCCTTGGGCGCCCGGATCAACCGCTGGCAGCTGCGCCCCGTGGGCACCGAGGGCTATCGCACGGCCGAGGTGACCTTGGGCGGCGTCGACACGCGCGACCTGGATGCGCGCACGATGCAGGCGCGCAAGGTGCCCGGCCTGTCCTTCATCGGCGAATGCGTCGACGTGACCGGCTGGCTGGGCGGATACAATTTCCAATGGGCCTGGGCATCGGCCGATGCGGCGGGCCGGGCGGCCTAGCCGCGCGGGGTCAGCAGGTCGCGCCCGTCATCCACGCGCTCGCGTTCGACCATCTCCTCGAAGGCGGCGTCGGGGCCCAGATCGGACAGGCGCCGGTCGGCGGGGCGCGAGGGGCGCGAGGGCCGCTCGGGGCTGTCCTCGGGCTGTTCCAGGCGCAGGCGGTGGATCGGTTCGGGCGGCAGGAAGCCCTTGGCGTCCAGCGCGTGATGCAGCAGGCGGAAGGCCTCGCCCCGCGCCAGGTCGAAATCGGTGCCGTCCTGGGACACCCAGCCCCCGGCGCGGATGACGACATGGTCGGGGCCCTGCGCGTCCAGCCAGGCGACGGGCTCGGGGCGCTTCAGCACGAATTCCATCCCGGCCAGCGCCTTCAGGACCAGATCGCGCGCCCGGCCCAGATCGGCGGCGGGGTCGATCGTCAGCTCCACTATGAAGCGCCGTTCTGGGTTGCGGGTAAAGTTCGTCAGCACCGCCTTGTAGATGATCTGGTTCGGGATGCGGATATGGTTGCCGTCCAGCGTCAGCAGCGTGGTGCCCCGGCTGGTCAGGCGGATCACCCGGCCGCGCAGGCCGTTCACCTCGATCAGGTCATCGGGGTTGAAGGGCTGGCGCAGCGACAGCAGCATGGTCGCGACGAAGCCCTCGATCGTGTCGCGCGCCGCGAAGGACAGCGACAGGCCGAAGATGCCCGCCGCCCCCAGCAGCGTGCCCAGCAGCGCCCGCGCGCCCATCAGGTCCAGCGCGACGACCAAGGCCACGATCCATGCCGTCAGGCGGATGGCCTGGGCCAGAAAGCCCGCGATGAAGGGATTGGGCGCCAGCCCCGCCAGCAGCCTTTCGCGCCGAGAGACCCAGCCCCCCGCCAGGACGATCACCGCCCCCACCGCCAGGCCAAGCATCACGAAGGGCAGCCCCGCGATCACCGCCGTCAGCCGCGTGCTGAACCGGTCGCGGACCGATCCGAGCCGCGTTCCCAGATCCGTGGACAGGGTGACGCGGTCCTCGATGGCGACCACGCCCTCGATCCGGCCGACCATGCCCTGCAGGCGCTGCAGGGTGGGCTGTTCGGCGACCTCGCCCGACAGGGTGACGATGCCCGCATCGACCTGGGCGCGGATGCCGTCGAATTCGGGCACCTGGGCCAGGATCGTGCCGATGCGGTTCAGGATGGCCAGGTCGGTCGCTGCGTCGTCGCGGGTCGATATCGCGCCCGACGGCGCCTCGGCCGCGGTCTGGGCCAGCGCCATGGGCGCGGCCCACAGTGCCAGCAGCAGGATCAGCGCGCGGATCATGCCGGCAGCGGGTCGGCCTTTGCCAGGCGGTCGAAGCCCATCAGCGAGGCGATCAGCGCGGGCATCCGGTCCAGCGGGATCATGTTCGGCCCGTCCGAGGGCGCGCGGTCGGGATCCTCATGCGTTTCGATGAAGACGCCCGCCACGCCGAGCGCCACCGCCGCCCGCGCCATGACCGGGGCGAATTCGCGCTGCCCGCCCGAGCTGCCGCCCTGGCCGCCGGGCTGCTGGACGGAATGGGTGGCGTCCATGATGACCGGATAGCCGGTCCGCGCCATGATCGGCAGCGAGCGCATGTCGGCCACCAGCGTGTTATAGCCGAAGCTCGCCCCGCGTTCGGTCAGCAGGATCTTGTCATTGCCGGTCGAGGCGACCTTGTCGGCCACATTGGGCATGTCCCAAGGCGCCAGGAACTGGCCCTTCTTGACATTGACCACCGCGCCCGTGCGCCCCGCCGCCAGCAGCAGGTCGGTCTGGCGGCAGAGGAAGGCGGGGATCTGGATCACGTCCACCACCTCGGCCGCGCGGATGGCCTGCTGGGCGTCATGCACGTCGGTCAGCACCGGACAGCCGATCCGGTCGCGCACCGCGGCCAGGATCTCCAGCCCCTCATCTAGCCCCAAGCCGCGGCGCCCGGACAGCGAGGTGCGGTTGGCCTTGTCATAGCTGGCCTTGAAGACGAAGGACGCGCCCGCATCGGCGCAGGCCCGGGCCATCGCCTCGGCGATGGACAGGGCGTGGTCCAGCCCCTCCAGCTGGCAGGGGCCGGCGATCACGGTCAGGGGCAGGTCGTTGCCGCAGGTCAGGGGGCCGATGGGCACATGGCGGATGTGGGTCATGTCGATACCTGTTCACGCAGGATGGATGCCGTCAGGGACAGCATCAGATAGATGCCCCCGAACAGCAGGAAAGCCACCAGTGTATTCTGGAAAGCCTTGGGATAGGTCGCCTCGTCCGGCGGAATCGGCGCGATGGAGAGCGACAGATAGCGGACCTGCTTGTTCGCCTCGATCCGCGCGGCCTCCATCTGGGCGGCGGCGGCGGCCAGCATCTCCTGGCGGGTGGCCAGCTCGGCCTCGGCCACGCGCAATTCGCCCCCGATGGCGGCCAGCGAGCTGCGGGTGTCGCTGCCTTGGGTCAGCTGCAGGCGGGTCTCGGCGATCAATTCGCGCAGCCGGGTGATGTCGCCGCGCACCGCGTCCACGCGGCTCTGGACGGGGCGGGGATTGGCCAGCAGCTGGCCCAGTTCCAGCTGCTTTTCGGTCAGCTGCCCCTCCAGCGCCGAGACCTGGCCCATGACCACGCTGCTTTCGGCCACGGGGTCCAGCACGCCCAGCCTTTCCTGCAATTCCTGGACGCGGATCTGGGCGGCCAGCATCTTGGCCTCGGCATCCTCGTAGGTCTCGCGGGCGCCGTCCATCTGGTCGGATCGCATCCGCGCGGTCAGCGCATCCACCAGATCCTCGGCATAGGAGATCAGCGCGCGCGAGAACTGTTCGCTCAGCCGTGGGTCGGGGGCGATCACCTCCATGTTCAGCACGCCCTCGGTCGGGTCATAGCCGATCTTGACCGAATTGCGGTAGAGGCTGAAGGTCGCCTCGTTCGTGGCATCCGCAGGCAGGCGCTTGATCACGTCCGCGGCCGGGTCCTGGAAGGCGCGGCGGAACCCGTGTTCGGCATCCAGCCGCAGCATCGCGTCGCGCGATGTCAGATAGCTCTGGACCGCGACGGCGTCCTGGTTGGTGGCCATGCCCGCCCCGCCCAGCACCGCGCCCAGACCGCCGCCGCCCCCGCCGCTGTCGGCGGACTGGATCTGGAACTGGGATTCCGTGGCATAAAGCGGCGTCGCGATGCGGAAGTAATACCAGCCGACCAGCATGGTCGGGATCAGCACGAAGGCCAGCAGCCGCAGCGACAGCATCGCCAGGCGCCGGCGCCGGCGCCGGGCCAGGTCGCGCTGGATGCGATAGATTTCGGCGGCGCGCTTCTCCTCGGTCAGATCCTCGCGCGAGGGCAGGGCGGGGCGCGGCCCCGGCGCGCGTTCCGGCACGATCGAGGGCACCGGGGGCGGGCGCAGCGCGGGCGCGTCCGGGCTGGGGGCGGCCTGCGCGCTGCTGCCTTCGCTGGACAGGATGCTGCCCACGGCGTTGCGATGGGCGGGGTCGATGCCCTTCTCGCGCAGGCGCAGAACGGCCTCCTCGCCCGAGGCGGCGTCGATCTTGTGCAGCGTGGCGATGCGGCGGGCGATGCGCAGCTGGCGGTCGGTCAGCTTTTCGGCATGGATCGCGGCCAGCTTCTCCTGCATCTTGGCATCCATGGGCGGGGCAGCATCGGACGGGGCCGCATCGGGCGGGGCCGCATCGGACGGGGCCGCATCCGGTTCGGCGGGACCGGCATTGGCCGGGCGGTTCAGGTTCAGGTCGCCGAACCCGTCATCCACCGGGCCCGTGGCCAGGAACTTGGCCAGCCGCGCGTCCTTGCCCTCGGTCGGGGCCTTGGGCGGTTCGGTGCGGGGGCCGTGGCGCAGCGTGACCGGCTGCACCGATTCCGAGACCGAGACGTGATAGCGGCGGGCCTTAGGCGGTGTAGTCATAATATTGCTTTGCCTCGTCCAGGGTCTCGAACAGATAGAGCCTGCCGTCACGCAGGATCGCGGCGCGGTTGCAGAATTTCTCGATCGTGGAGGGCTGGTGCGACACGATCACCGTGGTGGCGTCCTTGAGCCGGTCGAAGAGGACCCGCCCCGCCTTGCGGTTGAATTCCACGTCTGTCGTCTGCGGCATGCCCTCGTCGATCAGATAGATGTCGAAATCCAGCGCCAGCAGCAGCGAGAAGTTGAACCGCTGGCGCATGCCGCTGGAATAGGTGCCTACCGGCATGTCGAAATATTCCGCGATGTCGCACAGCCAGCGGGTGAAGGCCGACACGTAATCGGGGTCCAGCCCGTAGATCCGCGCGATGTAGCGCGCGTTCTCGTTGCCCGTATGCCGCGTGATCAGCCCGCCCATGAAGCCCAGGGGAAACGAGATCCGGCAGTCGCGGCGGATCCGCCCCTCATCCGCCTTTTCCAGCCCGCACATCATGTTGACCAGCGTCGTCTTGCCCGTGCCGTTCGGCGCCAGGATGCCCAGGGACTGGCCCAGTTCGACGCGGAACGAGGCCTGGTCCAGGATGATCTTGTGCTGCTTGCCGGTCCAGAAGGACTTGGACACAGTGTCGAACTCAAGCACGGCGTTGATTTACCATCTAAAATCGGCACGAGGCGGGTCATGCCGGATGCCTTCGGCGTTCATGCGCGGACCTTAGGGCCGGGGGCCTTTCCTGTCCAGTCTTGCCATGGGGCACCAGAAAAAGTGATCTGACCAGCCTGAAAACCCGCCCAATTCGCGCTAAATGCGGATGATGCCCGATCTGCCCGCCGAAATCGCCGCCTGCCGCCTCTGCGCGACGCGCTTTGCGGCGACCGCCACGCGCCATGCGCCGCGGCCCGTGGTCTGGTTCCGGCCCGGTGCGCGCATCCTGATCGTGGGGCAGGCGCCGGGCGCGCGGGTCCATGACAGCGGGCGCCCCTTCACCGACCGATCGGGCGACCGGCTGCGCGACTGGATGGGGGTGGATCAGGCCACCTTCTATGACCGCGACCGCATCGCCATCGTGCCCATGGCCTTCTGCTTTCCGGGCTATGACGCCAAGGGGTCGGACCTGCCGCCCCCGCCGATCTGCGCGCAGACCTGGCGCGACCGGGTCATGGCGCTGTTGCGGCCGCGGCTGACCCTGCTGGTGGGCGGGCATGCGATGCGCTGGCATCTGGGGGCGCGAAACGTCACCCAGGCCGTGCGCGGCTGGCGCGATCACGGGCCGGGGGTCATTCCGCTGCCCCATCCCAGCTGGCGCAACACCGGCTGGCTGCGGGCCAATCCCTGGTTCGCCGAGGACCTGCTGCCGGTGCTGCGCGCCCGCGTGGCCGCGGAACTGGACGGCTGAAAGCGAAAAAACCGCGCAAGGCTGGACGCTTGGCGGAACCGCGGCTAAATCCCGGCGGTTCAGCGTCGGGGTTGTCTTTCGGACCGACATCTTTAACCTTGACCCGACAAGCGGGGGCGCGCGCCGCCCTCCACAAGATCCATAGGGGAGAATCCGCATGCGCAAACTGAAGCCCGTCCTGCTGTCCACCGCCTTCGCGCTGGCCGCGACGCCGCTGATGGCCCAGCAGGAACAGTTCATCACCATCGGCACCGGCGGCCAGACCGGCGTCTATTACGTCGTGGGCCAGTCGGTCTGCCGCCTGGTCAACCGCGACACCGCGGAGACCGGCTTGCGCTGCACCGCGCCCGCCACCGGCGGGTCGATCGACAACATCAACCAGATCAAGGCCGGCGGCATGACCATGGGCGTGGCCCAGTCCGACTGGCAGCACCACGCCTATAACGGCACCTCGGATTACGAGGGCGACGCCTTCGAGAACCTGCGCGCCGTCTTCGCCGTCCACCCCGAGCCCTTCACCGTCGTGGCCCGCGCCGATAGCGGCGTCGAGACCTTCGCCGATCTGGCCGGCAAGCGCGTGAACGTGGGCAACCCGGGTTCCGGATCGCGCGGGACGTTCGAGGTGGTGCTGGACGCGATGGGCATGTCCATGGGCGATTTCGCCCTGGCATCCGAGCTGCGCCCGGCCGAACAGTCCGCCGCCCTGGGCGACAACCAGGTCGACGCGATCAGCTATACCGTGGGCCATCCCAACGGCTCGATCCAGGAGGCGACCTCGACGGTCGACGCCCGCCTGGTCGAGGTCGCCGGCCCCGAGATCGACGCGCTGGTCGAGGCCAACCCCTTCTATGCCACCGCGACCATCCCCGGCGGCATGTATGCGGGCAATGACGAGGACGTGCAGACCTTCGGCGTCAAGGCGACCTTCGTGACCTCGGCCGATGTCCCCGAGGAGACGGTCTATCAGGTCGTCAAGGCGGTCTTCGACAATTTCGACCGCTTCAAGGGCCTGCACCCGGCCTTCGCCAACCTGACCCATGAGGAGATGATCGGCGAGGGCAACAGCGCCCCCCTGCATCCCGGGGCCGAGCGGTATTACCGCGAGCAGGGCTGGCTGGAATAAGCCGGACCTGATCGGGGCGGTCCTTCGGGGCCGCCCTTTCATCATGTGACAAGAACGACAATACGCATCGCAGGGGGTGCCGTGATGATGGACGAGGACAGGGCGCAAAAGCGCCAGCAACAGGCCAGTGCGGTCGAGATGCAGGCCGCGGGACGCGGGGCGCTGACCCAGGACGAGATCGACGAGCTGGTCGCATCCTCCGATACCGGGGCGCGCACGCCGCCCGGCATCGTGGGGCGGCTGATCCTGGGGGTGGCGCTGTGCTGGTCGCTGTTCCAGCTGTGGATCGCGTCGCCGCTGCCCTTCATGCTGAATTTCGGCATCATCAGCGCCACCGATGCCCGCGCGGTGCATCTGGCCTTTGCGATGTTTTTGGCCTTCATGGCCTATCCCGCGCAGCGCTCGGCCTTCCAGCTGGCCTTGGGGGTCGCCGTGCCTTTGGTCCTGTCGGGCCTGTTCATCTATGGCGCGCCCGCATCCATGCCGGTCTGGTGGGTGGCCTTGGCGGGCGGCGCGATCATCGCCGCCGTCCTGCTGGGCAGCCCGAAATCCCGCGTTCCGCCATGGGAATGGGCGCTGGCCATCGCGGGCGTCGTGGTGACCATGTATGTCTTCGTCAACAGCGACGTACTGGGCCGCCGGGTCGGCGCGCCGATCGCCACGGATGTGATCGTGGCCGTGGGCGGCATCCTGCTGCTGCTGGAGGCGACGCGCCGCAGCTTGGGCCCGGCGCTGATGATCGTGGCGACGGTGTTCCTGATCTATACGATGATGGGGCCCTACATGCCCTCGATCATCGCGCATCGCGGCAATTCCCTGGCCGAGGTCGCCAACCACCAATGGATCACGACCGAGGGCGTCTTCGGCATCGCGCTGGGCGTCTCGACCAGCTTCGTCTTCCTCTTCGTGCTGTTCGGCGCGCTGTTGGACAAGGCGGGGGCCGGGAATTACTTCATCCAGGTCGCGTTCTCGCTGATGGGGCACCTGCGCGGCGGGCCCGCCAAGGCCGCGGTCGTGTCCAGCGCGATGACGGGCCTGATCTCGGGCTCGTCCATCGCCAATGTGGTGACGACGGGGACCTTCACCATCCCGCTGATGAAGCGGGTGGGCTTCAATTCCGAAAAGGCCGGCGCGGTCGAGGTCGCATCCTCGGTCAACGGCCAGATCATGCCGCCCGTCATGGGGGCCGCGGCCTTCCTGATGGTCGAATATGTGGGCATCCCCTATTTCGACGTGGTCAAGCACGCCTTCCTGCCCGCCACGATCAGCTATATCGCGCTGGTCTATATCGTGCATCTGGAGGCGATGAAGGCCGGCATGAAGGGCCTGCCCCGCGCCTATGAGCCGCCGCCGATCCTGCGGCGGCTGATGTTCATCGCCTTCATGGTGGCGGCCATCTGTGCGCTGTCGCTGGCGGTCTATTACCTGATGGGCTGGATCCGGCCCGCCTTCGGATCCGCCGCGCCCTATGTGGTCTTCGGGATCCTGACGGCGGCCTATGTCGGGCTGATGTGGGTCGCCTCGCGCGAGGAGCCCCTGAAGATGGACGACCCCAACGCCCCGGTGACGACCCTGCCGCTGCCCGGGCCGACGGTGCGGTCGGGCCTGCATTACATCCTGCCGGTGGTGGTGCTGGTCTGGGCGCTGATGGTGGACCGGCTGTCGCCGGGCCTGTCGGCGTTCTGGGCGACGGCCTACATGATCTTCATCCTGCTGACGCAGCGCCCGCTGATGGTGATGCTGCGCGGTGCCGACCGCACGGGCATCACCAGCCTGGTGCGGTCGGTCCGGGCGGGGATCGACGACCTGGTGGACGGGCTGATCTCGGGCGCGCGCAACATGATCGGCATCGGCATCGCCACGGCGGCCGCGGGCATCATCGTCGGCGCGGTCAGCCAGACCGGGGTCGGATCCGCCTTGGCCGATGTGGTCGAGGTGCTGTCGGGCGGCAATCTGATGATCATCCTGCTGCTGACGGCGGTGCTGTCGCTGATCTTGGGGATGGGCCTGCCGACCACGGCGAACTACATTGTCGTCTCGGCGCTGCTGGCGCCGGTCATCGTGACCCTGGGCCAGCAGAACGGGCTGATCGTGCCGCTGATCGCGGTGCATCTGTTCGTCTTCTATTTCGGGATCATGGCGGATGTGACGCCGCCGGTGGGGCTGGCCTCCTTTGCGGCGGCGGCCGTGTCGGGGGGCGATCCGATCCGCACGGGGGTGGTCGCGTTCTTCTACAGCCTGCGGACGGCGGCGCTGCCCTTCCTGTTCATCTTCAACACCGACCTGCTGCTAATCGATGTGGGATGGGCGATGGGGATATTCGTCTTCATCACCGCTACCATCGCGATGCTGCTGTTCGCCGCGGCGACGCAGGGCTGGTTCCTGGTGCGCAACCGCATCTGGGAGACGGCGCTGCTGCTGCTGATCGCCTTCACCATCTTCCGGCCGGGATTCTTCTGGGGCTATCTCTATCCCGAATTCGAACAGCGCCCGGGATCCCAGATCGTCCAGGCGCTGGAGGACAGCCAGCCCGGCGACGGGCTGCGCCTGCGGATCGCGGGGCTGAACGACATCGGCAACCCGGTCGAGTTCACCGCCCTGCTGGAGGTGCCGCAGGGCGACAGCGGCGCGGAGCGGCTGGCCAATGCCGGGATCGAGCTGGTCCAGGACGGCGACCGCACCCTGGTCGACAATGTGGCCTTCGGCAGCCCCGGACAGGCGGCAGGCCTGGATTGGGACCAGACCGTGCTGTCGGTCGACGCGCCCAATGACCGGCCGTCGCGCTATCTGGCCTATATCCCCGCCTTCCTGGTGCTGGGGGCGGTGGTCTGGCTGCAGCGCCGCCGCCTGCCCGCGGCCGAGCCCGTGAAAGGACCCAGCCATGCATGACATCGTCCTGCTGCCCATCGACCTGCAGCATCCCGAAAGCTGGGCCAAGGCCCTGCCGGCCGCCAAGCGGCTGGCGGGGGACCGCGGCGTCATCCATCTGCTGGGCATCGTCCATGACTTCGGCAGCTCGATGGTGGCGACCTTCCTGCCCAAGGGCTATGAACAGAAGATCCTCCAGCGCATGAAGGAGGAGCTGGACGGCTTCGCCGCCGATCATTTCGACGACGAATCGCGGGTCCGCATCCATGTGGGCCACGGCCATGTGGCCGAGACGATCCTGAAGGCCGCCGCGAAATACGGGGCCGACCTGATCGTCATGGCCAGCGAAAAGCCCGACGAGCTGCGCAGCATCCTGGTCAGCCGCGACGCCAATGCGGTGGTGCGCCATTCGCCGGTCTCGGTCATGGTGGTGCGCTGAGCCCCATGCAGACCGACATCCAGATCGCGCGGGCCGCAGCCAAGCGGCCCATCGCCGATATCGCCGCCCGCTTGGGCCTGACGCCGGACCAGATCCTGCCCTATGGCCATGACAAGGCCAAGATCACCCATGACGCGCTGGCCGGGCTGGACGGCCCGCAGGGGCGGCTGATCCTGGTCACCGCCATCAACCCGACGCCTGCGGGCGAGGGCAAGACGACCACCACCGTGGGTCTGGGCGATGCGCTGAACCGCATCGGCCGGCGCGCCACCATCTGCATCCGCGAGGCCAGCCTGGGGCCGAATTTCGGCATGAAGGGCGGGGCTGCCGGCGGCGGGCGCGCCCAGATCGTGCCCATGGAGGAGATGAACCTTCATTTCACCGGCGATTTCCATGCGATCACCTCGGCCCATAACCTGCTGGCCGCGATGATCGACAACCACATCCATTGGGGCAACGCGCTGGAGATCGACACCCGCCGCATCACCTGGCGGCGGGTGATGGACATGAACGACCGAGCGCTGCGCGATACGGTGGTGGGGCTTGGCGGGCCGGCCAACGGGTTCTCGCGCCAGACGGGGTTCGACATCACCGTGGCCTCCGAGGTCATGGCGATCCTGTGCCTGGCGCGCGACCTGGCCGATCTGCAGGACCGTCTGGGGCGCATCATCGTGGCCGAGACGCGCGACCGCCGCCCCGTCACCGCCCGCGACCTGCAGGCGGACGGCGCGATGACCGTCCTGCTGAAGGACGCGCTGCAGCCGAACCTGGTCCAGACGCTGGAGAACAACCCTGCCCTGGTCCATGGCGGGCCCTTCGCCAATATCGCCCATGGCTGCAACAGCCTGATCGCCACGCACGCCGCGCTGCGCCTGTCGGATTACGTGGTGACCGAGGCGGGCTTCGGCGCCGATCTGGGGGCCGAGAAGTTCCTCAACATCAAGTGCCGCCTCGGCGGGTTGACGCCATCGGCCGTGGTGCTGGTGGCGACCATCCGGGCGCTGAAGATGAATGGCGGCGTCGCCAAGGCCGATCTGGGGACCGAGGATCCCGCCGCCGTCGCCGCGGGCTGCGCCAATCTGGGCCGCCATATCGAGAACCTGCGCGCCTTCGGCCTGCCGGTCGTGGTGGCGGTCAACCATTTCGCGGGCGACACCGATGCCGAGATCGCGGCCTTGCGCGATTACTGCGCAGGCAAGGGGGTCCAGGCGATCCTGGCCCGCCACTGGGCCCAAGGCGGCGAGGGGGCCGAGGATCTGGCCCGCGCCGTCGTCGATCTGGCCGAGGCGGGCGGGCAGTTCGCGCCGCTCTATCCCGATGACATGCCGCTCTGGGACAAGATCCAGACGATCTGCACCCGCATCTATCGCGCGGGCGCGGTCGAGGCAGGGCCCGGCATCCGCGACCAGCTGGCCGCATGGGACAAGGCCGGCCATGGCCGGATGCCGGTCTGCATCGCCAAGACGCAATACAGCTTTTCGACTGATCCCGCCCTGCGCGGCGCGCCCGAGGGTCACGTCATCCCCGTGCGCGAGGTGCGGCTGAATGCCGGGGCGGGGTTTGTCGTGGCGATCTGCGGCCAGATCATGACCATGCCCGGCCTGCCGCGCCACCCGGCGGCCGAGACGATCCGCCTGGATGACGAGGGCCGGGTCGAGGGGTTGTTCTAGGCCGCGGCCAGGGCCTGGCTGCGCGGCTCGATCAATTGGGCCAGCATGGCCAGGTCGGTGACCGCCCGGATCAGCGCGGGGGCGTCGTCGGGCAGGGCCAAGGCCTCGGCCGCGATGCGCCGGGTCATGGCACGGATCGCGGGGCCGGGCACGGCATCGTCGTGATGCAGGGCCAGCCGGGCGCAGGCCAGGAACCCCGCCCGGTCGCCGCGCCGCGCGGCCCGGTCCCAGATCGCGGCCAGCGCATCGGGCAGCGGCCCCCGGATCGCGACCGGCGCGCCGCCCAGCCAGGCGGCCTCGGCCCCCGCGATGCCGGGGCTGCGGGGCGGGCGGGGCAGGGCCAGCCAGTCGCGCAGATGCCGCGCCGCGATGGGGTCGCGAAAGCAGATACGCGCCAGATCGGCGATTTGGTCCGGCCCGGCCGTCCGCGGCGCCCCGAGCCGCGCCAGCCGATTCTCGCCCGTGGCGCGGGCCAGCGCGGTCGCGTGATGCAGGGCCAGCGCGGGATCGGGGCTCAGCGCCGCCAGCCGCCCGGCCAGCAGGCGCAGCGCGCCGCGCAGGGGTTGGGGCTCCAGCCAGACGGGGGCGGCGCCGCGCCAGCGTTTCCACGCGGCCATATGCAGCAGCATCGCGACGGTCAGCGTCGGCTCGACCCCGTCGGAAAAGGCCTGATCCGTGGTGCCGAAGGTCAGCCGGTGCGGAAAGGACCCGTCGGGGCGCTGCGTCTGGATCAGGTCGCACATCATGTCGGACAGCGAATGATCCCCGTCCAGCAGCCGCAGGCAGAAGGCCAGCCGCGCCGTCGAGGCGGTGCAGCCCATCCGCTCCGCCCATTCGGCCAGCAGGGTCAGGTGGCGAAAGATCGCGGCAAAGGCCCGTGCCCCCGACAGGCGGGGCCGCTGCGCGCCGTGCTGGAACAGCTGCATCAGCGTCTGGCAGACCAAGGTCACGTGATCGCGCGTGACCACCGGCGGGATGACGGTCAGCAGATCCTCGGCCAAGGCGGTCAGGCCGGGATCGGCGGACAGGGCCAGCCGGGCGGGCAGGGGGATGGAAGGATCCTCGGCCAAGGTCAGGCAGGCCATCTGCCAGGCGGGATCGTCGCGCGCCACCAGCCCCCCCGCCAGCATCAGCCGCAGCAGATCCGGCCGCCCGCCGCCCGCCAGCAGGCGCATTGCGCCCTGATGGACCAGTTCGCGCGTCAGGCGGCGCTGGACGATCACCTCCAGGGGCGAGATGCGGCCCCGGAACCCGGTCAGCACCGGCGCGACCTGGCCCGCCATGGCCAGCGCGCCCAGGTCGGGATGATCGACCGGGCAGGGATCGGGCAGGGCCATGATGCGCTGGCGCATCCATTCCAGGCCCCTGTTCGACAACAGCCGCATCAATTGGTCCAGCGATCCGTCCATCCGCCACCTCTGTCACATGGCCCGGATGATGCGCCGCGCGCCCGGCGGATCAAGCGCGCGATGCCGACAATTCGCGCGATCACGCGGCAATTGCGCCGGACGCGCGGGCGCGCTAAAGCCCGGGCCATGACAAACCGCCCCGATCTTCCGCCCGAAATCGCCCGCCGCCGGACCTTTGCGATCATCTCGCATCCCGACGCCGGCAAGACCACGCTGACCGAGAAATTCCTGCTTTATGGCGGCGCGATCCAGATGGCGGGGCAGGTCCGCGCCAAGGGCGAGGCGCGGCGCACGCGCTCGGACTTCATGAAGATGGAGCAGGATCGCGGCATCTCGGTCTCGGCCTCGGCAATGTCGTTCGATTTTGACGGACATCGCTTCAATCTGGTCGACACGCCGGGCCACAGCGATTTTTCCGAGGATACCTATCGCACGCTGACGGCGGTGGACGCGGCGATCATGGTGATCGACGGCGCGAAAGGGGTCGAATCGCAGACCCGCAAGCTGTTCGAGGTCTGCCGGCTGCGCGACCTGCCGATCCTGACCTTCTGCAACAAGATGGACCGCGAGAGCCGCGACACTTTCGAGATCATCGACGAGATCCAGGAGAACCTGGCCATCGACGTGGCCCCGGCCAGCTGGCCCATCGGTGTAGGCCGCGAATTCATCGGCTGCTATGACATGCTGCATGACCGGCTGGAGCTGATGGACCGCGCCGACCGCAACAAGGTCGCGGAATCGATCAAGATCGCGGGGCTGGACGATCCGCAGCTGGAGGCGCATGTCCCCGCGGACCTGCTGGCCAAGCTGCGCGAGGAGGTCGAGATGGCGCGCGAGCTGCTGCCCGCCTTCGACCGCCGGTCCTTCCTGGAGGGGCATATGACCCCCATCTGGTTCGGCAGCGCGATCAACAGCTTCGGCGTGCAGGAGCTGATGAAGGGCATCGCGGAATACGGGCCCCCGCCCCAGCCCCAGAACAGCGCCGAGCGCGAGATCGCCCCCGAGGAGAAGACCGTCACCGGTTTCGTCTTCAAGGTGCAGGCGAACATGGACCCCAAGCACCGCGACCGGGTGGCCTTCGTGCGCCTGGCCTCGGGGCATTTCGAGCGCGGCATGAAGATGGTGCATGTGCGGTCGAAAAAGCCGATGACGGTGTCGAACCCGGTCCTGTTCCTGGCCGCCGACCGCGAGCTGGCCGAGGAGGCCTGGGCGGGCGACATCATCGGCATCCCGAACCACGGCCAGCTGCGCATCGGCGACGCGCTGACCGAGGGCGAGGCGCTGCGCTTCACCGGCATTCCCAGCTTTGCGCCGGAACTGCTGCAATTGGTGCGCGCGACCGATCCGATGAAGGCCAAGCATCTGGAAAAAGCGCTGATGCAGTTCGCCGAGGAGGGCGCCGCCAAGGTCTTCAAGCCCGCCATCGGCTCGGGCTTCATCGTTGGGGTCGTGGGCGCGCTGCAATTCGAGGTGCTGGCCAGCCGGATCGAGCTGGAATACGGCATCCCCGTCCGTTTCGAGGGCAGCCAGTTCACCAGCGCGCGGTGGGTCAGCGGCCCGAAGGACAAGGTCGATGCCTTTGCCAACACGAACAAACAGCACATGGCGCATGACCATGACGGCGACATGGTGTTCCTGACGCGTCTGCAATGGGACATCGACCGGGTGATGCGCGACCATCCGGAGCTGAAGCTGACCGCCACGAAAGAGATGATGGTCTGAGGAAGGCCCGCCGAAAGGCGGGCCGTTCCGTCAGGCGCGGGCGGGCTGGGGGGCGAAATCCATGCCCGGCAGCTCGTTGCCGTCGTCATCGACGGGGTGGCACCAGACCTGGAACCGCGTCAGTTTATGCGGCCCGAAGCTGCTGAGCATCGGCACATCCGCCGCGTCATGGCCACGCGCGATCACGACCCGTCCGAGGCGGCGTTCGTTGTTGCGCGGGTCAAAGGTCCACCAGCGATCCGACAGCCAAACCTCGATCCAGGCGGCGAAATCCATGGGCGCATCCACCGCCGGCACGCCGATATCGCCGACATAGCCGTTCACGTAGCGCGCCGGGATGTTCAGCCCGCGCAGATAGGCCAGCGCCAGATGCGCGAAGTCGCGGCAGACGCCGGTGCCGCCCTTGCTGGCATCCAACGCGGTGCGCGACGAGGATGCGGTGCCGTAATCGAAACGCAGCACCTGGTGCCCGTGATCCAGCACCGCCTGCACGCGGCGCCAGCCCGGTTCGACATGACCGAAGAGCCGCCAGGCCTCGGGCGCCATCACGTCGCTTTCGACATAGCGCGAAGCGGCCAGGAAGGTCATCACCTCGTCCGGCAGATCCTCGATGGGCATCTCGCGCGCATCGGCATCGACCTCGTCCCATTCGCCATGGTCGCGCACGATGGCATGCGCGCCCAAGGTGAAATCGCCCGCCGGCGCCACGAGGCGCTGGCAGATATTGCCGTAACGGTCGCGGAACTTGCGCACCGCGACGGTGGGATCGGTCACGACCTGCTCGGGCGCGACGAAGTCGCGGTGCCGGGTCTCCTCCGGGGTGACCATCAGTATCAGCGGGGTATCCTGCGGGACCCGTATCCCGAATTCGTAACCGATCCTGACTCGCATCACGCCACGCTGGCATCCATGGTGATTTCCGCGTTCAGCAGCTTGCTGATCGGGCAGCCGTCCTTGGCCTTCTGGGCGATCTCCTCGATCTTGGCCTTGTCGCCATCGGCGGTGATCGTGGTGGTCAGATGCGCCTTCTTGACGGCAAAGCCCTCGCCTTCCTTGTCCATCGAGATGTCGGATTTCGTCTCGATCGACACGCCCGAGATGCCTTCCTGTTCCAGCATCATCGCCAGCGCCATCGAGAAGCAGGACGCATGGGCCGCGCCGATCAGCTCCTCCGGATTGGTGCCGGCCTTGTCCTCGAAGCGGGTGTTGAAGCCGTAGGGCTGCGCGCTGAGCGCGCCGGACTTGGTCGAAACCTCGCCCTTGCCGTCCTTCAGGCCACCATTCCACTTGGCCGATCCGGTGCGGGTAATCATGATGCGATCCTTGCATTGACTGGGTTCAGCCCCATCAACGCCAGGACCGCGATCCGGGTTCAGCCGCGCCCGCCGATCAGACGAAGGTGTTCGGAAATGGCATAGCGATCGGTCATCCCCGCCACGTAATCCAGCACCAGCCGCGCCCGTTCGGTCTGATCGTTCAGGGCCAAGGCCGCGCCCTGCCACTGGTCGGGCAGGGTGCGGGGATCGTCCAGATAGGTCGGGAACAGCTCGTTCACCATGCGGGTGACATGGGTGCGTTCGGTGACGACCGAAGGGGCGCGATACATGCGCTGGAACAGGAAGGACTTGATCGCCTTGATGTTCTGATAAAGCGGCTTGGAAAAGCGGATGATCGGGCCGTCCATCGCGCGGATGTCATGGACCGATTGCGGCTGCAGCGCGGCCAGGCGGTTCTGGGCGACGGCGATCACGTCCTCGACCATGACGCCGAAGACCCGGCGCAGCGCCTCGTAGCGCCGCCGCGTGGGGTCCAGATCGGGATAGCGGCGGTCGACCTCGGCGAAGGCCGGGCCGATCACGGGCAGGTCGGCCAGCTCGGCCTCGGTGAAAAGACCCGCGCGCAGACCGTCATGCAGGTCGTGATGGTTATAGGCCACGTCATCGGCCACAGCGGCCACCTGCGCCTCGGCGCTGGCATTGGTATGCAGCTCCAGGTCCCACAGATCGTTCACCTGGGCCAGCGCATAGGGCAGGTCGCCGGTGATGGGGCCATTATGCTTGGCGATCCCCTCCAGGCTTTCCCAGGTCAGGTTCAGCCCGTCGAAATCGGCGTAGTGACGTTCCAGCCGCGTCACGATGCGCAGGGCCTGGGCATTGTGGTCGAAGCCGCCATAGGGGGCCATCAGCGCGGCCAGGGCGTCCTCGCCCGTATGGCCGAAGGGGGGGTGGCCCAGGTCATGGGCCAAGGCCACCGTCTCGGCCAGATCGGCGTTCAGGCCCAAGGCGCCGGCGATGGTGCGGGCGACCTGGGCGACCTCGATCGTATGGGTCAGGCGGGTGCGGAAGTAATCGCCGCGATAGGCGTCGCCGCCATGTTCGACGAAGACCTGGGTCTTGTGCTTCAGCCGGCGGAAGGCGCTGGAATGGATGATCCGGTCGCGGTCACGCTGCCAGGGCGATCGAAACGTGGACAGGCTTTCGGGATGCAGACGGCCGCGGCTGTCGGCGGGGTGGCAGGCATAGGGCGCGAATGCGGTCACGGGGGGCGGCCTTCCTTGCGGGTCGTTGCCGGGAACCCTATATTTCAGGGGTCCAGACGAAAACGGGAACGCCCCATGAACCTGCCGCCGAAAGTCACCGAACGCGCCTTTGACCGCCTGGCGCAGATCAACGAGGGCAAGGCCCCCGCAGCCCTGCGCGTCGCCGTGGCGGGGGGCGGCTGTTCGGGGTTCCAATACGACATCCGGCTGGATGCGCCCGAACCCGACGATCTGGTGCTGGAGGGCGGGGGCCAGCAGGTCGTGGTCGATCCGGTCTCGCTGCCCTATCTGGCGGGGGCGGTGATCGATTTCACCGACGAGCTGATCGGCGCGCGCTTCGTGATCGAGAACCCCAACGCGACCGCCAGCTGCGGTTGCGGCACCAGCTTTTCCATCTAGTCGCAGGGGCGGCTGCGGACCGACAGCTCCCCTTCGATGACCCGCAGACCCAGGCCGCCGGGGGTGGGCAGGGTGCGAACCTCGCCGGTCCATTCGGCGATCTGGCACAGGACGCGGCCTTCGCGGTCGGTGATGCGCAGGCCGCCGTCACCATCCGACAGGGTCAGGGCCTGGCCCTCGCGGCGGTCGCCCGCGATCCGCAGGGCGATCCGGTCTGGCAGGGTCCGTGCCCCGTCGCCGAAGAGATCGGGCAGCCCGCGCCACGCATCGGGCGGGCCGGCCGCGACGCTCAGCGCGTGATCGCCCGGCGGGGCCAGCAGGCGCAGAACCTCTCCGCCCCGCAGATAGCCCGCCAGCACCGGATCACCGGGATCGCCCAGCAGCACCGCATAGTCGCGCCCCTCGGGGGCCGCGATTTGCAACGGGATGGTCGCGGGCAGGGGGCCTTGGCGTGCCAGAAGGCCCGTCGGCGGGCGCTCGGCGGCCCAGGCCGCGCCCGTCAGGGCCAGGATCGCGATCAGGCTGCGGATCATTCCCGTCTCCGGTCGGTTCAGGTTGCCAAACGCGGGGGGCGCGATAAAGATGCGCCCATGAAAATCGCAAGCTTCAACATCAACGGCATCAAGGCCCGGATCCAGGCGCTGACCGACTGGCTGGCGGCGACCGATGCCGATCTGGTCGTGCTGCAGGAAATCAAGTCCGTGGACGAAGGCTTTCCCCGCAGCCATTTCGAGGATCTGGGCTGGCAGGTCGAAACCCATGGCCAGAAGGGCTTCAACGGCGTCGCCATCCTGTCGCGCATGCCCCTGGAGGACGTGACCCGCGGCCTGCCCGGCGACGATGCCGACGAACAGGCCCGCTATATCGAGGCGACGGTCGTGGGCAGCCGCGCGGTGCGCATCGCGGGGCTGTATCTGCCCAACGGCAACCCGGTGCCGGGGCCGAAATACGACTACAAGCTGGCTTGGATGGAACGGCTGCGCCTGCGCGCGCTGGACCTGCTGGCGACCGAGATGCCGGTCGTGATGCTGGGTGATTACAACATCATCCCCGAGGCCCGCGACGCCGCCCGCCCCGAGGTCTGGACCGATGACGCGCTGTTCCTGCCGCAGAGCCGCGCGGCCTTTCGCGCCATCGCGAACCAGGGCTGGACCGACGCGCTGCGCATCCGCGACCCTTGGGGGAGGCGCGGGCCCTTCACCTTCTGGGATTACCAGGCGGGGGCATGGGACAAGGATAACGGCATCCGCATCGACCATCTGATGCTGTCGCCCCAGGCCGCCGATCTGATGGTCGAGGCGGGGGTGGACCGCGACGCCCGCGCCGGCGAAAAGCCGAGCGATCACGTCCCGGTCTGGGTGCGCCTGGCGGCCTAGATCACCAGCACGCCCGAATGCTTGGCCTTGTGTTCGGGTTCGACATGGATGGTGATCTGGGCATCGGGCAGGCGGGCCTTCAGGCTGGCCTCGATCCGGTCGCAGATCTCATGGGCGCGCGACACGGTGGTCTGGCCGTCCACCACCAGGTGAAAGTCGATGAAGGTCACCGCCCCCGCATGACGGGTGCGCAGGTCATGCGCCTCGATCGCGCCATTGGCCTTGTCGGCGATGATGCTGCGGATGTCGGCCAGGGTGCGGTCTGGCACGGCCTCGTCCATCAGGCCCGACAGGGACGAGGCGATGACCTTCCAGCCCGACCACAGGATGTTCACCGCGACCAGCATGGCCAGCGCCGGGTCCAGCACCGCCCAGCCCGTGGTCACCGCCAGCCCGACCCCGATCAGCACCCCGCCCGAGGAGATCACGTCCGTCAGCAGGTGTTTGCCATCCGCCACCAGCGCGGGCGATCGCAGCCGCCGCCCCTGCCGGATCAGCACCCAGCACCAGACCGCGTTCACCGCCCCCGCCACCGCGTTGATCGCCAGACCCAGGCCCGCCTGTTCGATCACCCGCGGCGACTGGAAGGCGTGCCAGGCCTCGCGCATGATCAGCAGGGCCGCGACGATGATCAGCACCCCCTCCAGCACGGCGCTGAAGAATTCCGCCTTGTGATGGCCATAGGGATGGGCGTGGTCGGCGGGCCGCTGCGCGACGCGGATGGCGATCAGCGCGGCGATGGCGGTGGCGACGTTGACGATGCTTTCCAGCGCGTCCGACAGCAGCGCGACCGATCCCGTCAGCATCCAGGCCAGGGTCTTCAGCGACAGGACCAGCAGTCCCACCAGGATGCTGCCCATCGCGATCTTCATCGTGCTTGACACAGGCGGGTCCCTTCCAGCGAACTGCAAACCGTGTCCGCAGAGCATCTGGCAGAATCCGCGCGCCTTGCCAAGCCGGGTCGCGGGGGGCGGGCAAAAACATGATTGACTGACCGATCAATTAACGGCATGCTTCATGGATCAAAGAAACGGACGGCATCGGTTGCCGCGATATTCGCTGCGGCGCAGCAGGGGTCCATCCTTGCGCGGGTCCGATGGCGTGCGGCGCCCGATATATCGTTCGGACCCCTAAGCAAGGATCGCCCATGACGCCGATCATCACCGTCGCCTATCTGAGCGTGCTGGCCTGCGCGCTGTTCGTCCTGATCCGCTGGCCCCGTCTGCGGCTGCAGGGCGAAGAGCCCGTCGGCCTGTTCACCCTGATCGCGCTGCTGTTCACCGCCGGGCTGGACATGGGCCTGGTCATGCTGCCCCTGGCGGAATTCCCGATCTACGAGGAGGACCCGGCCTTCGGCTTCACCAATGCCTTGGCGATCGAGTTCGGCATGTGGGGCCCCTTGGTCTGGCTGATGTATTTCGTGGCCACCTTCTATTTCATCGCCATCGAGCCGCGGCTGCAGCTGTTCCAGGTGCCGGTGGTGAAATGGGTCTACAACCTGACGGTCATCGCGACCTGTTCCTTCACCTGCTATCTGTTCATGACCAACCTGCCGACCTATGCGCCCGACCTGCCGCAGGGCGCGGTCTGGGGGCTGGTGCTGGTGGTGATCGCCACGGCGGTCGTGTCCTCGGGGAACATGGCGGTGATGAAATGGCTGGCGATCCTGTCCAGCTATGGCTTCGGGATGCTGGCCTTCACCGCGCTGGCGATGATCGCCTTTGTCTACAGCCGGGTCGATCTATCGGATTTCTTCGGCAATGTCGTGCTGCTGTCGGATTACTTTGCACATCTGCCGCGCTTTGCGGTGCCGATCGCGGATTACCACGAATTCTACCTGTTCTGGTGGTTCGCATGGTCGATCATGATCGGCCAGTTCGTGGCGCGCTTCGTGGGCGGCATGCGGGTCTGGCAGTTGGCCGTCGCGATGGTCGCGCTGCCGGCCATTCCCCTGGGCCTGTGGTTCAGCGTGCTCTTCGTCTATCACCAGGGGGGCGTGGTCATCCCGGCCTGGCTGAACTGGTTCATGATCGCGGTGGGGATCGTCTTCGTCATCAATTCGCTGGACAGCCTGATCCGGCTCTATTCCGCGAACCTGGGCTGGACGCGCGAGGGCTTGGGCGACCGGCGCTATTATCCGCTGCATTTCCTGCTGCAGCTGGGGCTGGTCGGGGCCTTTTTTTTCACCCCGTTCGAGATCCAGTGGGTGGGGCTGGTGGTCGCGGGCCTTTATGGCGTGATCTATCTGATGATGGTGCGGCGCATCGGGGCGCTGGACGGCATCGGGACCCGGCCCGCCACCCCCAAGGGGTGACGGGTCGCGACCGCCCGGACGTCAGTCGTCGTTCGGGCGGTTGTCGCCATCGTCGCCGAAGCGGGCGTCATCGGCGAATTCATCCTCGCCCTCTTTGACGAACTTGCTGCTCAGCGCGATCGAATGGTTGTCATGGACGGGGTCCATGACGACGTCCGAGGGGATCTCGCCCACCAGCCATTCGCGCAGCTCCTCGCGGATCTCGTCGGTCTCCTGGCCCGTCACCTCGGCCAGATAGGTGATGAAGGCGCGCTGGTCGCCGTCGATCTCGTCCAGATCGGTCTCATCCGCCTCGGGCCATTTCTCGATGATCGCTTCGTAGAAGGCCGGCCAGTTTTCCTGAACATGGTGCCATTTCATCAGTAACCTCCTGTGGGAAGGCTGCCCTGGAACCAGCGCGCCGCCCCCGTTATGTCCTCGCCGACGCCGGCGACGGTGTTGCATCCGGCCAGCAATCCGCAGGCCATGACCGTAACCCAGAACATGCGCATCAGTTCGTCTCCTGCCACCAGACTTCGGGCAAAAAGCCCGGCCAGTCCCCATAGACGGGGATCCGGTCGGGGAATTTCAGATCGGCCGCATGGGCCAGACGCGAGATCGGCGAGAAGCCGACCGGGATGACATGCCGCCCCGCCATCAGGATCCGGTCCAGCGCCTGCACGGCGGCGGTGAATTCCTCGGCGCTGTCGGCCTCGACCATGCGGTCGATCATCGCCTCGGCCGCGGGGCTGTCCATGCCCATCCAGTTGCGGGTGCCCGGCTCCGTCACCCCCGCGCGCCCCCAATAGAGCCGCTGTTCGCTGCCCGGCGACAGCGACAGGGCGCGTTCATACCAGGTCATGTCGAACTGGTAGTTATTGGTGCGTTCGACATATTGCGCCGCATCCAGCAGCGTGACGCGCGGGGTGATGCCCAAGGGGCGCAGCGCCTCGACGAAGATGTTGACCATCTGCTGGGTCTCGGACCCGGTGCGCAGGGCGGTGCCGTTCTGGTTCAGCAGGATCTCGAAGGCGAAGGGGCGGCCCTCGGCGTCGCGCATCTGGCCGTCCTGGACGGTCCAGCCGGCCTCCTCCATGAGGGTGGCGGCGCGACGCAGGCCCGCGCGGTCCATGGCCCGGTCGGATCCCTCGGGCAGGGCATATCCGTCCAGCGCCCCGGGCGGCAGGTCATCGGCGAAGGGTTCCAGCAGCTCGGCCACCCGGCCCGTCGCGGGACCATCCCCCATCGCCAGGTCGGAATTCGAAAAATAGGACGTGATACGCGGGTCCACGCCCCCGTTCAGCGTCTGGTTGATGAAGCGGAAGTTGAACATCTCGATCATCGCCTGCCGCACGCGCCAGTCGTCGAAGATCGGGTTGCGGCCGTTCATCACCAGCCCCATGATCCCCGATGGGCGCTGATGCGGGATCTCGGACTGGACGATCGCGCCCTGCTGGGCTTGGGGCCAGTTGTATTCGCCGGCCCATTTCTGGGCCGAAAGCTCGCGCCAGACGGTGACCTCGCCGGCCTTGAAGGCCTCGAACATGGCATTCGCATCGCCGAAGTAATCGTATCGGATCACGTCTAGGTTATGCAGCCCCGCCGTGATCGGCAGGTCGCGCGCCCAATAGTCGGGATTGCGGCGAAAGCTGATCGAGCGGCCCGGATCGACCCGGTCCACGACATAGGGGCCGGTGCCGACCGGCGGCTCCAGGCTGGATTCGGTGAAATCGCGCCCCTCCCACTGGGACTTCTGCAGGATCGGGCGCAGCCCCATCAGCAGCGGCATCTCGCGGTCGGGCTCGGTGAAGGTCAGGCGCAGGCCGCGTTCGCCCACGGGCTCGATCGCGGCGACCCGCGACCAGGCCCCCAGATAACGCGGATGCCCCTGCGTCCCGAGCGTCTGGAAGGACCAGATCACGTCATCCAGCGTCACCGCGCTGCCATCGGAGAACCGCGCCTGCGGGTGCAGGGTGAATTCCACCCATGTGTCGTCGGGCGCGACCTCGACCGTCTCGGCCAGCAGGCCGTAAAGGGTGAAGGGCTCGTCGATGGACCGCATCATCAGCGATTCGGTGACATGCACGCCCACGCCCCAAGCGGGGTTGCCCTTGAGGATCCAGGGCTTCAGCGAATCGAAGCCGCCCGGCTCGGCCATGCGAATCGTGCCGCCCTTGGGGGCGTCGGGATTGGCATAGGGCAGGTGGTCGAAGCCCTGCGGCAGGGCGGGTTCTCCATAGATTGCAATGCCATGGGCCGGTTCGGCAAGGCTTGCCAGCGGCATTGCTGCAACACCGGCCGCCAGCATCAGCAAACGCAGATTTGTTCGCCTGATCGCGCATTTGTTAAGGTTTTCGAAGATTCGCATCGCCTGCCGCCTGTCCGTTTCTTGTTTGCCTTGGATAACAACAGGCTTGGCGGCCCTGCGTCAACCAAGCCCGGAAGATGGGTGTTGGACTCGGGCGGTTCCTCGCGTATAAATAAGTCACTGCTCGATAGGTTTCTTGCCTGTATGAAACCTGCCTCATGACTTAGCGCCCGCTTTGTGCGGGCGCCTTTTTTTCCTGATGCTGCGCCTGCGAAACCGGCCCTGCGCGCCATGCGTTGACGGGGTCTGAGGACAGATCGAGGGAGCAGCCGATGTTCGAGACATTCCTGAAGGGCAAGACCGCCGTCATCACCGGGTCGAATTCCGGCATCGGGCTGGGGGTTGCCGAACGGCTGGCCCGCGCGGGCGCCGATGTCGTGCTGAACAGCTTCACCGACCGCGACGAGGATCACCAGCTGGCCGAGAAGCTGGGCCGCGATCACGGCGTCACCGCCCGCTACATCGCGGCCGACATGTCCAAGGGCGATGCCTGCCGCCAGCTGATCGCCGATGCGGGGGCCTGCGACATCCTGGTGAACAATGCGGGCATCCAGCATGTGGCCGCCATCCCCGATTTCCCGGCGGATAAATGGGACGCGATCATCGCGATCAACATGTCCTCGGCCTTTCACACCACGGCGGCGGCGCTGCCCCTGATGCGCAAGGCGGGCTGGGGCCGGGTCATCAACATCGCATCGGCCCATGGGCTGACGGCCAGCGCCTACAAATCCGCCTATGTCGCGGCCAAGCACGGCATCGTCGGCCTGACCAAGGTCACGGGGCTGGAGACCGCGCGCGAGCCGATCACCGCCAATGCCATCTGTCCGGGCTATGTGCTGACCCCGCTGGTCGAATCCCAGATCCCCGACACGATGGAGAAATACGGCATGGGCCGCGACGAGGTGATCGAGAAGGTGCTGCTGGAACGCCAGCCGTCCAAGGAATTCGCCACGACCGACCAGCTGGGCGACACGGCCGTCTTCCTGTGCAGCGACGCCGCCGCCCAGATCACCGGGACCACGATCAGCGTCGATGGCGGCTGGACCGCGCTGTGATATGACCATGCGGGTTCAGGAACCCGTGGCGCATCAGGGCGTTGCCCCTTCAGTTCACAAATAGGAGAGACGTGATGAAGGGACTGATAGCGTGGTTCATGGGGGTTCCGGTCGTCGTGATCATCATCCTGTACCTGATCGGCATCTTTTGATGCAAAAAGGACGCCCCGCATCGCCGCGGCGTCCTTCGTTTCAAGTCCCGTGACGGATCAGGCCAGAGCGGCCTGGATCGACGGGATGTCGGAATTGGTCAGGGTCTTGGCCAGCTCCTTTCGCAGGCGCATCTGCAGCTCCTTGTGGTAATGCTTGCGCATCACGCCCAAGGTGGACGGATCGGCGATGATCGCGATGTCGTCGACCTTGTTCCGCAGGACCATCGTGTTCAGATGCTTGGCCAGATCGACCGCGAAGGCGGCCTCCTCCTCGTCGCGGGGCGAGATCTCGTCCAGCTTGGCATTCGGCCCCTCGGACAGGCTGGCGGGGGTGACCTTCTGGGCCTCGGTCAGTTCCAGCCCATGCTTGGCGCTGTTGCGAAAGATCGTCGCGGAATGTCCGTCGGCGACGACCACCACGGTGTTGTGGGGCAGCATGGTCAGCTCCTTCTCTCGTTGGCTCGATGGGGGACCAACGCGGGCCGGCAGGGGTCAGTTGCAGCCCTCGCAGAAGGCGCGGATCCGCGCCACCGCATCGGCCAGCACCGCATCGGATGTCGCATAGCTGATGCGGAAATGCGGGCTGAGCCCGAAGGCCGCGCCAAAGACCACCGCGACGCCCGTCTCGTCCAGCAGGGCATTGGCGAAGGCCTCGTCCCCGTCGATCAGGGCGCCGCCCGCGCTGCGGCGCCCGATCAGCCCCGCCATCGAGGGATAGACATAGAACGCCCCCTGCGGCACCGGGCAATCCAGCCCCGGACAGGCGTTCAGCCCCGCCACCACCAGGTCGCGGCGGCGCTGGAACACGGCGCGGCTGTCGCGGATATAGTCCTGCGGCCCGTTCAGCGCCGCCTCGGCCGCGTATTGGCTGACCGAGCAGGGGTTCGAGGTGGATTGCGACTGGACCTTGGCCATGGCCCGGATCAGATCCTCGGGGCCCGCACCATAGCCGATGCGCCAGCCGGTCATCGCATAGGATTTGCTGACCCCGTTCATGGTCAGCACCCGGTCCTTCAGCCGCGGCTCGACCTCGGCCGGGGTGCAGAAGCGGAAATCGTCGAAGACCAGGTGTTCATAGATGTCGTCGGTCAGCACCCGCACCTGCGGATGGTCCAGCAGCACATCGGTCAGCGCCCGCATCTGGTCGCGGTCATAGCCCGCCCCGGACGGGTTCGAGGGCGAATTGAGGATCAGCCACTTGGTCCGGGGCGTGATCGCGTCCCGCAGCGCCTCTGCCGTCAGCCGGAACCCCTGGTCCTGGCCGCAGGCGACGGTGACCGGGCGCCCCCCGGCCAGAACCACCATGTCGGGATAGCTGACCCAGTATGGGGCGGGCACGATCACCTCGTCGCCCTCGTCCAGCGTGGCCATGAAGGCGTTGAACAGGATCTGCTTGCCGCCCGTGCCCACGGTGATCTGGCCGGGGTGATAATCCAGCCCGTTCTCGCGCGCGAACTTGGCGACGATGGCGCGTTTCAGCGACGGCGTGCCGTCCACCGCGGTATAGCGCGTATGGCCCGCGTCGATCGCGGCCTTGGCGGCGTCGCGGATATGGGCGGGCGTGTCGAAATCGGGCTCGCCCGCGGACAGGCCGATGATGTCGCGCCCCTGGGCGCGCAGCTCGGCCGCGCGGGTGGTCATGGCGATGGTGGGCGAGGGCTTGACCCGGGCCAGCCGGTCGGAAAGGAACGCCATGGGGCACCTCTGCTGTCGGTTTGAACTGTCGGCCCGCTTGGCATACGCTGCCGGCCACGGCCTCACAAGCACGAGAGACGCGATGGACATCTATGCCGAGCCGATGGCCACCTTGGGCGACCGCCTGACCGCCGCGCGCGAGGCCGCGGGACTCGACATCGCCGCCATGGCCGAAACCCTGGGCCTGCGCCCCGAGACGCTGGAGGGGTGGGAGGTCGACCAGGCCGAACCCACGGCCAGCCTGATGGGGCGGATCGCCACGGTGACCGGGGTCTCGGCGGTTTGGCTGTTGACGGGGCAGGGGCGGGGCCCGAAAGACGACAGCGCCACCGCCGCGCTGCGCGCCGAGCTGGCCGAGCTGCGCCGCCTTCTGGCCGAGGCCGCCGCCCGCGTCGAACGCCTGGAAGAGGTCCTGAACCATGGTTGAGCTGCCCGAGAACCGCCTGAAGCGCCTGCACATGCGCAGCTGGCGGCGCGGAATGAAGGAGATGGACCTGATCCTGGGCCATTTCGCCGATGACTGTCTGGCGGATCTGCCGGGCGACCAGCTGGACCTTTATGAACGCCTGCTGGGGGAAAACGACCAGGACCTTTATCTGTGGGTGACCGACCGGATCGGCGGCGACGCGCCCACGCGCCCGGCGCCGGACCTGCTGGATCCGATGCTGGACCGGATCGCCGCCCATGCCGCGACGCGGTTTTCGGCAGGTCGCTAAAATTTTCGGCAAAACGGATCGGGCACTGTCACGCAGTTAACCGCGCATTGTCTTTTGCCTGTCATGGTTGACCCATGAAGAACAGGACAGGACATCCCGACGCCATGTTTGCCCCTGCACCACGTGACCCCGACCGGACCCTCGATCCGCATCTGCAGGATCTGGCCCTGACCGACATGACCGACGCCTATCTGGAATCGCTGCAGATTCTGGAACGGATGCACCGGCTGATGCTGGATCTGGTCAAGGATGAATTCGAACGGCTGCACAAGGGCGACCTGACGCCCGTGCAGGCCATGATCCTCTACAACCTGGGCGAGGCCGAGGTTTCGGCGGGCGAGCTGCGCTCGCGCGGCATGTATCAGGGGTCGAATGTCAGCTACAACCTGAAGAAGCTGGTGACGATGGGCTATGTCCATCACGAACGCTGCGACATGGACCGCCGGTCGGTCCGGGTCCGCTTGACGCCCGAGGGCCAGGCCGTGCGCGAGATGGTGCGCCAGCTGTTCATCCGCCACGCCCAGGGGCTGGCCAGCTCCGGCGTGCTGGAGGATCCGCCGCTGGATCAGGTCAACCTGCAATCGCGGCGGATCGAACGGTTCTGGACGGAACAGATCCGCTACATCTACTGACGCATCTCCCGGCCCCGTGGGGCCGGGATGCGGGGCCTTACCAGTGGCCCGTATTCTCCATGCTGGCCCAAGGCTCCTGCGGGGGCAGGGCGTCGCCCTCCTGCAGCAGCTCGATGGACACGTTGTCGGGGCTGCGCACGAAGGCCATGTGCCCGTCCCGCGGGGGGCGGTTGATCGTCACGCCGGCATCCTGCAGGCGCTGGCACAAGTCGTAGATATTGCCGACGCGATAGGCCAGGTGGCCGAAATGGCGGCTGTCCGAGGGCAGGCCTTCGTCGCCGTCCCAGTTATGGGTCAGTTCGACCGGGCATTCCGGCTGGCCCGGGGGCGCCATGAAGACCAAGCTGAAGCGGCCCTTGTCATTGTCGATGCGCCGGGTCTCCTCCAGGCCCAGCAGGCGGAAGAACTCCATCGTCTTGTCCAGGTCCTTCACGCGGACCATCGTATGCAGATAGCGGATGTTCATGGGATCTCCTTTCGGGTGGCCGTCAGGCTGGCACGCGCCGCGCGTCGGGGCAAGCCGGTTGAAAGCGCCAACCGGCCATGTCAAAGGGATGGCAAAAGCCACGAGGATCGCCATGCCCATCACCCCCGACCAGCAGGCCGAGATCGACAGCCAGCGCGCGAGCCCGCGCCAGACGCTGCGCGCCGTGTCCGAGGGGATGGAGCGTCACCTCTATGTCGCCCATCAGGTGCTGGATCACGGGCTGGTGCGGGTCATCGACTATATGGGCGACGATGCGGCGATCTGCCAGGCGGCGCGGGTCAGCTATGGCAAGGGGACCAAGTCGGTCCAGAACGACGAGGGCCTGATCCGCTATCTGATGCGGCATTGGCATTCGACCCCCTTCGAGATGTGCGAGGTCAAGTTCCACGTCAAGCTGCCGGTCTTCGTGGCGCGCCAGTGGATCCGCCACCGCACCGCCAATGTGAACGAATATTCCGCCCGTTATTCGATCCTGGACCGGGAATTCTACATCCCCGCGCCCGAGCATCTGGCGGCGCAATCGTCCCAGAACAACCAGGGCCGCGGCGAGGTCCTGCAGGGCGAGGAGGCGCAGCGCGTCCTCGACCTGCTGCGCGAGGATGCGATGCGCAGCTATGACAGCTACGAATCGATGCTGAGCCAAGAGGGCCAGCAGGGCCTGTCGCGCGAGCTGGCGCGGATGAACCTGCCCGCCAACATCTATACCCAGTGGTACTGGAAGGTGGATCTGCACAACCTGCTGCATTTCCTGCGCCTGCGCGCCGATTCGCATGCCCAGTACGAGATCCGCGCCTATGCCGACCTGATGTGCGACATCACCCAGGCCTGGGTCCCGGCGGCCTTCGCGGCCTTCCAGGACTATCGCATGAACGCGGTCAGCCTGTCGGCCCAAGGCGTCGCCGCCCTCAAGCGCCGCTTGGCGGGCGAGGACGTGACCCAGCAGAATTCCGGCATGGGCGCGCGCGAATGGCGCGAATTCCAGGACATTTGGGGCTGAGCGTCCTCAGGCTGGGGTGGTGATCCGGGTCCGCACCGGCTCCAGCCCGTCGATGCGCACGGTGACCGTGTCGCCTGGCGACAGGGCGCCCACACCCGCGGGCGTGCCGGTATAGATCAGGTCGCCCGCGCACAGCGTCACCAGCCGCGACAGATGCGCGATGATATCGGCCACGGGCCAGATCATGGCCGACAGCGGCGCATCCTGGCGCAGCGTGTCGTTCACCATGACCTGCAGCCGCGCATCCCCCGGCATGGCCGATCCGCGCGTGATCGCCCCACAGACCGCCGATCCGTCAAAGCCCTTGGCCATGTCCCAAGGCCGCCCCGCCGCCTTGGCCTGGGCCTGCAGGTCGCGGCGCGTCAGGTCGTTGCCCGCCGCATGCCCCCAGATCAGCGCCTGCGCCGCCGCGGGGTCGATGTCGCGCCCGCCCGCACCCAAGGCCAGGACCAGCTCGCCCTCGAAATGCAGATCCCGCGTCGCGGGGGGATAGGCCAGATCCGCATCCCCGGTCAGCAGCGCATCGGCGGGCTTGGTGAAGAAGAAGGGCGGCTCGCGGTCGGGATCATGGCCCATCTCGCGCGCGTGCTCGGCATAGTTGCGGCCCACGCAGAAGATCCGGCGGACGAAAAACCGCTCGGCGCTGTCTTGGACGGGCACCCAAGGGGCGGGGGGCTGGGTCGGGATCATGCGGCGAACACTCCGTCATCGCTGGCGAAACCCTTGATCTCGATCGGGTTTCCGCAGGGGTCCAGGAAGAACATTGTGCGCTGTTCGCCCGGCTGGCCCTCGAACCGGACCTGGGGCGGGATGTCGAAGGCCACGCCATGCGCCTGGACCCGTTCGGCCAGCGCATGCCAGTCGGCCATGGGCAGCACCGCGCCCAGATGCGGCATCAGCACCATGTGATCGCCGACCCGGCCCGTGCGGGTGGTGGGAAAGGGCGTGCCCAGATGCAGCGACAGCTGATGGCCGAAGAAGTCGAAATCGACCCAGCTCGGCGCCGACCGCCCCTCGGTGCAGCCCAGGACCTGGCCGTAGAAGCGGCGCGCCTCGTCCAGGTCGGTGACGTGGATGGCAAGGTGGAACAGCGATCTCATGGGGCCTCCGGCGTGATGCGGGGCCGATTGATGCACGACATGCAAGACCCGCGCAAGCGGGCTCAGCCCATCGCGTCCAGCAGGTCGCCCACCACCGCCGCCGTCGCGTCCCATCCTGGCAGGGACGCCCCGGCGCGCGCCGCCGCATCGGACCGCGCCCGCAGGTCCTGCGGATCGCCCAGCAGCCCGCTCAGCGCGCGGGCAAAGGCCGGGGCATCGTCGGGCGGCACCAGGATACCCGCATCACGCGGCACCGTGTCCGGGACCGCCCCGGCGCGGGTGCTGACGATGGGCAGGCCATGCAGCAGCGCCTCGTCGAAGACGATGCCATAGCCCTCGTAGCGGGTCGCAAGCGCAAAGACCGAGGCCTGGCGATAGAGCTGCGCCAGTTCCTCGGCGGGGGCGCGGCCGGCGAGGCGGATGCGGTCACCCAAGCCCGCATCGCGGATGCGGGCGGTCAGCGCGGCGACGTGATCGGCATCCCATGGGTTGCCGACGATCACCGCCTGCCACTCCTGCTCGGCGATCCGGGCCAGCGCGTCGATCAGCACGTCATGCCCCTTGCGCGGATGCAGGATCCCAACCGACAGGATCAGCGGCGGATCGCAGGGTTTGCGCCGCGGCGGATCGGCCGGGCGGTCGGTGCCGGGGCGCGCGATGCTGATGCGATGGGCGGGCACGTCATAGCGTTCGACCAGCATGGCGCGGGTATGGGGGCTGGGCACGACGACATGGCGCGCATGGGCCAGGTTCGCGCGCTCGGTCCGCCACAGATGGCGGGCCAGATCATCGGGCAGGGCGCTTTCCTGCGCCAGCGGGTGGTGGATCATCGCCAGGATCGGCGCGCGAAGCCGCGCCACGCGGTCGGGCTGCATCGCGCCGAAGGCCAGCCCGTCGATGATCACCGGGCGGTCGGGGGGCAGCGATTCCAGCCGGTCCATGGCCTGGGCCATCTGATCGGCGTCGGGGGTGGGAAAGGCGTCGGACAGGGACAGCACATCGACCTGACGGCCTTGGGCGCGCAGCCCTTCGACCAGGCGGCGGTCATAGACATAGCCGCCGGTCAGCGTGGTGATGTCGCCGGGCAGCGCGAAGGTCAGTCGGGTCGGATCGATCACGGTTCGGCCTGGATTGGGGCGGGGACGGGGCGGCTGCGGCGTTCGGCCAGCAGGACCAGCAGCCCGGGCAGGGTGCTGGCCAGGAACATCAACCCGAAGGCCAGGCTGGCCGCAAGCCCCGCCTGCGCGCTGGCCCCCGCCAAGGGGAAAAGGCCCGCGGCGGCACCCTCGCGCAGGCCCCAACCGCTGACGGTGATGGGCAGGATCATCGTCAGCAGGATCAAGGGCACCAGCACCGCGACCGAGACCACATCAAGGACAGTCCCCGTCGCCCGCGCGCAAAACGCGAAGGCCAGCAGGTTCGCCCCGGTGATCGCCAGGTTCAGCACCAGCTGCCGTGGCAGCGCTCCGCGCGTCAGCAGCGTCACGCACAGTGTGCCATGCAGGTCGCGGGCCGATTGCCCGGTCCGTCCGGGCAGCCGCCGCGCCTGCCAGATGGCCAGCGCCGCGGCCATCCCCCCCGCCAGCAGCGTCAGGATCAGCCCCAGTACCCAATCGGGCAAAGCCAGCCCGCCCGGCGTCAGCGTCACGGCCAGCACGCCCCCCGCCAGGATCAGGAACAGCGCGACCTGACCCGCCATGCGCTCGATCGCGACGGCGGCACCGGCGCGGCGCAGCCCGGCCTGATGCCGCGCCCTCAGCGCGCGGCCCGCATCGCCCAGCACGCCGCCGGGCAGGGACTGGTTCACCACCTGCGCCAGGTAATATTCGCCCACCGCCCGGCCAAGCGGGATCGACTGGCCCAAGGGCCGCGCCGTCACCCGCCAGCGCATCGCCGACAGCACGGTCTGGACCGTCAGCGCGGCCATCGCGGCGATCAGCCAGACCGGATCGGCCCGGGCCAGCAGGCGCAGGGCCTCCTGCCCGTCAAGGCCGACCCAAAGCAGGGCCATGATGATCAGCGCGGTCGCGAATTGCAGCGTTCGTTTCAGGGTCATGACGGATTTACGTCAGCCGAGCCCGAAAAGTTGCGTATAAAAAGATCGCGGATCGTCTCCATCCCCATGGCGGGGCTGCCCTGCGGGGGGATCAGCCCCGGCTGCAGGCCCCATGCGGCGGTCCGTTCGACCAGATGCGCGGGCCCGAGGACATGGACGGGAACCTCGCGCCGCTCGTCCAGTCCGATCGAGCTGGCCGCCTGGTGATCGCCCACCAGCACCATCAGCGGCGGGTCACCGGCATGGCGCAGCGCGTATTCGACCGTGGTGCGCAGGGTATAGTCGATCGTGGCGCGGTAATGGTCGCGCACCCGGTCGCGGTCGCGCCACAACACGTTCGGGGGGTCGCCCTCCTGCGCCATGGCGTCGAATTCGGTCCCGTCGGTGATCGCGTCCCAGTCCAGCAGGCGCGGCACCGGCGTCCAGGGCGCATGCGAGGAGATCAGCGCGATCTGCGCGAAGAGCCGCCGCGGATCGCTGCCGTCGCGCAGCAGGCGGTCGGCGGCCAGCATGGTGAACTGATCGGGCATGGTGACCCAGTTGAAGGGCAGGCCTTCATAGCCCAGATCGGGCGCGGCCAGGATGCGCTGAAACCCCATGGTCGATGCCTCGGGCCAGGGGCGCACGATTGCGGGCATCACGGCGGCGGTGCGGAACCCCGCATCGGCGGCATGGTGGAACAGCCCGCGCCGCCCGCTGGCGATGGCCGCCTGATAGCGGACCTGGTTGTCGATCCACAGCCCGTTGCTCAGGGTGGCATGGGCCAGCCAGCTCTGGCCGCCATGGGTGGGGGCGGTGAAGAAGCCCGATGCCATGGCGATGCCCGCATCCTCCAGCTGGCCCTGAGCCTCGCGCAGGGTGTCCAGATGCATCTCGGCGAAGAACTCGGTGTCGAAGCTGGTCCGGCCATAGCTCTCCAGATAGATGACCAGCACGTCGCGGTCGATCAGGGCGAAGGGCCGGTCCAGCCCGTCCAGGCTGTCGGTCGCGGCCTCCAGGCGAAAGCGGCGCAGCTCGGTCAGGGTGCGCCCGGCCAGCTGCACCCGGTCGGTCGCATAGCCATAGGCCAGGGGCTGGGCCCATCCGGGCAGCGGCGCGACCGGCAGGGCCGCGGCCAGGGCCAGCGCCGCGGCGCCCGTGCCGATCCGCCAGCCGCGCGGCGGGGCCGCCCGGCGCAGCTTGCCCATCGCCCACCACAGCGCGGCCAGGATCGCCCCGGTCGCCACCAGCGCGGCGATCACCGCGGCGATGGCCGTGGCCACGCCCAGGCTGCCCGCGATCAGCCGCACGGAGGCGTCGATCAGCGGCAGGTCCGCCACCGGGTTGAACCGGCGGCCCAGGCTTTCCTGCATCGCCATGTCGGCGACCTTCAGCACCGTCATCGGCCCCAAGGTCACCACCGCCGCCATGCGCAGCACCGACCCCGCCGCCGTCCGGCCCAAGGCCAGCAGGCCCAGCACCAGGACCAGCAGCTCGGGCGCGGGGCGGGCGAAGGCGGCCCAGCCCAGGTGATCCAGCCGCGCGGGCAGCGCGATCAGCAGATGCAGCACGACCAGCGCGGCGAGGACGCCCAAGGCGCGGCGCGGGGTCATCGGTGCCTCCACAGCCAGAGAACATCGCGGGCGAATGACCAGACCAGCGCGACCGATGCGATGCGCGCCTGGATGATGCCCGTATCGGGCGGCATCTGCGGGATCTGCAGCGCGATCAGCGTGGCCAGCTGCAGCACGCAGACGCCCTTGCGGAAATAGCTGACGGGCAGGGGCGCCATGATCCAGGGCCAGATCAGACCCGCCCCCGCGAACAGGTATCGCATCACGCCCAAGACCAGCACCTCGGCCCCGACCGGGCTGCCCGCCAAGGCATGCAGGGCCAGGATCAGGGCCAAGGCGGCATCGACCTCCATGTCGAAGCGGGCGCCGAAATCCGAACACAGGTTGGCCCGGCGCGCCAGATAGCCGTCCACCCCGTCCAGGGTCAGCGAGATCGCCGCCACCGCCGCCACCAGCCATCCCGCGGGCGCATCGCCCATCAGGGGCGCGATCAGCGCGGCGGTCAGCGCCACCCGCATCAGCGTGACCGTGTTGCAGGCGCCCATCACCGCATGGGGGTAATGCCGCCGCATCCCGACGGCCACGATCCCCGCCGCGGCCAGATAGACCGCCCCCGCGACCAAGGCCCCCGTGCCTTGGCCCAGCACGATGACCGACACGGCCAGGTTCAGCGCCAGCCCCGCGGGAACGGCCAGGATCCAACCCCTCGGGCAGGGCGGCGCCCGGCGGGGCTGCGGGGCGGTCGGTCGGGGCGATGGGGGGCGGGAAATCTGCATCGGTCGAACATATGACAGGGGCATGACGCGTCAAGCGCGTTCGGCGGGCTTGCCAGACGGGCCCCCTCGGCTATCCTGCCATGGCGGGGGGATCGGGCCATGGATGGACGGGCAAGGGGCTATGGGACGACGGCGCGGCTGCTGCATTGGCTGGTCGCGCTGTTGATCTTGCTGATGATTCCCGCGGGATACCTGATGACGGGCGAGGGGCTGGCCCGCGGCACGCGCGATGCTCTGTTCCTCTTTCACAAGAACGTGGGGGCCGCGCTGATCGCGGTCGTGGCGCTGCGCCTGGTCTGGCGGCTGACCCATCCGCCCGCGCCGCTGCCCGCGCATCTGCCCGCATGGCAGCGCCGCGCGGCGGGGCTGTCGCATGCGGGACTTTACGTGCTGATGGTGGTGATGCCCCTCTCGGGCTATGTCCGGGTGCGGGCGGGGGGCTTTCCGATCGAGGCGCTGGACCGCATCGGCCTTCCGGGCCTGGTGCCGCGATCGGATGCGCTGGCGCAGGCGGCCAGCAATCTGCATGCCGCGGCGGCCTGGGGGCTGATCGCGCTGCTGGCGCTGCATCTGGCGGCGGCGGCCCAGCACGCCCTGATCCATCGCGACGGCATCTGGCAGCGGATCTGGCCGCCGATCCGCCGGGGCTGACCCCGCGCCAAACCTCTGGACAGGGCGGTTCGCTTTCGCTATCGACGCCCGGTGGCGCGGGATATTTTGCCTGCATCTAACCAGCGACCTGCGCGCATTGCGAAAAATCAATCCAAACCCATCGAACGAAATCCGCGGCGGTGCGTTTGCCGTCACGCCGCATTGCGGCCGTCCTGCCAGAGGTGCCCGTGTCCGACCGTTCCCCGATCCGTCTTTCCGCCCGCCAGATCGACCTGTCCATCCTGATCCTGGTCAGCGTCGTCATCGGCGGCGTCTTTGTCCTGGACCTGGTCTTTCCCTTGGGGACGGCGGTGTGGCTGCTCTATCTGCTGCCCTTGGGCCTCAGCTTTGCGGGGCGCTGGTCCTGGCTGCCGCCCGTGGTGGCGGGGCTGGCCTGCCTGGCGATGGCGGCGGGCTATGTCGCCGATCTGGTGATCTTTCCCGAGGCCGGGATCGCGCCGCTGGTCGCGGGGGCGAACCGGGCGATGGCGGGGCTGATCTGTCTGATGCTGGGCGGCATGGGCCGCAAGCTGATCCAGAACCGCCAGTCCCTGACGCGCGAGGGCTGGATCACCCAGACCCAGGCCGCCGTGTCCCGCGCCGTCCAGGGGGAACTGGACGCGCAGCGCTTGGGCCGGGCGGTCCTGGGCGTGCTGGGCGACCGGATCGGCGCGCGGGCCGCGGTGATCTATGGCCGCAACGGCAACGGCCACCGCCTGCTGGCCCATTGGGGCATCGACGCCACCACCTTGGCCGAGCGCGTGACCGAGGGCGAGGGCCATCTGGGCCGTGCCCTGGCCGATGGCCAGGTGGTCGCGCTGCGGCTGCCCCCGGACGAATCGCTGGTCTGGGCCTCGGGGCTGGCGCGCGGCGCCGTGCCCCATGTGCTGATCGTGCCGCTGTCGGACGGGCAGGGGGTGAACGGGGTGATCGAATTCGGGCTGGACCGGCCCGCATCGGCGGACCTTCTGGACCTGTTCGCGCGCTTGGGCGACCGGATCGGCGTGGCGCTGCGCTCTGCCATCTATCGCCAGCAGCTGCAGGAGCTGCTGGAGGAGACCCGCCGCCAGTCCGAGGAGCTGCGCGCCCATGGCGAGGAGCTGGCCGCCTCGAACGAGGAGCTGGAGGAGCAGACCCGCGCCCTGCAGGACAGCCAGCGCCTGCTGGAGGCCCAGCAGACCGAGCTGGAGACCCAGAACGCCCAGCTGGAAAGCCAGACCCAGGAGCTGGAGGAACAGCGCGACGCGCTGGCCCGGTCGCGCCGCATGCTGGAGGACCAGGCCGAGGAGCTGTCCCGCGAGAGCCGCTACAAATCCGAATTCGTCGCCAATATGAGCCACGAGCTGCGCACGCCGCTGAACGCGCTGCTGATCATGTCGCGCCTGCTGGCCGAGAACCGGCCCCGCACGCTGACCGACGAACAGGTCCGGTGGGCCGAGACGATCGAGGCGTCGGGCAAGGACCTGCTGGCGCTGATCAACGACATCCTGGACCTGTCCAAGATCGAATCGGGCAAGCTGGACCTGTCGCGCGACCTGATCCAGCCCCAGGCCTTGGCCGAAAAGCTGACCCGCGCCTTCGAGGCTCAGGCCCGCCAGAAGAACCTGCGCCTGGTGACCGAGATCGCCCCCGGCACACCGGATTTCGAATCCGACCGCCAGCGCCTGGAACAGGTTCTGCGCAACTTTCTGTCCAATGCGCTGAAATTCACCGAGCGCGGCCAGATCACCCTGCGCGTGGCCCCCGCCGCTCAGGGCGTGGCCCTGTCGGTCACCGATACCGGCATCGGCATCGACGCCGACCAGCAGGAGGCCGTCTTCGAGGCCTTCCGCCAGGCCGATGGCACGATCTCGCGCCGGTTCGGGGGAACGGGGCTGGGCCTGTCGATCTCGCGCGAACTGGCGGACCTGCTGGGCGGGCGGGTGACGTTGACCAGCGAGGCGGGAAAGGGCAGCACCTTCACCCTGCTGCTGCCCGCGACCATGCCCCTGCAACAGCCGGTCCCCGCCCGCGCCGCGCCCGCCCGCGCGACCGTGGATGGCGGCCCGGCGGCCATGCCCGACCCTGCGGAGGGGGTCCTGATGCTGGACGCGCTGCCGGGTGTCGATGACGACCGCGCGGCCATCCAGCCCGGCGACCGGGTGATGCTGGTGGTCGAGGATGACGCGGCCTTCGCGCGCCTGCTCTTGGATCTGGCGCGCGAGCTGGGGTTCCGCGGCGTCTGCGTGGGCCGGGCCGATGACGCGGTGCGCGCCGCGCGCCATTTCCTGCCCCATGCGATCGTGATGGATGTGGGCCTGCCCGACCATTCGGGCCTGTCGGCGCTGGACCGGCTGAAGCGCGACACCAGCACGCGGCACATCCCCGTGCATATGGTCTCGGCCGAGGATTACACCAAGGAGGCGCTGGCCCAGGGCGCGATCAGCTACATGATGAAGCCGGTCAGCCGCGACCAGCTGGCCGAAGCGATCCGCAGCCTGGAGGACCGTCTGGATCAGCGCCTGCGCCGGGTGCTGATCGTCGAGGACGACCCCGCCCAGATGGAGGGGCTGCGCGCCCTGCTGACCAGCGACGGGGTCGAGACCGTGGGCGCGGGCACCGCCGCCGCCGCGCTGCAGATCTGCCGGACGCAGACGGTGGACTGCATCGTGCTGGACATGACGCTGCCCGACGCATCCGGCTTCGACCTGCTGCAGCAGCTGGACCAGGACGGCACCGCATCCTTCCCGCCGGTCATCGTCTATACCGCCCGCGCGCTCTCCGAGGCCGAGGAGCAGCGCCTGCGCCGCTATTCGAAATCGATCATCATCAAGGGCGCGAAATCGCCCGAACGCCTGATCAACGAGGTGACGCTGTTCCTGCATCAGGTCGTGTCCGACCTGCCGCAGAAACAGCGCGACATGCTGGCCGCGTCCCTGAACCGCGACGCCCAGCTGGAGGGGCGCCGCATCCTGGTGGTCGAGGATGACATCCGCAACATCTATGCCCTGACCGGCGTTTTCGAGCCGCATGGCGCCACCGTCCAGATCGCCCGCAACGGCCGCGAGGCGCTGGAGGCCTTGGGCCGCATCAATGACGGCGCCGCGCCCAAGGTGGACCTGGTCCTGATGGATGTGATGATGCCCGAGATGGACGGCCTGACCGCCACGCGCGAGATCCGCAAGATCGACCGCTGGAAGACGCTGCCCATCATCATGCTGACCGCCAAGGCCATGGCCGAGGATCAGAACCAGTGCCTGGCCGCGGGTGCCAACGACTATCTGCCCAAGCCCCTGGACGTGGACAAGCTGTTGTCGCTGACGCGGGTCTGGATGCGCCGATGACCCTGGACCCGGTTGCCCCCCGGCCCGGCGACGCGATCGAGTTGGACCTGTTCCTCGAGGCGCTGATGCGGCGGTATCATTACGATTTCCGGTCCTATTCGCGCGCCTCGCTGGTCCGGCGGGCGGAGCTGGCGCGCGACAGGCTGGGCTGTGCGACGCTGTCGGAACTGCAGGGGCGGCTCTTGCATGACGATGCGGTCCTGCCCGACATCATCGACGCCATGACCGTCCAGGTCAGCGAGATGTTCCGCGACCCGTCCTATTACGCGGCCCTGCGGCGCGAGGTGATCCCGCATCTGCAGACCTTCCCCTCGCTCAAGGTCTGGGTGGCGGGCTGCGCGGATGGCGAGGAGCTTTATTCCCTGGCGATCCTGTTCGACGAGGCGGGGCTGTTTGACCGCACGCTGTTCTACGCGACCGAGATCAACCCCCGCGCCCTGGCCCGGGCCGAGGCGGGGGTCTATGACATCGACCGGCTGGCCGTCTTCTCGCGCAACTATCAGCAGGCGGGCGGGGCGGGGTCGCTGTCGGATTACTACACCGCCGCCTATGGGCGGGTCGCCTTCGACCGGCGGCTGCGCGCGCGCACGGTCTTTACCGAACACAACCTGGCCACCGACCAGGTGTTTTCCGAGGTGCATCTGATCTCCTGCCGCAACGTGCTGATCTATTTCGACAACCGGTTGCAGGACCGGGCCGTGGGCCTTTTTGCCGAGGCCTTGGCGCGCGACGGTTTCCTGGGCCTCGGCTCGCATGAGACGCTGCGCTTTTCCACCCATGCCGCCCGCTTCGCGGCATTCGCCGAACCCGACCGGATCTGGCGCCGGACCGCCGACCAGAGGATACCGCATGCCTGACAGACCCATCCGTTTCCTGATCGTCGACGATGTCGCCGAAAACATCATGGCGCTGGAGGCGCTGCTGCGCCGCGACGGGCTGGTGGTCGACAGCGCCCGGTCGGCGACCGAGGCGCTGGAGCTGATGCTGCGCCATGATTACGCGCTGGCCTTCCTGGACGTGCAGATGCCCGGCACCGACGGCTACGAGCTGGCCGAGCTGATGCGGTCCACCGAACGCACCCGCGGCGTGCCCATCATCTTCGTCACCGCGGCCGAGATGGACGAGGCGCGCCGCTTCCGCGGCTACGAGGCGGGGGCGGTGGACTACATCTTCAAGCCCATCGACCCGATGATCCTGAAATCCAAGGCCGAGGTCTTCTTCCGCATCGGCCGCCAGGCCAAGGACCTGGAACGCCAGCGCGACGAGATGCAGGAGATCGCGCGCCATCGCGACCAGGCCATGGCCCAGCTGAAGGCCCATGCCGACAATTCGCCCCTGGCCTTCGTGACGCTGGATCGCGACCTGTCGGTGCGCAGCTGGTCCAAGGGGGCGGAACGCATGTTCGGGCGCGCGGCGGGCGATCTGCTGGGCCTGCCCGCCACGGCCTCGGGCTGGCTGGATCAGGGGGGCGCGGATCTGCTGCATGACTGGCTGGACTGCCGCCGGGACGACGCGCCGCGCTTTTCGGCCGAACTGTCGCTGGATCATGCCGATATCGGCCCGATCTCCTGCGAGGTCTATGGATCGGTGCTGACCGACGGCGCGGGGCGTCCGACCCTGTCGCTGCAGCTTCTGGACATCACCGAACGCAAGCAGGCCGAGGAGATCCGCGCCCTGCTGATCGGCGAGCTGAACCACCGCATCAAGAACACCCTAGCCAATGTCCAGGCCATCGCCCGCCAGAGCCTGCGCCAATCCGCCAGCCTGGCCGATTTCGAGGTCAGCTTCGGCGGCCGGCTGCAGGCCTTGGCGCGGGCCCATTCGATCCTGTCGGACGCCACTTGGGCCAGCGCGCCGCTGGATCAGCTGATCGACGACCAGATCAATTCGGGCACGCTGGACGCGGACCGGCTGCGCCGCAGCGGCCCGCCGGTCGAACTGTCCCCCGACACGATGCTGCGCATGGCCCTGACCCTGCACGAGCTGGGCACCAATGCCGCGAAATACGGCGCGCTGTCCTCCGTGGATGGCATGGTCGACCTGTCCTGGCGGCTGGAGGGCGGGGCGCTGGTCCTGACCTGGCGCGAGAGCGGCGGCCCCGAGGTGCGCGCGCCCCAGTCCGAGGGTTTCGGGACCACGCTGATCTCGGCCGCGGGGGGCGGGGATCCGGCCGCCGTCAGCGCCGATTGGCGTCCGGAGGGCGTCGTCTGGACCATCCGCATCGGCGACGGCGTGACCCGCATGGCCGCGCCCGAGGCCGTCGCCGCCCCCGGCGCCGCCGCCCAGCCCCGCCCGCGATCGCTGAAGGGCTGCCGCGTGCTGCTGGTCGAGGACGAGCCCCTGGTCGCGCTGGACCTGCGCTTCGAGCTGGAGGATGCGGGCGCCACGGTCACCGGCGTCGCCCGCAGCGTGGCCGAGGCGATGGAGGCCGGGCGCGACGCCTCCGCCATCGACCTGGTGCTGCTGGACGGCAACTTGAAGGGCGAGCCGGTGGATGCGATCGCTGCGATGCTGGACGATCAGGCGGTGCCCTTCTGCTTCGTCTCGGGCTATGGGCGCGAACATCTGCCTGCGGGGTTCGATCACGCGCCGCTGATCGAAAAGCCCTTTCGCCCCGATACGCTGCGCAGCGTGCTGACGGGCCTTCTGGCCGCGCGCCTGCCCGCGGAATAGGGGCAGAATAAGAACAGGGATCGCGCCCGGGGCGCCCCGCCCCGGCCATCTCGCCCGCCCGCCCGGCCCCGGTCCGCCATTCCCGGCGCGGGGGCCGGGGCGGAACGCCGTTCCGCGGGCAGGCGCGGGGGTGGGTTGCACCGGGGCGGGGTTTGGGGCATGTCCCCGCCCTCGATTTGAACTTGCAGGGCGGATGATGACCGGCACGGCGATCAGTTTCGAAGGGGTGGGCAAGACCTATCCCAAGGCCGGCGGGCTGGTGACCGCGCTGGAAGGGGTGGACCTGTCCGTCCCCGAGGGCAGCATCACCGGCATCATCGGCCGGTCCGGCGCGGGGAAATCGACCCTGCTGCGCATGGTCAACGGGCTGGAGCGCCCGACCGAGGGGCGCGTGCTGGTCGCGGGCCACGATGTGGGCCGCGCCCGCGGCGGCGCGCTGCGCGGCATCCGGCGCGATGTCGGGATGATCTTTCAGCATTTCAACCTGCTGGCCTCGCGCAGCGTGCGCGGCAACGTGGCCCTACCGTTGGAGATCGCGGGCCTGCCCCGAGCCCGCATCCGCGCCCGCGTGGACGAGCTGATCGACCAGGTGGGCCTGACCGCCTTGGCCGACCGTTACCCGGCGGAGCTGTCGGGCGGCCAGAAACAGCGCGTCGGCATCGCCCGGGCGCTTGCCACCGGCCCCAAGGTCCTGCTGTCGGACGAGGCGACCAGCGCGCTGGACCCCGAGACGACCCAGACCGTGCTGGAGCTGCTGTCGCGCATCAACCGCGACCTGGGCCTGACCGTCCTGCTGATCACGCATGAGATGGCGGTGCTGCGCGACATCGCCAGTCACATGGCGGTGATCGAGGCGGGGCGTATCGTGGAATCCGGCCCGACCTATGGCATCTTTGCCGCCCCCGCCCATGCGACGACCCGGCGGTTCCTGTCGGGCGTGACGGGCACGGCGCTGCCCGCCTTTGTCGCGGCACGGCTGCAGCCAGACCCGCCGGGCGATCCGGTGATCCGGGTGACCTTTGCGGGCGCCCATGCGACCGATCCGATGCTGGCGCGTCTGGCCACCGATCTGGGCATCAGCGCCAATATCCTGGGCGGCACGATCGAGGAGATCGGCGCGCGCCCCTTCGGCAACCTGCTGATTTCCGTGCCGCTGGACCGGGGCGCCGAGACGCGCGCCTTTCTGGAACGCCACGGGCTGACGACGGAGGTGCTGGGCCATGTCCGCTAACCTGATCCCGATCCTCTGGGATGCGACGCTGCAGACCCTCTACATGGTCGCCGTCTCGGCGATCCTGGGCACGCTTGGCGGGCTGCCGCTTGGCGTGTTCCTGGCCTGCTCGCAGCGCGGCGAGCTGCTGTCGGCGCCGTGGGTCAACAAGCTGCTGGGGCTGGTGGTCAATGCCACGCGCTCGGTCCCCTTCATCATCCTGGTGGTGGCGATCATCCCCTTCACGCGGGCCATCGTCGGCACCTCGATCGGCACGAACGCGGCCATCGTGCCGCTGACCTTGGCCGCGATCCCCTTCATCGCGCGGCTGGTGGAAAACGCCATCCGCGAGGTCGATGCCGGCCTGATCGAAGCCGCCCGCGCCATGGGCGCCACGCCCCTGCAGATCATCCGCAAGGTGCTGATCCCCGAGGCGCTGCCCGGCATCACGCTTGGCCTGACCTTGGCCGTGGTCAGCCTGATCGGCTATTCCGCGATGGTCGGCGCGGTGGGCGGGCAGGGCCTGGGCGATCTGGGCATCCGCTATGGCTATCAGCGCTTCATGCCCGAGGTCATGGCCGCCGTCGTCGTCATCCTGATCGTGATGGTGCAGCTGGTCCAGTCCATCGGCGAATGGATTGCCGCCCGCGTCGACCGCCGCGCGCCCCGCAATCGCGGTGCCTGAGTTTTCCCGCAGACAAGAAAGGACGAATCCCATGCTGCGTCTGACAACCCTCGTATCGGCCCTGGCCCTCTCCTCCGCCGCAATGGCCCAGGACATCACCGTCGGCGTCACCCCCGGCGAACATGGCGAGATCATGGAGAAGGTGGCCGAGGTCGCCGCCCCCCTGGGCCTGAACATCCGGGTCATCGAATTCTCGGACTATGTCGTGCCGAACCAGGCGCTGGCCGATGGCGATCTGGATGCCAACAGCTTTCAGCACCGCCCCTATCTGGAAAACCAGATGAGCGATCGCGGCTTCGCCCTGGTCGAGGCGGGCACCACCATCACCACCCCGATGGGCGTCTATTCCGCGCGCGTCGATGATCTGGCCGATCTGCCCGAGGGCGCGCAGGTGGCCATCCCCAACGATCCCACCAATGGCGGCCGGGCGCTGCTGATCCTGCAGGATCTGGGCCTGGTGACGCTGACCGAGGGCACGGGCCTGGTCCCCAGCACGCTGGACATCGCCGAGAACCCGCGCGGGCTGCGCTTTCTGGAGCTGGACGCCGCGCAGCTGCCCCGCGCGCTGGAGGATGCGGATGCGGCGGTCATCAACACGAATTTCGCCCTGGCCGCGGGCCTGTCCCCGCGCGAGGATTCCATCGCGATGGAAAAGGCCGACAGCCCCTATGTGAACATCATCGTGGTGCAACAGGATCGCGCCGAGGAGCCTTGGGTCCAGACCCTGGTTCAGGCCTATCAGTCGCCCGAGGTCAAGGCCTTCATCGACGAGACCTATGAGGGCGCGGTCATCACCTCGTGGTGACCCGCCGGGCCGCCCCTTGCGGGCGGCCCCCTTCCACCAGCCGATCGACCAGCCCGGCCAGCGCAAACAGGGCCAAGCCCATCGCCGCCAGCAGGACCAGGGCTGCGAACATCAGATCCGTCTGGCCGCGCCCATTGGCCATCAGCATCAGGTATCCCAGCCCCCGGCTGGATCCGACCCATTCCCCCACGATCACCGCGAAGGGCGCATAGACCGCCGCCAGCCGCAGCCCCGAGCCGAGCGCGGGCAGCGCATGGGGCAGCTGGATCAGCCACAGCCTGCGCCACGGCGTCGCCCGCATGGACAGCGCCAGATCCGCAAGCGCCGGCGGCGGGCGCATCAGCGCGTCGAACAGCACCGAGGTCAGCGGGAAATAGGTGACCAGCGCCACCATCACCACCTTGCTGGGCGCGCCATAGCCCAGCCACAGCGTCACGATGGGCGCCAGCGCAAAGACCGGCACCGCCTGCGCCAGAACCAGCATCGGCCGCATCACCGCCCGCGCCACCGGCGACAGCGCCAGGTTCAACGCGGTCACGACCCCCAAGGCCAGCCCCGCCGCCAGCCCCATCCCCAGATTGGCCAAGGTGAAGCGCGCATGGTCGGCCAGCATCCCCGCATGGGTCGCCAGCGCCCGCGCCACCCGCGCGGGGCCGGGCAGGATGAAGGCGGGCACGCCCGTGGCCCAGACCACCCCCTGCCACAGTGCCAGCACCACCAGCGCCAGCCCCGCGCCGCGCAGGATCAGGCGGCCCATGGCTGCGACAGCTCCCGAAACAGCGTGGTCTGCGCGGCCATCACCTCGGGGGCGTCCAGCGGTCGGGGGATCGGCCCGCCCGGCAGGGCCAGCGGGCGGGTCGCCTCAGGCGCGATGGCCCAAGCGCCGTGGCCCAAGCGCGCGGCCTCCAGCGGGTCGTGGGTGATCAGGATCACCGTCCGCCCGGCCAGCAGATCGGCGGCCAGATCCTGCATCGCCGCCTTTGTGGCCGCATCCAGCGCCGAGAAGGGCTCGTCCAGGATCACCACCGGGCGATCCTCGATCAGGGTGCGGGCCAAGGCCACGCGCTGGCGCTGGCCGCCGGACAGCTGGGCGGGGCGGCGATCCTCCAGCCCCGCGAGGCCGACGCGGGCCAAGAGGCCGCGGGCACGGGCGCGGTCGGGCGCCTCGCCCCGCAGGCGGGGGCCGATCACGACATTTTCCAGCGCGCTGGCCCAAGGCAGCAGCTGCGCATCCTGACCCAGCATGGCGACGCCGCCCGGCGGCGGCAGATCGGCGCGCCCCCGAAACCGCGCCGCGACCGGCAGGCCCGCCACGATCCGCCCGAGCGTCGATTTGCCCACCCCCGAGGCCCCCAGCAGGCAGGTCCACGCACCGGGCGGAATGCGCAGGTCCAGCCCGCGCGCCAAGGGCCGGTCGCCCAGCCACAGATCGCCCGCCAGCCGGATCATGTCCGGTCCAGCCCCATCTGCCAGAAGCCGACCTCCAGCTGCGTGGCCTGCCGGAAATGCCGCGCCAGATCATAGGCGCGGGGCAGCGACGGCCAGTCGGGGCCAAGCCGCGCCTCCAGCGCGCCGTCGATCAGCGCGCCGACATCGTGGCAGACCTTCTGGTAATCCGCCCCGCCATAGGTCGCGGTCCATTCGCCGTAAGGCCCGCCGCTGCCCTTATGGATCAGCCCGATCTCGCCATAGCCGAAGACGCAAGGCGCCAGCGCCGCCAGCAGGTCCAGCATGTCGCCCGCATAGCCCGAGGCCTGGACATAGCGCGTATAGGCCATGTTGGCGGGCGATTCCGGGGTCTGCTGCAACATCGCCTCGGTGATGCCCTCGCGGCCGCAGATCTCGACATGCAGCGGCATCTCGCCGTTCAGCAACCCATGCGCGATCGAGGAGGCCAGCGCCATTTCCGACATGCGTTCGGATTTGGCGAAGACCAGCGCCCAGGACCGCGCGAAATGCAGCAGGAACACGTAATCCTGCTGCAGGTAATGCAGGAAGCTGTCGCGGGGCAGGCTGCCCGCCGCCAGTTGGCGCACGAAGGCGTGGTCGACATAAGCGTCCCAATGGGGTGCCGCCGCCTGCCGCCACAGCGCGAAGGCGCGTCCGTAATCAGGGGTCATTGCGGTACCTCGTTCACGTCGATGGCCAGGTCCCGCAGGGCCAGCCCGCCCGGCGTCGCGCCGCGTTCGGCCAGAAACGCCTCGAAGCGCTGATAACGCCCCGCATCCACCGCCGCCGGGCGGCTGGAGAAACGCGGCCAGGTGTCGGGCCATGCGGCCTCGTTCAGCGGCGTCTGCAATTCGGACGCGGTGGCCGAGAAGATGCGCCAAGCCTCGTCGGGGTCGTTCTTGAGGAAATCCGTGGCCCGCGCCGTGGCCTCCAGGAAGGCGCCGACCGCCTCGGGATCCATGCGGTCGGGATTGGCGATATAGACCAGCTCGTCATAGGCGGGGATGCCATGCGCCTCGGGATAGAGGCAGCGGCCGTCGAACCCCTCCAGCCGCAGCTGGTTCAGTTCGAAATTGCGGAAGGCACCGATCACGCCATCGACCTGCCCCGACATCAGCGCCGGAGAGATCGACCAGCCGATATTGATCTGTTCGACATCGCCCGGCACCAGCCCGTCATCGGCCAGCATGGCGTCCAGCATCACCTCCTGCACGCCGGCCACGGCGAAACCCACGCGGCGGCCCGACAGGTCGGCGGGGGTCCGGATGTCGCTGTCGGCCAGCACCACGAGGCAGGTCAGCGGCGTCTCGATCAGGGTGCCGACGCGGATCACCGGCAGGTCCTGATGGCGCGACAGGTGCAGTTGCGGCTGATAGCTGATCGCCAGATCGGCGCGACCGGCCGCCACCATGCGCGGCGGATCGTTGGGGTCCGAGGGGGTGACGACCTGAACCGCAAGCCCCGCATCGGTGAAATAGCCCAGTTCCTCGGCCAGGATGATGGGCGCGTGGTCGGGATTCACGAACCAGTCCAGCATCACCGTCAGGGACGTGTCCGCGTGTGCGGGGGCGGCCATCAGGGCCAAGGCAAGGATATGTCGCATGGGTCCTCAGTCGTTCAGGGCCAGAAGGGCGATGCGCCCCGGCCAGATGGATTGCAGATCGCGCCCCGCGTTATGCGCGCGCAGCCCGGTGCGGCAGGCCAGCACGACGCGCGCGCCCTCGGGCGGGTCCAGATGGGCGATGCGCTCGGGCGGCAGGTGGCGGGCATCCGCACGGAAGGGCGCGGATTCGGCGCGCAGATCGACCAGCAGATCGCCCGGCGCGATCTGGCTTTCGGCGATGAAGGGCAGGGGGGCCTCGGGTTCCGGCGCGCGGTCGAAGCGGAAGCCGCCCATCCGCCAGGCGGCCGCATCCAGGCTGACCAGCCGCCCCAAGGGCGAGGGGTCGTGCCCCAGCAGCACCGCCAGCGCCATCTGCGCCTGCAGCGCGCCGATCATGCCCACGACCGGCCCCATCACCCCCGCCGTGGCGCAGGTCGCCCCCCGCAGCGGCAGGTCGGGGAACACCGCCCGCAGGCTGGGCGCGCCGCCGCAGCAGCCAAGCGCATAGCCCGACAGCGCCAGCGCCGATCCCGCGATCAGCGGCCGCCCGGCGGCCATGCAGGCATCCGAAAGCGTCAGGCTGACCGCGAAGGTATCGGCGCAATCCAGCACCAGATCGGCCCGTGCCACCAGCGCGGGCGCATTGGCGGGCGTCAGCCATTCGGTCAGGGGCGTCACCGTCACATCGGGGTTCAGCGCGGCCATCTGGGCGCTGGCGGCGCGGGCCTTGGGCTGGCCGATCTGGCGCATGGCAAAGATCGGCTGGCGGTGCAGGTTCGTCTCCTCGACGCGGTCTCCGTCGATCAGGGTGATCCGGCCCACCCCCGCGCCGGTCAGATATTGCAGCGCCGGACAGCCCAAGCCCCCCGCGCCCACCACCAGCACATGGGCATCCGTCAGGCGCTGCTGGCCGGCCTCGCCCAGCTCCGGCAGGACCATCTGGCGGGCATAGCGCATCATGGCGCCACCGCCAGCCAGTCGCGCATCCGGCCCTCGGGGTCTGCGTTCAGCGTGATGTCTGTCACCGCCGAGACCACATCCGCCCCCGCAGCCAGCGCCTGCCGCCCGCGATCGGGCGTCAGCCCGCCGATGGCCACAAGGGGCGTCGCGCCGACCAGCGCCTTCCATTCGGTCACGCGGTCCAGGCCCTGTTCGTGCCATTTCATCTTTTTCAGGATCGTCGGCCAGACCGGCCCAAGCGCCACGTAATTGGGCGCCAGCGCCAGCGCGCGGTCCAGCTCGGCATGGTCGTGCGTGGACAGCCCCAGCCGCAGCCCCGCCCGGCGGATCGCGGGGATGTCGGCGTGGTCCAGATCCTCCTGCCCCAGATGCAGCCAGTCGGCGCCTTCCTCGATGGCGATTTCCCAATAATCGTTGACGACCAGCGCCGCGCCGTGGCTGCGCGCCAGTGCCAGCCCGCGCCGGATCTGGTCGCGCAGATCGCCCGGGTCGCGGTCCTTCAGGCGCAGCTGCACCAGCCGCACACCCAAGGGCAGGGCGCGTTCCAGCCAGGCCAGATCGTCGAAGATCGGGTAGAAACGGGGCAAGCTCACAGCCAGGCCTTTCCGATGAGGGGGGTCGAGGGGGCGGCCATCTCGCGCGGCTCCATCGGGTCGGCGGCGCGGGCCAAGGCGCCCGCCTGCACCGCCAGGCCAAAGGCGCGGGCCATGGCTTCGGGGTCGCCCGCCTGCGCCACGGCGGTGTTCAGCAGAACGGCGTCAAAGCCCATCTCCAGCGCCTCGGCCGCGTGGCTGGGCAGGCCGATCCCTGCGTCAATGACCATCGGCACGTCGGGGAAGGCCGCGCGCAGCATCCTGAGGCCATAGCGGTTGTTTAGCCCCAGCCCCGAGCCGATGGGCGCGCCCCAAGGCATCAGCACCTTGCAGCCCGCGTCCAGCAGGCGCCCGGCCAAGACCTGATCCTCGGTCGTGTAGGGAAAGACCTCGAAGCCCTCGGCGGCCAGCGTCTCGGCGGCCTCCAGCAGGCCGAACGGGTCGGGCTGGAGCGTGTCGGCATGGCCGATCACCTCCAGCTTGATCCAGTTCGTCTCGAACACCTCGCGCGCCATGCGGGCGGTGGTGACGGCCTCGCGTGCGCTGTGACAGCCGGCGGTGTTGGGCAGCACGCGCACGCCCAGATCGCGGATCAGCGACCAGAAGGCCTGGCCCTGGCCGCCCTCGCGCCGCAGGGACACGGTGGCCACGCCCGCCCCGCTGGCGCGAAAGGCCGCCTGCAGGATGGCGGGCGAGGGATATTGCGCCGTCCCTAGCATCAGGGGCGAATCAAGGGTGATCCCGTAGAAATCGCGCATCTCAGCCCCCCTGCATCGGGGCCAGCACCTCGAGCCGGTCGCCGTCGCGCAGCGCCTGCGAGGGCCGCGCCGATGAGGGGACGAACTCCCCGTTCAGCGCGGTGGCGACGCGGGCCTCGGCCCAGCCCAGCTCGGCCAAGGCATCGGCAAGCGTGGTGGCGGCGATGTCGCGGGCGGTCCCGTTGACCTCAATCCTCATGGATCAGTTCTCCCTTGATTCGGTCGGTCAGGTAATCGGCCGCATGGCGCGCCAGCGCCGGGGCCATCAGATAGCCGTGGCGGAAAAGGCCGTTCAGGTGCAGCACCCGGCCCCGCACCACCACGCGGGGGATGTTGTCGGCAAAGGCCGGGCGCAGGTCGGCGCCCAGTTCGACGATCGACCCCTCGGCGAAGCGCGGATCCAGCGCATAGGCGGCCGAGAGCAGCTCCAGCGCGGAGCGGGCGGTGACGGGGGCGCGACTGGCGCTTTCGATCTGGGTCGCGCCCAGCATGAACAGCCCCGCCTCGCGCGGCACGATATAGAGGGGGTGGCGCGGATGCAGCAGCCGCACCGGGCGCGACAGGGTGATGTCGGGCGCGTGCAGGACCGCCATCTCGCCCCGCACGCCGCGCAGGCCGGGCAGGGGGGCGGCCAAGCCGCGGGCGTCGATGACCGGGCCTTGGATGTCGTCCGGCTCGGCCTCGGCGTGTTCGATGGCGATGCCTTGGGCGGACAGGGTGGCGATCAGGTCGGCCAGCGCGCGGCGGGGGTCCAGATGCGCCTCGGACGGGACATGCAGCCCCGCGCGGTGATGGGCAAGGCCCGGTTCCAGATCGCCCGGCGCGCAGGGCTGATGCGCGGGGCAGCGGCGGGCAAAGCGGGTCAGCTCGGCCCGGTCGCGGTCCAAGGCGACGACCAGCGTGCCGCGGCGGGTGACGGGGGTGATCGCCGCCCAGGCAGCGGCGGCTTGCGATCCGAGGCTGGTGATGACGGGCTCGGCCGTGACACCCTCGCAATGGGACGCCAGCATGCCGCCCGCCCACCAGGAACAGCCATGCGGCCCCGGCGGGCCGTTGCGGTCCAGGATGCGGGGGGTGATGCCGCGGCGCGCCAGCTCATGCGCGGCAAATAGGCCCGCGACGCCTGCACCGATGATGGTGATCTCAGCCATCGGCCCAGACCGCGTGGAAGTGATGCACCGGCCCGTGGCCCGAGCCGACCGCCAGCCCGTCCGCCGCCGCGATCGCACCCTGCAGATAGCGATGCGCGACCCCCACGGCCAGCGGCAGGTCCAGCCCCTGCGCCAAGCCCGCCGCGATCGCCGCCGACAGGGTGCAGCCCGTGCCATGGGTGTTGCCCGTCGCCTGACGGGGGGCGGTGAATTCGGTGATGCCTTGGGCCGTCACCAGCAGGTCGGTGCACGAGGCCCCCTCGGCATGGCCGCCCTTCATCAGCACCGCCCGTGCCCCCAGATCCAGCAGCGCGCGCCCCTGCCGCGCCATCTCCGCCGCATCGCGGGCGGGGGCGCAATCCAGCAGGCGCGCGGCCTCGGGCAGGTTCGGGGTCAGCAGCGTCGCATGGGGCAGCATCACGGAACGCAGTGCGTCCAGCGCGCTGTCGGGCAGCAGCATGTCGCCCGATTTCGCGACCATCACCGGGTCCAGCACCACCGGCAACCCGCGCCCGGCCAGACCGTCCGCCACGGCGGCGATGGCATCGGCATCCCCCAGCATGCCCAGCTTAACGGCGCGCACATCCAGATCGTCGAAGACCGCCGCCATCTGCGCCGCGATCATCGCGGGGCTTGCCGGTTCGACCCGGGCCACGGTCCGGGTGTTCTGCGCGGTCAGCGCGGTGATCACGCTGGCCCCATAGACGCCGAGCGCCGAGAAGGTCTTCAGGTCGGCCTGGATTCCCGCGCCGCATGGCCCGGATCAGGTTCGATGGGTTGGCGCGATGCCTCTCAGCCCCGGACGGGGCACCCCAACGGTTGCATCCCTGACGGTAATGGCGGGGGCGGGCAGGTGCAAGGGGTGCTTGGGCATGGACTTCGGGGGCGCACTGGCGTATGGCACCGCCTTTGGCTCCGCATGTCCGGGGCGGCGGGTGCAGGGTGGGCCGGTCGCAGCGACGCAAGGTGCCGTCCATCGGGTCCCGCGCGGGCCCCCGCATTTGGCGAATCACATGACTGACATCACGATCCCGGCGCCCCTTCAGGCGGCGCTGGCTGACAAGGGCTATGACAGCCTGACCTCCGTGCAGACCGCCGTTCTGGCCCCCGATGCGCAGGGGCGCGACGTGCTGGTCTCGGCCCAGACCGGGTCGGGCAAGACCGTGGCCTTTGGCCTCGCCATCGGCGCCGACCTGCTGGAGGGCGACAGCCTGCCCCAGACCGAACGCCCGCTGGCCTTGGCCATCGCGCCCACGCGCGAACTGGCGCTGCAGGTCGCGCGGGAACTGGAATGGCTCTATGCCGGGGCGGGGGCGCAGATCGCGACCTGTGTCGGCGGCATGGATTACCGCAACGAACGCCGCGCCCTGCAGCGCGGCGCGCAGATCGTCGTCGGCACGCCCGGCCGCCTGCGCGACCATATCGACCGGGGCAGTCTGGACCTGTCCGACCTGCGCGCCGCCGTCCTGGACGAGGCCGACGAGATGCTGGACCTGGGCTTCCGCGAGGATCTGGAATTCATCCTGGGCGCCGCGCCCGAGGAACGCCGCACGCTGATGTTCTCGGCCACGGTGCCGCCCGCGATCGAGAAGCTGGCCCGCGACTTCCAGCGCGACGCGTTGCGCATCAGCGCCCAGGGCGAGGCGCGCCAGCACGGCGACATCGCCTATCGCGCCTATTCCGTGACGCCGCGCGACCGCGAACCGGCGATCTTCAACCTGCTGCGCATCCACGAGGCGCAGACCGCCATCGTCTTCTGCAAGACGCGGGCCAATGTGAACCACCTGCTGGCGCGCATGTCGAACCGCGGCTTCAAGGCCGTGGCCCTGTCGGGCGAGCTGTCCCAGCAGGAACGCACCCATGCCCTGCAGGCGCTGCGCGACGGGCGCGCGCGGGTCTGCATCGCCACCGACGTGGCCGCGCGCGGGATCGACCTGCCGGGGCTGGAGCTGGTGATCCATGCCGACCTGCCCACCAATCCTGAAACCCTGCTGCACCGGTCGGGCCGGACGGGGCGGGCGGGGTCCAAGGGGGTCTCGGCGCTGATCGTGCCCTCGTCGGATTACAAGCGCGCGCAGCGGCTGCTGCAGAATGCCAAGGTCGTGGCGGAATGGCTGAAGGCGCCCTCGGCCGACGAGGTGCGCGAGCGTGACGACCAGCGCATGCTGGACCATCCCGCGCTGCGCGATCCGGCGGGCGAGGATGCGCCCTTGGCCGCCCAGCTGCTGGAACGCTTCGGCGCCGAACAGGTCGCGGTGGCCTTCCTGCGGATGTGGCGCGAAGGCCGCCCCGCCGCCGAGGAGCTGATGGAGACGATGGCCCCGCCCGCGCCCATGGCCCCGCGCCAGCCGCGCGAATTCGGCCCCGCCGTCTGGTTCACCCTGTCGGTCGGCCATTCCGGCCGGGCCGAGGCGCGCTGGCTCTTGCCCAAGATCTGCGATGCGGGCGGGATCACCAAGGACGGCATCGGCGCGATCCGCGTGCGCCAGGACCTGTCCTATGTCCAGATCGCGGCGCCCTTGGCCGACCGCTTCGGCGATTTCATCGAGATCAGCGACGAGGTCACCATGCGCCGCATGGAGGGCGAACCCCAGCTGGACGCCCCGGTCGAACGCGCCCCGCGCCCGTCCTATCGCGACAAGCCCGCCCGCGAGGATCGGCCCGCCCGCAAGCCCGCACCGCGCAAGGACGCCACCCATGACCAGCGGGTGAAATCCGCCAAGGGGGGCTGGGTGCCCGATGACGCGCCCATGGACGATCCGCGCCCGGCCGTGAAGCCCTGGAAGAAGAAGACCACCGCCGATGGCGGCGCGGGCAAGCCCGCATGGGCCAAGCCCAAGCCCCGCGCCGACAAGGCCGGCGGCCCCAAGCCGCATCGCAAGGGGCCCAAGCGCCCCTCCTGATCTGCCCGTATTTCGGGCAGGCCGCCCGTTTCCCTGCAGATGCTGCAGGCCCGCGCCCGGAACCCCGTGACAGGGATCCGGGCGCGACGCGTTGGTGCCATGAAATGTCGCAATTGGTGTTGCCAGCGCCGCGAACCGCCGCTTAACCTGCCCCTTGCGCTGAACAACCAACGACAACACGGAGAGCGCCTTTTGCTGGACGACCGCCACGGCGATGCTTTCGTCGCCTTCGAGCATGTGCAAAAAAGCTATGATGGTCAGACGCTTGTCGTCAAGGACCTGAACCTTTCCATCGGCCGGGGTGAATTTCTGACCATGCTGGGCCCGTCGGGGTCCGGCAAGACGACCTGCCTGATGATGCTGGCGGGCTTCGAGACCGCCACCCATGGCGAGATCCGCCTGGACGGCCGCCCGATCAACCAGGTCCCGCCCCACAAGCGCGGCATCGGCATGGTGTTCCAGAACTATGCCCTGTTCCCGCATATGACCGTGGGCGAGAACCTGTCCTTTCCCCTGGAGGTCCGGGGGATGTCGAAATCCGAACGCGAAAGCCGCATCAAGCGGGCGCTGGACATGGTGCAGATGGGGGCCTTCGCCAACCGCCGCCCGGCCCAGCTGTCAGGCGGGCAGCAGCAGCGCATCGCCTTGGCCCGCGCGCTGGTTTTCGATCCCGAACTGGTGCTGATGGACGAACCCCTGGGCGCGCTGGACAAGCAGCTGCGCGAACATATGCAGTTCGAGATCAAGCACCTGCACGAGAAACTGGGAATCACCGTCGTCTATGTCACCCATGATCAGGGCGAGGCGCTGACCATGTCCGACCGGATCGCCGTCTTCAATGACGGGCGCATCCAGCAGCTGGCCCCGCCCTCGGCGCTCTATGAACGCCCCGAGAACAGCTTTGTCGCCAGCTTCATCGGGGAAAACAACGCCCTGGCCGGCGTGATCGAGGATCTGCAGGGCGATAAGGCGCTGGTGCGACTGGACGGGGGCGGGGTGATCGACGCCACCGCCGTCAACATCCGCGAAAAGGGCCAACGCACCACCGTCTCCATCCGCCCCGAACGGGTCGAGTTCAAGCCCGAGATGATGCCCCCCGGCGCCCATACGATCGAGGCCCGCGTGGCCGAGGTGATCTATATGGGCGACATCCTGCGCGCCCGCCTGTCGGTCGCGGGCAGCGACAATTTCGTCATGAAGATGCGCAACACCATCGGCCAGACACGGCTGGAGCCGGGCCAGACCCTGCGCATCGGCTGGCATCCCCAAGATGCCCGCGCCCTGGACCCCATCTGAGAAACCTGTCGGAGTTCGTTTAATGAAAAGACTTCTTGTCCTCAGCACCGCGATCGGCGGGATGGCGGCCCCGGCCTTGGCCGATGTGAACCTGCTGTCCTGGGGCGGGGCCTATGGCAACAGCCACCTGGAGGCCTATGCCAAGCCCTTCACGGCGGAAACCGGCATCACCGTCATCATGTCGGATGCCGACAACCCCGCCACGCCGATCAAGGCCCAGGTCGAGGCGAACAACGTCTCCATCGACGTGGCCTCGGTCGAATATGCCGATGCCGTCCGGCTCTGCGACGAGGGCGCGCTGGAGGTCCTGGACCCCGCCATGCTGGTCGCGGCCGAGGACGGCACCGCCGCCGAGGATGACTTCATCGAGGGCGCGATCACGGAATGCTTCGTCGCGACCGACGTCTATTCGATGGTCCTGGCCTTCAACGACACGGCCTTCCCCGATGCCAAGCCCGCAAGCCCCGCGGATTTCTTCGATCTGGAGGCCTTTCCCGGCAAGCGCACCATGCGCCGCGGCGCCAAGTTCAACCTGGAACTGGCGCTGATGGCCGATGGCGTGCCTGCCGCCGAGGTCTATGAGGTCCTGGCCACCCCGGAGGGCGTGGACCGCGCCTTCGCGAAACTGGACAGCATCAAACCCGAGGTCATCTGGTGGGAGGCCGGCGCCCAGCCCCCGCAGCTGCTGGCCGATGGCGAGGTCAGCATGGCCTATGCCTTCAACGGGCGCATCTTCAACGCGGCCCAGGCCGACGGCCAGCCCTTCGAGATCATCTGGGACGGCCAGATCTACGAGATGGAGGGCTGGGTGATCCCGCGCGGCGCGCCCAACATGGAACAGGCGCTGGAATTCGTGGCCTGGACCACCGCACCCGCGCCCCAGGCCCGGGCTGCGGAATTCATCAGCTATGGCCCGCCGCGCCGCTCGGCCGCGGCGATGGTCGGGAATATCGAGGGCACGGATCAGCCGATGGGCCCGAACCTGCCCACCTTCGAGGAGAACATGACCAACGCCTTGGGGTCGGACCTGGAATTCTGGGTCGACCGCGACGGCGAGCTGAACGAGCGGTTCAACAGCTGGGTCGCCGGCTGACGGAACGGGCCGGGCGCCCATGCCCGGCCCCGCCTCCCATCGGGGGCCAATCACAACGGGCAGAAAGCCCGACCACCCAACGGGAGAGAACACATGAAGTCCACCCTGATCCTGTCCACGGCCCTGACCGGCCTGGCCTTCGCCGCCTCCGCGCAGGAGGTCAACGTCGTCTCTTGGGGCGGCGCCTACGAGACCAGCCAGGTCGAGGCCTACAACAAGCCCTTCACCGAAGAGACCGGCATCCGCGTCAACATGATCGCCGCCGACAACCCGGCAACGCCCCTGCGCGCCCAGGTCGAGGCGCGCAACGTCACGGGCGACGTCTTCGATGTCGAGGTCAGCGACGCCATCCGCCTCTGCGACGAGGGCGCGCTGATGGAGATCGACCCCGCCGACCTGCCCGCGGCCCCCGACGGCACCGCCGCCGCCGATGATTTCGTGCCGGGCGCGCTGTTGGATTGCGCGGTCGCCAACATCGTCTGGGGCACGGTCATCGCCTTCAACACCACCAAGTTCGACGAGGGCGCCCCCGCCACCGCGGCCGATTTCTTCGACCTCGAGGCCTTCCCCGGCCAGCGCGGCCTGCCGCGCAACCCCAAGCGGACGCTCTATCTGGCGCTGATCGCCGATGGGGTGCCCGCCGAGGAGGTCTATGAGGTGCTGGGCACCGACGAGGGCGTGGACCGCGCCTTCGCGAAGCTGGACACGATCAAGTCCCAGACCGTCTGGTGGGAGGCCGGCGCCCAGCCCGTGCAGCTGCTGGCCGATGGCGAGGTCGTCATGACCACCGCCTATAACGGCCGCGTCTTCGACGCCATGGTGGCCGAGAACCAGCCCTTCGAGATCATCTGGGATGGCCAGTACATGGACATGGACATGTTCGTGATCCCGAAGGATGCACCGAACCCGGAGGCGGCGATGGAATACCTGAAATTCGCCACCGACACGCAGCGGCTGGCCGATCAGGCGCGCTACATCGCCTATGGCCCGGCGCGGCAATCCTCGGCGGCGCTGGTGGGCCTCTATCAGGATGGCGTGACCGAGATGGGCCCGCATATGCCCACCAGCCCCGAGGCGTTGGCCAATGCCGTGATGGACGACCCGGAATTCTGGGCCGACCACGCGGCCGAGCTGACCGAGCGCTTCAACAGCTGGCTGGCATCCTCCTGATCCGAAACGCCGCCGCCCCGCCCATGGGGTGGCGGCCCTGACCGCCGGGGACGACATGGCGAACGCCGCACTTGATCCACATGCCGCCATCGCGACCACCGCATCCGGGCTGGGGCCTGCGCTGACCACCGCCGACGGCCAGCCGCTGGCCCGGGCCTTGGCGCGCAGCCAGCGCCGCGCGCGACGCCGGGCGTTCCTGCTGGTGCTTCCGCTGCTGGCCTTCATCGTCATCACCTTCGTCGTGCCGATCGGCCAGATGCTGCAGCGGTCCTTCTATAATGATGGCTTCTCGGCCAACATGCCGCAGGTCTCGGCCTGGTTCGCGGCGACCGAGCGCGGCACCGATCCCGACGACGCGGCCTGGACCGCGCTGGCCCAGGACCTGGTCGCCAGCGCCGATGCGCGCAGCATCGGCGTGGTGGGGACGCGGGTCAATTACGACATGCCGGGCACGCGGTCACTGTTCACCGCCACGGGCCGCCAGGTGCGCGGCGGATTGGAGCCACCCTATCGCGAGGCCCTGCTGGAGATCAACGACAGCTGGGGCGATCCCCGCCTGTGGTCGGTCATGCGCGAGGCCTCGACCCCCGTCACCGCCAATTTCTATCTGTCGGCCGTGGACCGCACCCGCGACGAGGATGGCCGCATCCAGCAGGTCGCCGAACAGCAGCGCATCTATCTGACGCTTTTCTGGCGGACCTTCTGGCTGTCGGCGGTGATCACGGGGCTGACCTTCGTGCTGGGCTTTCCCATCGCGCATCTGCTGGCCACGCTGCCCATGCGACAGTCGAACCTGCTGATGATCCTGGTGCTGCTGCCCTTCTGGACATCGCTGCTGGTGCGGACGACCAGCTGGATGGTGCTGCTGCAGCAGCAGGGCGTGGTGAACGACATCCTGGTCTGGATGGGCGTGATCGGCGGCGGGCAGCGGCTGCAGATGATCTATAACCAGACCGGCACGATCATCGCGATGACGCATATCCTGCTGCCCTTCATGATCCTGCCGCTCTATTCGGTGATGCGCACGATCAACCCGTCCTATGTGCGCGCGGCGCGCAGCCTGGGCGCGACCAGCTGGACCGCGTTCCGGCGCGTCTATTTCCCGCAGACCCTGCCGGGGCTGGGGGCGGGGGCGATGCTGGTCTTCATCCTTGCGGTCGGATATTACATCACGCCCGCGCTGGTCGGCGGATCCTCGGGGCAGCTGATTTCCAACATGATCGCCCAGCATATGACGGGCACGCTGAACTGGTCGCTGGCGGCGGCGCTGGCCGCCCTGCTGCTGGGGGCGGTTCTGGTGCTCTACTGGCTCTATGATCGCCTTGTGGGCGTCGACAACCTGAAACTGGGATAAGCCATGGCCGTTCCGACCTATACCAGCCCGCTGGAGCGTATCTGGCATTACACCTATCTGGCGATCTGCGCGGCGATCTTCTTCTTTCTGATCGCGCCGATCCTGGTGATCATCCCGCTCAGCTTCAATGCCGAGCCCTATTTCACCTTCACCCCCGCGATGCGGTCGCTGGACCCGGACGGGTTCAGCCTGCGCTGGTATGAGAGCCTGCTGACCTTCGGGATGCAGAACCCCTCGGCCGAGGGCTGGGCCTTCTGGTCGGATGCCTGGACCAACGCCAACTGGGTGAAGGCGGCCAAGAACTCGATCATCATCGGGGTGTTCTCGACCATCGTGGCGACCGTGCTTGGGACGCTGGCGGCCTTGGGCCTGTCGCGCCCCGAGATGCCGTTCCGCCGCGCGATCATGGCGATCCTGATCTCGCCCATGATCGTGCCGCTGATCATCACGGCGACGGGGATGTTCTTCTTCTATTCGAACCCCTGCGAGCTGCTGGTCCTGGTCGGGCTGGATCCGCAATGCGGGCGGCTGGCGGGCACCTATCTGGGGGTGATCCTGGCCCATGCGACCCTGGGCATTCCCTTCGTGATCATCACGGTGACGGCGACGCTGGTGGGGTTCGACCAGTCGCTGAACCGCGCCGCCGCCAGCCTGGGGGCCAGCCCGCGGCGGACCTTCTTCAAGGTGACGATGCCGCTGATCCTGCCGGGGGTGATCTCGGGGGCGCTGTTCGCCTTCGTCACCTCGTTCGACGAGGTGGTGGCGGTGCTGTTCATCGCAGGCCCCGACCAGCAGACCATCCCGCGGCAGATGTGGAACGGCATCCGCGAGCAGATCAGCCCGGCCATCCTGGCGGTGGCGACGCTGCTGGTGATCTTCTCGATCGCGCTGCTGACCACGGTCGAGCTGCTGCGCCGCCGGTCTGAACGCATCCGCGGCGTCACCCCGCGATGACGCCCGAGGAGCTGGAGGACGAGGCCGCCCGTCCCGCGCCGCCGGCCTATCCGGCGATCACGCGGGCCGAGCGCGCGCATGGCCGCCGTCTGGCCGCGATCCATGACATGTATCGCGCCGAGCTGGACGCCGTTGCCCGGATGCTGGAGGCAATCCGCAGCCAGGGGGCGGATGCGGGGGCCCTGGCCCCCGCCATCGAGGGCACCCAGCTGTCGCGGAACCTGGCGCGGTTCGGCACGGCCTGCGGGCGGGACTGCGCGCTGCTGCAGAACCATCACGACATCGAGGAGCAATGGGTCTTTCCCGCGCTGTCCGAGCGGGGCGGGGCGGCGCTGGCCCCGGTGATCCGGCGCCTGATGGAGGAGCATCGCGTCATCCACCGCCTGATCGGCGAGCTGGCCGAGGCGGCGCGCGATCTGGGCCGCGACGCATCCGCCAGCGGGTTCGAGACCTGCGCCGCGCGCTTCACCCGGCTGGACCGGGCGATCCGGTCGCATTTCGGCTATGAGGAGCGGGCGTTGGAGGAACCTCTGGGGGCGTTGCGCGTGCCCATCTGACGGCGGGGATTGCGTCCCGCGACGGCGGGGGGACTGGCCGTCCCCCCGCACCCCCCTGCGCGCCGCGCATCGGGGCGGGCCTCAGGGCAGGATCGCCAGCCACATCCAGATCGACAGGGTCGACAGGGCTGTGCCCACCAGCACGCTGGAGGCCGCGACCCGTCGCGCCGCCCCGTAGATATTGGCAAAGAGATAGGCGTTCACCCCCGGCGCCATCGCCGCGGTCAGCACCGCCGATCGCATCCCGTCCCGGTCGAGGCCGAGCGCCGCCCCCGTCCCGAAGACGATCGCCGGGTGCAGGATCAGCGACGCCGCGCAGCAGAGCACGATGGCGCCCAAGTCACCCTCGGGGCGGTAGCGGTAGAGCACGCCGCCCAGGCCGAAGAGCGCGGCGGGCAGGGCGGCGCGCGCCACCATGTCGGCCGCGTCCCAGAAGCCCTGCGGCAGGACCAGACCCGCCTGCGTCAGCAGGTTCACCGTCAGCCCCGCGATGATCCCGATGACCAGCGATGTCCGCAGCACGCCGGTCAGCGCGCGCAGCGCCACCCGGCCCACCGAGAGGCCGCTGCCGCGGGCGCGGGTGAACTCCATCACCGTGATCCCGAAGGTGTAGAGCAGCGGCGAATGCAGCGCGATGATCGCCCAGTTGCCCGCCAGCGCATCCGGCCCATAAGCGCGTTCGGTGATCGGCACCCCCAGCAGCAGCGTGTTGGAAAACAGGCAGACGAAGCCGATCGCCACGCAATCGGCGGGGGGTCGGTGGAACAGGAACCGCGCCCCCGCCCAGCCCGCCGCAAAGGCCGCGAAGGCCCCCAGATAGAAGGGGATCAGTAGCTGCGCGCGGAACTCGGTCCCCAGATCCAGCCGGGCCATCGACACGAAGAGCAGCGTCGGCACCGCGAAATTCTGGGCGAAGCTCATTAGCCCGTCCACCGCCGAGGCGCTGAACCAGCCGCGCCAGGACACCAGATAGCCGAATCCCACGACCAGAAAGACCGGCAGGATGATCGTGAAAAGCGCGCTCATGCCGCGGGGGGCAGGTCGGGGGTGGCCGCGCCGGCATGAAGGACCAGCCCGTCATGGGCGGGGATGACGTGATCGGGGGTGCCGGCCGCGACCTGGTCATAGTCCATGTCGATATGCATGTTCGTCAAGACGGCGCGGGCGGGGCGGGCGCGGGCCACCCAATCCAGGGCAAGGGCCAGATGGGCATGGCTGGGATGAGGCTCGGGGCGCAGCGCGTCGATGATGAAGACCTCGGCCCCCTCGATCAGGGGCCAGGCGGGGTCGGGGATGTCCGAGACATCGGGCAGATAGACCAGCCCGCCGATGCGGAAGCCCAAGGCGGTGATCTCGCCATGCTGGACGCGGAAGGGGATCAGGGTCACGGGGCCGCCGGGGCCGTCCACCGTCACCCTGCCGGTGATCGGGTTCAGGGTGCAGATCGGGGGATACTGGCTGCCCTCGGGCGTCTGGAAGACATAGCCGAAGCGGCTGGCCAGCGCCTCGGCCGTGGGTTCGTCCGCCCAGAGCGGCAGGATCCGGCGGGCGTTGAAGACCAGCTGGCGCAGGTCGTCGATGCCGTGGACATGGTCGGCATGGGCATGGGTATAGACCACGGCGTCCAGCTCGGGGATGTCGGCATCCAGAAGCTGGGGGACCAGGTCGGGACCGGTATCGATCAGCACGCGCGTGCGCCCCCCGGGCCCGTCGCGTTCGACCAGCAGCGAACAACGGCGGCGGCGGTTGCGCGGATTGGCCGGATCGCAGGCGCCCCACCGGTTCCCCAGCCTGGGCACCCCGCCCGAGGATCCGCAGCCCAGGATCGTGGCGCGGATCTGGTCGCTCATCGGGCGGCCTTGGGAAAGAGGCGGTCGAAATTCGCCTCGGTCGCGGCGGCGAATTCGGCGGGGGTCAGGCCGAAGACCTGCGCGCCGGTGGCGGCGGTATGGGCGACATAGGCGGGCTCGTTCCGGCGGCCGCGATGGGGGGGCGGGGCCAGATAGGGGCTGTCGGTTTCCACCAGGATGCGGTCCAGGGGGGCGGCGGCGAAGATCCGGCGCAGGTCGTCGGACCGGGGAAAGGCCGCGATGCCCGACATGGACAGGTAGAAATCCAGATCCAGCGCCGCCCGGGCCAGCGCCGCGGACGAGCTGAAGCAATGCATCACGCAGCCGAAGGCCCCCGCCGCATGTTCGCGCGTTAGGATGCGGGCCATGTCGTCATCGGCGTCGCGGGCATGGATGATCAGCGGCAGGCCGGTGCGGCGCGCGGCCTCGATATGGATGCGCAGGCTGTCCTGCTGGGCGCGGGCGCTGTCGGCGGTGTAGTGGTAATCCAGCCCCGTCTCGCCGATGCCCACGAATTTCGGATGGGCGGCCAGGGCGGTCAGGTCCTCGACCGTGACCATGGGTTCGTCCGCCACGCTCATCGGATGGGTGCCGGCGGCGTAGAAGACGCCCTCATGCGCCTCGGCCAGGGCGCGCACGGCGGGTTCCTGGCGCAGGCGGGTGCAGATGGTGACCATGCGATGCACGCCCGCGGCGCGGGCGCGGTCGATCAGGGCGGCATGTTCGCCGTCGAAATCGGGGAAATCCAGGTGGCAATGGCTGTCGGTCAGGCGCGGCGCCGCGTCGGTCATCTGTCAGGCCTTGGTCAGGGACGCTTGCGCGGGCGGCAATTGCGCCAGTTCCAGGACCATATCCATCACCAAGGCGGCAGGGTCAAGGTTGACCGCCCGGCCCGCGCGGGCCCGGGCGGAGAGGCGGGCCTGCGCCTCGGCCCAGATGCGGGCGGCATGGTCGTCGGGCGACAGCCGCGCCATCAGCGCGCCCTCGCCACGCGCGGCCTGGGGCAGGGGGGCGCCCATCAGCCCCGCCCGCGCCAGCCGCGTGACGAAGCGGTCCAGCACGGTGATCGTCAGATCGAAGGGGTCGCCATCGGCGCCTGCGCGCCCCGCCGCGCCATCGGCGAATTTCGCGGCCAGCAACCGGTCCATCCGGGGCAGGGTCGAAAACAGGTCTACCAGGTCCTGATAGCGGTCGAGGCCCCCCTGACCGGCCAGCCGCAGCGCCTCGCCCACCGATCCGTCGGACAGGGCCGACAGCGCCTCGGCATCCTCGTTCAGGCCCAGGTCCGACAAGAGGCCCGACATCTGGCGCGGCGCCAGCGGGTGCAGGCGCAGCGTGCGGCAGCGCGACCGGATCGTGGGCAGCAGGCGCGCGGGCTGATGCGCGATCATCAGGATCAGCGCGTCCGAAGGCGGCTCCTCCAGCACCTTCAGCAGGGCATTGGCGGCGGCGGTGTTCATGTCTTCGGCGGCGTCGATGATGGCCACGCGCCGCCCCCCCTCGGCCGCCGAGAGGTGAAAGAAGGACAGCAGGCGCCGGATCTCGTCCACGGTGATCTCGGCCCGCAGGCGGCCGGTCTTGTCGTCCCAAGGGCGGCGGATCAGGGCCAGGCGGGGTTCGGACAGGGCGGCGATGCGGCGTGCCTCGGGGCGGTCGGGATCGGTGTCGAGGCCCGGCCCGTTGCCCCCCGCCAGCATCCGCCGCGCGATGGCCCAGGCCAGCGTCGCCTTGCCGACCCCGCGCGGCCCGGTCAGCAGCCAGGCATGGTGCAGCCGCTCGCCCCGGGCGGCGTCGAGAAAGGCGTCGATCGCGGCATCCTGGCCGATCACCCGCGCCGTGTGGCGGGGATGGGGCGCGCCGGGCACGCGGTCGGGTTCGGGGATGTCCTCGGGTTCGGTCTTCACAGTGCGGCCCGGATGCGGTGGGCCACCTGGTCGGGGTCGCCCGATCCGTCGATCAGGCGCACCCGGCCCGGATATTCGGCGGCCAGCGCGCGAAAGCCCAAGGCCAGCCGTTCCTGAAAGGCCAGGCCCAGGCTTTCGAACCGATCCTCGGACCCGCCGCGGGCGGTGCCGCGCGCCAGGCCGGTGCGCGGCTCGATGTCGATGACGAAGGTGCGGTCGGGTTCCACCCCGATCATCAGGTCGTGCAGCCGGTCCACCATGGCGCGCAGATCGCCGCGCGCGGCGCCCTGATAGATGCGGGTGCTGTCGGCGAAGCGGTCGGTGACGACCACGCGCCCCGCCTTAAGCGCCGGGCGGATGGTGCGTTCCAGATGGTCGCGCCGCGCGGCGGTGAACAGCAGGCATTCCGTCTCGGGGGACCAGCGTTCGCCGGCGCCTTCGACCAGCAGGCGGCGGATCTCCTCGGCGCCGGGGCTGCCGCCGGGTTCGCGGGTCAGCACCACGTCGCGGCCCTGCGCGCGCAGATGGTCGGCCAGCAGCCGGGCCTGGGTGGATTTGCCGCAGCCGTCGATGCCCTCCAGACTGATCAGCATCAGCCGGTGACGGCCGTGATCGCGCGCTGCGCCAGGTGCATGACCGCGCCGCGCATGCGGCCCAGCAGCCCGGCCTCGGGGACGTCGCGGGTGGCCAGAAGCGGCGTGACCGCGTCGCGGGTGCCGGGAATGGTCACGACCAGCTGGCCCACCCGGTCGCCGCGGGCGATGGGGGCGGGGATGGGGCTGTCATAGACGACCTCGACCCGGACCTGGTCCTGCACGCCCGCGGGGACCAGCACGTTGACGCCGTTTTCCGTGGTCAGCCCGACGCGGGAGGCGGTGCCCAGCCAGACCGGGGCCTCGACGACCGTCTCGCCCGCGGGGACGAGGCTCTGCATGGTAAATTGGCGGAAGGCCCAGTTGACGATGCGTTCGGATTCCTCGGCCCGCGCGCGGTCCGACTGCAGCCCGCTGATGGCAAAGATCACCCGGCGCCCGTCCTGCACCGCGGATCCGACCAGGCCATAGCCCGCCTCCTGCGTGTGGCCTGTCTTGAGCCCGTCGGCCCCGATCCCGAGCCGCAGGATCGGGTTGCGGTTGTAGCGGTTCGACGGCGCACGGTTGTCGAAGGCATATTCCGTCATCGCGAAATCGCCGTAATACTGGGGGAAATCCTCGATCAGGCGCAGGGCGACGATGCCCAGATCCTCGGCCGACATGACATGGCCTTGGGCGGGCCAGCCGGTGGAGTTCACGAAGACCGAATGTTCCAGCCCGATCTGGCGGCCGCGTTCGGTCATCTGCCGGGCAAAGGCCTCCTCGGTGCCGGCCAGGCCCTCGGCCACGACGACGCAGGCATCATTGCCCGACAGCACGATGATGCCCTTGATCAGCTCCTCGACGGTGGGGCGGTCCAGCTCGTTGAGAAACATGGTCGATCCGCCCATCTGGCGGGCGCGGGTCGAGACGGGCAGGCGCGTGTCCATCTGGACGCGGCCCTCGTCCAGCGCCTCGAACAGCATGTAGAGCGTCATCAGCTTGGACATCGACGCGGGCGGCAGGGGGGTGTCCGCGTTCTTTTCCATCAGGACCGTGCCCGTGGGCACGTCATAGACCCAGGCCGATGTGGCCGTGGTGTCGAAGGCACGCGCAGGGCCCGCCAAGGCCAGCGCGGCGGCGAACCAGATCAGGTAGGCGCGCATGATATGTCCCTTTGTCTCTCTGGGCGGATGGTTACATGATGGCCCCGGACCCCGCAACGCGCGATCCCGGGGCGATCGTGAAAGTTGATCAGCGGCCCACCGCCTCGCGCCAATGCCTGCGGCAGAGCGAGACATAGGTCTCGTTCCCGCCGACCTGGACCTGGTCGCCCTCGGTGATCGCGCGGCCGCTGTCATCCTGGCGGATCACCATCGTGGCCTTCTTGCCGCAATGGCAGATGGTGCGCACCTCGCGCATGTCGTCGGCCAAGGCCAGCAGGGCCGCGGATCCGGGAAACAGCTCGCCCCGGAAATCCACGCGCAGGCCATAGCACATGACCGGCACCCCCAGATCGTCGGCGGCGCGGGCCAGCTGCCAGACCTGGTCGCGGGTCAGGAACTGGGCCTCGTCGATGAAGATGCAGGCGGGGCGGGGCAGGGCGTCGCGGATCAGCGCAAACAGGTCCGTGCCGCTGTCGAAGGACCGGGCCTCGTCCGCGATGCCGATGCGGCTGGCGATGCGGCCGCGGCCCGCGCGGTCGTCCAGCGCCGCCGTCAGCATCAGCGTCGTCATCCCGCGTTCGCGATAGTTGTAGGATGCCTGCAGCAAAAGCGTGCTCTTGCCGGCATTCATCGTCGAGTAGTTGAAATAGAGCTTGGCCATCCTGCCCGCGCCTTACCCGCAGGCGGCGGGGGGGACAAGACAAAGAAAGGGCGGCGAAGGTCCCCCTTCGCCGCCCGTTCATGGTTGATCAGGCCTGGCGGCTTTTCGGCGCGCGCGAGGGGCGGCGCGCCGGGCGCTTGTTGCCGCCCTCCATCGGCTTGCCGCGGCCGCGCTGCGGACCGCCCGCGGGCCCCGCCGCCGCGACCATCGCGGCCGAGGGCGCGGTGCCGCCGATGACCGGGATGGTGGTCTTCATGGCCTTTTCGATGGCGCGCAGCTCGCCCAGCTCGGCGGGCGCGCAGAAGGCGACGGCGCGGCCCTCGCGCCCGGCGCGCGCGGTGCGGCCGATGCGGTGGACATAGTTTTCCGGCACGTTGGGCAGGTCGTAGTTGTAGACATGCGCCACCTCCGGGATGTCGAGGCCGCGGGCGGCCACGTCGGTGGCGACCAGCACCTTGGTCTCGCCCTTGCGGAAGGCCTCCAGCGCGCGCTCGCGCTGGCCTTGGGACTTGTTGCCGTGGATCGCGGCGACCGCAAAGCCCCATTTCTCCAACAGCTTGGCCAGCTTTTCGCAGCCATGCTTGGTGCGGCCGAAGACCATCGCCAGTTCGTCCGTATGCTTGGACATGTATTCGGCCAGCAGGGTCGCCTTGTCGCCTTGGGTCGTGAAATGCACGCCCTGTTCGATCTTCTTGGCGGCCTGGCCCGGCGGGTTGACGGCGACCTTGACGGGGTTCGTCAGATAGGTGTCCGACAGTTCCGACATCAGCTTGGGCATGGTGGCCGAGAACATCAGCGTCTGGCGTTCACGGGGCAGCATCCGCGCGATCTTGCGCAGGGTGTGGATGAAGCCGATGTCCAGCATCTGGTCGGCCTCGTCCAGCACCAGATAGGTGGTGGCCTCCAGGCTGATGGCGCGACGCTCGATCAGGTCCATCAGGCGGCCCGGCGTCGCGATCAGCACGTCCACGCCGCGCGACAGCCGCTCGGTCTGTACGTTGATCGAGGCGCCGCCCACGACGCGGAAGGACCGGATCGGCGTGCCTTCGGCGAAGGCGTCGATATTGGTCGCGATCTGGGTGGCCAGCTCGCGGGTCGGCGCCAGGATCAGCGCGCGACAGGTCTTGGGGTCGGGCTTCTTGCCGTATTTGATCAACCGGGTCAGCATGGGCAGGCCGAAGGCCGCCGTCTTGCCGGTGCCGGTCTGGGCCAGGCCCAGCACGTCGCGGCCTTCGACCACGGCGGGGATGCCCTGCGCCTGGATGGGCGTGGGCTGCGTCAGGCCAAGCGCCGCGATATTGGCGTTGATGCGGTGATCGATGCCCATATCGGCGAAGGGGCCGGTGGGCAGCGGGTCACGCGCCGGGGCGCGACGGCCCTCGTTGGCGGAGATGCCCTGCGGTGCGGTGCGGGGGGTGGTCTTGCCGGCGCGGTTGGGGCGGCGGCGGGTGTTTTTCTGTTCCATCATTCATTCTTTCGGCCCCGCATCCCCCGTATCGGATGCAGGACAGGGGCCGCGCATCGGGCGCGGCGTTGCAAGGGGTGCAGGCGCGATACGAGGATGCCTGCTGCCTCCCCGCGTGAATGGGAAACCTGGGAAATGTCCGACATCGGTCGGCGGGTGGGCCCGAACGGGCCGCGGCCGAAAGCTGCTCACGCGGCAGCGGATATCGATGGGGGACAGATGGGCCGGATCGCGCGAAAAGTCAACCCCGCTCGGCGCTGTCCATCCAGATCGTCACCGGCCCGTCATTGGTCAGGGTGACCTGCATGTCCGCGCCGAAGCGCCCGGTCTGGACCGCGACGCCCAGATCGGCCAGCGCCTGCGCGAAGGCGTGATAAAGCGCGCGGCCCTCGTCCGGGGCGGCGGCTGCGGAAAAGCCGGGGCGGTTGCCGCTGCGGGTGTCGGCGGCCAAGGTGAACTGGCTGACCACCAGCGCCGATCCGCCCGTATCCAGCAGGGACCGGTTCATCCGCCCCTGATCGTCGCGAAAGATGCGCAGCCGGGCCACCCGCCCGGCCATGCGCGCCGCCACCGCCGCATCGTCGCCCTGCATCGCGCAGACCAGCAGCATCAGCCCCGGCCCGGTCGCGCCGACCGTATGGCCCGCGACATCGACGCGGGCTTCGGTGACGCGCTGGACCAGCACCCTCATGCGCGGCGGTTCCACAGCCCGAACAGCGCCATCCCCGTGGCCATGGCCGCGAAGAAGGTCCATATCGGCGCGCCCCCGAAGGACAGCGACGCCATCGCCGGCCCCGGGCAGAGGCCCGACAGACCCCATCCCAACCCGAACAGCGCCGCCCCCGTCAGCAGCCGCCCGTCCAGACGCTGCGGCGGCATCTGCGGCAGTGGCACCCCCGTGACCGAGACCTTGCGCCGGGCCGCGACCCGCCAGACCAGGATCATCGGCATCACCGCGCCGCCCAGCACGAAGGCCAGCGTCGGGTCCCAATCGCCGAAGATGTCCAGCCAGCCCCGGACCTTGGCCGGATCGGTCATGCCGGAAATCACCAGCCCCGCCCCGAACAGTCCCCCGGCCATCGCCGCCAGCAGGAACCGCGTCATGCCGACCACCCGAGCGCGCGCGCGATCAGCACGGCCGCCACCCCGGTCGCCAGATAGACCATCGTCGCCACGATCCCCCGCAGCGAGAACCGCGAGATCCCGCAGACCCCGTGCCCGGAGGTGCAGCCATTGCCGAGCCGCGTGCCGAACCCGACCAGCAGCCCCGCCAGCACCAGTACGCCAAGGCCTGCCACAGGCTCGGACCGTTCGGCCACGCCGCCGCCCACCAGCAGCGCCGGCACCGCGATCAGGGCGGCCAGAAAGGCCAGCCTCTGGCCGCGATCGGACCGGCCCGATCCGTCGATCAGCCCGCCCAGAAGCCCGCTGGCCCCCATGACGCGCCCGTTTCCAAGAAGATACAGCGCCGCCGCGCCGCCGATCATCAATCCGCCGATCAGCCCGGCGATCCAGTCGGGATTCATCGCATGCCCTCATGTCCTGTTATGCGGACAGGATGTATTCAAATTGTGGAATGTGTCAAGGGCGGCGGTCAGGGTTTCAGGATGATCCCGATCACGACCATCATCAGCCCGATGGTCGATGCCGCCAGCGCGCCCATGTTCACCGCCAGCACGCCGCGCATCTTGACGCGCAGTGCCGCGTCGTCCAGCCCGGCGCGGCGCGCGCGGGTCACGGTCCAGATGCACCAGACCAGCGCCCCCAGCCCCGCCAGCGTCAGCGCGGCACCCGTCCAGATGATCCAGTCGAACAGCGTCATGCGCATTTTCCCCCGTTGATGGCCGCGGCTTTCCGCGCCCGTCCCCTAGCGGCGATTGCGCCGCCGAACAAGACCGCCTAACAACCCGGGCGACACGGGACAGAAGGACGAATCCGAATGCAGGACGATCAGGCCTATGGCGTCGCCGCCGACGAGCTGCGCCAGTTCATCGAACAGTTCGAACAGCTGGAGGCCGAGAAGAAGGACATCAGCGAACGCCAGAAGGAGGTCATGGCCGAGGCCAAGGCCCGCGGCTACGACACCAAGGTGATGAAGAAGATCGTGGCCCTGCGAAAGCGCCACCGCGACGACATCGCCGAGGAGGAGGCCATCCTGGACATGTACAAGGCCGCCCTGGGCATGGCCTGACCCCCGGGCAGGTTACGCGGGGGTCGGGCGCCCGTCAGGGCAGCAGGAATTCGACCCCCGGCATGACCGCGATCTCGGCCACGTCGCTGCGGTAATGGGCGGTGACCTCGTCGACCAGGTCCTGGCTCCAGCCGGGCAGGGCGATCTCCTGGTCCAGCATGCCGGGCAGGGCATGGGCCTCCAGCACCTGGGCATAGAGCTGGCGGCGCTGCGCGATGTCCATGCGGTCGCGCCCCGCCATCGCGTCGCGCAGCCGCGCGATCCCCGCATCCCCCAGCAGGTCGTGCATGTAGAGCAGGCCCCCCGACAAGGGCGCCTCGGGCGGCAGGGCGCCGGCCAGGCGCACCACCTCGGGCCAGATCAGCGGCACGTCCTCGTGGCACCACATCACCACGCGCCGCCCCTGGGCCGCGCGCATCAGCCGCTGCGCCGCGTCGCGCCAGCGCAGCTGGGTCGGGTGACAGCCCTGCATCAGGTCCGGATAGCCCTTGCCGCCGAACATCGGCAGCACCTCCGAGATCAGCGTCGCCGGGTTGCGGATCGCCACGAAGAACTCCGTCCGGGCCGAGGGGAACAGCCGCGCCAGCGCCGCAGCCCGCATCCCGATCTGGGGATAGAGCCCGTCGCGCCCCACCGCCCGGCCCGGCGCGCCCATGAAGGTGGGGGTGGACATGACCACGCGCGACGGATCGTCGCTCTCCAGCATGGCGTCCAGCATGATCTGTTCCATTTCCGGGGTGGCGCTGCCGCCGTTCAGCGATTTCAGCGCCTCGTCGAACAGGCCGCGATGGCGGTTCGGGGTGACGATCTCGGTCCCGGCCTTCTGCAGGGCGGCGCGGTTGTTCAGCAGGGTCTTCAGCAGCCGGTCGCCATCGGTGCAATGCACCCCCAAGTGGAAAACCATCTGCACCGCTGTCCCCGCCTTCTTCTGCCGGCCGTTCTTCCGGCCCCCGTTCGGGCCGCAGCGCAGATTACCCGTCCGGCGTGGACAGTCAAACCGGTTTGGCCTATCGCCTAGGGCCATGACACAGACGGATGCCCCCGCCAGACCCCCCCTCTGCTTCTAGCCCCGCCGCTGGCCCCTCCGCGAGCCGCCTTGCGCCCGCCCGTCACGAGGATGCCCTGCGCCAAGGCGGCGGCCGGGGCTGGTCGGTCGCGGCGCTGCTGGTCGCGGGTCTGGTGCTGATGCCGGTCCTGTCGGTGCTGTGGCTGGCGATGAACCCCACGAACAACATCTGGCCGCATCTGATGTCCACCGTCATGCCGCGCTATTTCGGCAATACGGTGATGCTGGCCCTGGGCACGGGCCTGCTGGCGGCGGCGATGGGGACGGGGGCGGCCTGGCTGGTCAGCATGCATGATTTCCCCGGCCGCGGCGCGCTGCAATGGCTGCTGCTGCTGCCCTTGGCGGTGCCGGCCTATATCGGGGCCTATGCGCTGGCGGATTTCCTGGATTATTCGGGGCCGGTCCAGACGGCGCTGCGGGCCTGGTTCGGGTGGGAATCGGCCCGCGACTACTGGTTTCCCCGCATCCGGTCGCTGGAGGCGGCGATCGTCGTGCTGGCCGCCGCGCTCTATCCCTATGTCTATCTGCTGACCCGGGCGGCGCTGAACGAACAGTCGGGCAGCGCCTACGAGGTCGCGCGCGCCTTGGGCACCGGGCCTTGGGGCCTGTTCCGCCGCGTCGGCCTGCCGCTGGCCCGCCCGGCCATCGTCGCGGGATCGGCCATCGCCATGATGGAGGCCGTGGCCGATTACGGCGTGGTCAGCTATTTCGGGGTCCAGACGCTGAACACCGGCATCTTCACCACCTGGCTGGAGCGTCGCAATGCCGGCGGCGCGGCCCAGATCGCGGTGGCGATGCTGGGCATCATCGTCGTGCTGGCGCTGTGGGAACGCATCTCCCGCCGCAACGCCCGCTATCACCAGAGCGCGCGCCAGCCCCGCCCGATCCAGCGCAGCCGCCTGTCGGGCTGGCGGGCCTGGGGGGCGACGCTGGCCTGTCTGATGCCCTTCGCGATGGGCTTCGTGCTGCCGGTGGGGGTGATCCTGTCCTATGCGCTGGCCTATCCGCAGGGCTGGCTGACGCCGGGGCTGGGGCGGGCGGCGTGGAACACGGTCTGGCTGGGCGGGACGGCGGCGGTGGTGACGGTGCTGTTGGCGATGGTGATGGTCCATGGCACGCGCCTGTCGGGGCGCAGGCTGCCGCGCCTGCTGATGCCGGTCACCACGATCGGCTATGCCGCGCCGGGGGCGGTTCTGGCGGTGGGCCTGCTGATCCCGCTGGCGGCGCTGGACCACCGGGTGGCGGACGCGCTGCTGGCGCTGACCGGGTCGGATCCGGGGCTGCTGCTGACGGGGTCGGGGGCGGCGATCATCCTGGCCTATGTGGTGCGGTTCTTCGCGATCGGGCAGGGGGCGATCGACGCGGCCTTCACGCGGGTGCCGCCCTCGCTGCCGATGGCGGCGCGGTCCTTGGGGCGCGACAATGCGGGGGTGCTGCGCGTGGTCTATCTGCCGATGATGCGCGGATCGGTGGGGGCGGCGCTGCTGCTGATCTTCGTCGACAGCGTCAAGGAGCTGCCCGCCACCCTGCTGCTGCGCCCCTTCAACTTCGAGACCCTGGCCACCCGCACCCATGAACGCGCCAGCCTCGAGGATCTGGGCAATGCCGCCCCGGCCGCGCTTTTGGTGATGCTGGTGGGCCTTGCGGCGGTGGCGCTGCTGGCGCGCACGAACCTGGGCGGCGCGCAAGGCCGCTTGCACCCGCGCGCGGGTCGCGGTAACGAATCCGGGTCGCCGGCTTAGCTCAGTGGTAGAGCGTCTGATTTGTAATCAGGGGGTCGGGGGTTCAAATCCCTCAGCCGGCACCACCAATCCTGCAAAAAACTGAAAAGCCTCAGCTAAATGCAATCTTGGCCGAGGCGTAGAACATGGCGGCATACAAATCAGCACCCCACACATTCACAAAATATGGGGTCTTTTATTTCGTGCGACGGGTCCTAGCGGAACTTCAGAAGCACTATGAGCTACTCCCCGATCCTTGGACAGTTTTCCGGCTGATTTAAGCTATTGCCTGCGCCTGCTGATCTGTCTCGATGGTGTTGAAGTAGACCACGGCAGGCGGCTGCCCGCCATGGGCGGTGTGTGGTCTCCGATGATTATAGAAGGCAATCCATTGGCCGATGGCAGCCTTGGCCTGCGACCCCGTTTCCCATGCGTGAAGGTAGACGCATTCATACTTCAGGGACCGCCAGAGGCGCTCAATGAAGACGTTGTCGATGCAGCGACCTTTTCCGTCCATAGAGATCCGGGTGCCAGCGCGCTTCAGCCTGTCTGTCCAGGCAAAGGACGTGAACTGTGAACCCTGGTCGGTATTCATGATCCCCGGAGCGCCGAAGCGGTGGATGGCCTCATTCAACGCCTCGACGCAGACGTCAGCTTCCAGCGTGTTCGAGATGCGCCAAGTGACCTGCTGCCGGTTTCGTGGACACGAAGATAGGATCGTGACCAAGGAGACGGAGGTCGGACATGGTGAGACGGAGGTTCACGAAGGAGTTCAAGCTTGAGGCTGTGAAGCTGGTGACGGAGCGGGGCGTTGCGATGGCGCAGGCGGCCCGGGATCTGGATCTGGCTGAGAGCGTGCTGCGGCGTTGGATGCGGGAGGCCGCAGCGGCCCCTGTCACGGCGTTTCCCGACAATGGCCAGCAGCGTGCCGATCTGGCCGAGATCGCAGCCCTGAAGAAGGAGGTCGCTAAGCTTAAGGCGGAGCGTGACATCCTAAAAAAGCCGCAGCCTACTTCGCGAGGGAGTGAGGGCATGACTGCCATTGGTCCGAAGGCATGCCCGAACACATGAGGTTCGCCTTCATCGCGAAGCACCGGCACATCTGGCCGTTCAGCTGGCTATGCGAGGTTCTGGAGGCCTCGCTTTCGGGCTTTCATGCATGGCTGAACCGCCCTCTCGGCGATCGAGCGACCCTTGATGCGAAGCTCGTCACGGCCATCGACACGAGTTTCAAGGCCAGCGACCGGACCTATGGCGCTCGCCGGGTCTGGTGCGACGTCCTTGAAGAGGGCCTGATCTGCGGCCTGCACCGGATCGAGCGTCTGATGCGCCAGAATGCCTTCAAAGCGCGGCCAAAACGGCGTGACAAGCCTCAGGACGACGGCGCGCGCTCGGTCATCGCCGACATCGAGCCGGTGAACGGTTGCCCATCGCGGCGCCATCGGTTCAAGCCCGATGGGCGACGGTTCAAGTGAACCGGCGAGGCCTTGATCGGGATTTCGAAGCGGATCGTCCGAACCAGAAGTGGCTGGCCGATTTCACCTACATCCGGACCGCCCCGGGCTGGCTGTATGTCGCTGTTGTCCTGGACCTGTTCTCACGCCGCGTGGTCGGCTGGTCGACGAAGGCCGAGAGGGATGCCACGCTGGTCATGGATGCCCTAATGACGGCCGTCTGGCGCCGCGGCAAGGCGGACGCGCTGCTGCATCACTCGGACCAGGGGTCCCAATACACAAGCGAGCAGTTCCAGCGCCTACTGGCCGACAACGGCATCACCTGCTCCATGAGCCGGGCCGGGAACGTCTGAGACAATTCGGCCATGGAGAGCTTCTTTTCTTCGCTGAAAATCGAAAGGACCAACCGCAAGGTCTATCGCACCCGCGACGAGGCCCGCACCGACGTCTTCGACTACATTGAACGCTTCTACAGCCCGCGCAGGCGGCACTCGAAGCGCGGCTACGTCAGCCCCATGGAGTTCGAGGACCGCGCTATGCTAGCCTAACCCGCTGTCAACGAAACCGGCAGCAGCTCAGAACCTCGTCCAGAACAAGGCGGTAAGTCCCAAGGTTGTGCCCGTTAAAGGCGCACACGACTGGAATGAAGCGTCCGTGAAACGCCCGCTCTTCGTCCTTCATCAGGTCTCGTGCAAAGCTGGCGACATTGCAGATACCAGCTTGAAGCACAACCAGACCACCCTGTGAATTCCCACTGTCGGCAACTCAAAGTATAGGCGACTCCCTTGCGCCGGTCCGGCACTGGAAGAAATATGCAGCAGGATGGCGGTGAAGCCATTTTGGACGAACGACTGAGCCCTCGTTGGTTATGATTTAAACGCCCATAAATGCACGAGTAATGAGAACTTTGATGACAGGTTCAGCAGGACCTACGTCACGAATGCACCTGATATTCAGGCGATGGGGCTCCGGTTCTGCGGTTGTGTGTGAAGCGACCCGCCGGGCGTGTGCGGTGACGACACCGGGTCAGACGAAGCGGCTGACCCAGTTCTCCAGCCGCTCCTGCCGGCCGGAGCGGGGCTGGGGATCGAGGCCAACGCGTTCGACGCGTTCGGCGATGGTCTCCAGCGGCTCGCGGGTCAGCATGGCGCGGGCCGCGTCCCCGTCCCAGCCTTGATAGCGTTCGGCGCGCATCCGTTCCAGCCCGCCATCCTCCAGCATCGCGGCGGCGGCCTTCAGGCCGCGCGCGCAGATGTCGATGGCGCCTACATGGGACAGCACCAGGTCCTGGGGGTCCAGCGACTGGCGGCGCAGCCGGGCGTCGAAATTGGTGCCGCCTGTGGTGAACCCGCCCGCGCGCAGCACCTCGTAATAGGCCAGCGCGACCTCGGGGACGTTGTTGGGGAACTGGTCCGTGTCCCAGCCCGACTGATAGTCGTTGCGGTTCATGTCGATCGACCCCAACAGCCCGAGCGATCCCGCCAGCGCCAGTTCATGTTCGAAGCTGTGGCCCGCCAGGATCGCATGGCCCTGTTCGATGTTCAGCTTGACCTCGTTTTCAAGGCCAAAGCGCTTGAGGAATCCGTAGATCGTGCCGACGTCGAAATCATATTGGTGCTTGGCGGGCTCCTGGGGTTTGGGCTCGATCAGGATCGCGCCCTTGAAGCCGATCTTGTGCTTGTAATCGACGACCTTGGACAGAAAGGCGCCCGCCTGTTCCGCCTCGCGCCCCAGATCGGTGTTCAAGAGCGTCTCGTAGCCCTCGCGCCCGCCCCAGAGGACATAGTTCTGCCCGTCCAGCCGGTGTGTGACATCCATGCAGGCCTTCACCGATGCCGCGGCATAGGCGAAGATCTCCGGGTCGGGATTGGTCGCCGCACCCGCCATCCAACGGCGGTGGCTGAACATGTTGGCCGTCCCCCAGAGGAGCTTGGTGCCGGTCTGCTGCATCCGTTCGGCGAAGAGGTCGCAGATCTCGTCCAGGTTGCGGCGGCTTTCGGCGAAGCTCGCGCCTTCGGGGCGCACATCCGCGTCGTGGAAACAGAAGAACGGCACGTTCAGGATGCGGAACAGGTCGAAGGCCGCATCGGCCTTGGCGCGGGCGGCGGCCATGTCGTCGCCATACCAAGGCCGGTCGAAGGTGCGCCCGCCGAAAGGGTCGCCCCCCTCATAGGCCAGCGCATGCCAATAGGCGACGGCCAGGCGCAGGTGATCCTCCATGCGCTTGCCCAGGACGATCTCGTCGGGGTCGTAATGGCGATAGGCGAATTCGTTGCTGCTGTCGGGCCCCTCATGGCGGATCGGGGCGATGTCCTGGAAATAGCTCATGGGTCAGGTCCTCTGGAAGGTCGTGGCGACGGGGTCGGGCAGGCGCTGGCCCTCGGCGTCGAACAGGTGCAGCTGGCCGGGCTGGGGAGCGATGGGGATCACCTCGCCCGCGAGCAGGCGGTTGTCGCCGGTCAGGCGGATGGTCATGGGGCCGATGCCCTCGACATCGGCATGCACGATCGTGTCGGCGCCGAGCGTCTCGACGACCAGGGCGCGGGCCGGGCGGCCGCCCTCATGGATCAGCAGATGTTCGGGGCGGATGCCGGCGGTTTCCGCATGGGGCTGGCCGATGGCGGCGCCGGGGACCAGGTTCATCCGGGGCGATCCGATGAAGCCCGCGACGAAGGCCGTCTGCGGCCGGTCATAGAGATCCATCGGCGCGCCGACCTGTTCGATTCGGCCCGCATTCATCACCACGATCTGGTCGGCCAGGGTCATCGCCTCGACCTGGTCATGGGTGACATAGATCATCGTGGCGTCCAGCGACTGGTGCAGCTGCGCCAGCTTGACCCGCATCTGGGTGCGCAGCGCCGCGTCCAGGTTCGACAGCGGTTCGTCGAACAAAAACACCTTGGGCTGGCGCACGATGGACCGGCCGATGGCCACGCGCTGGCGCTGGCCGCCCGACAGCTGGGCGGGCTTGCGGTCCAGATAGGGTTCCAGCGCCAGGATGCGCGCGGCCTCGGTCACGCGGGCCTGGCGTTCGGCGGCGGGCATCCGGGCCAGGCGCAGACCGAAATCGATGTTCTGCGCGACGGTCATATGCGGATAGAGCGCATAGGACTGGAACACCATCGAGATGCCGCGCTTCGAGGGCTCGTCCAGCGTCACGTCCTGCCCGCCGATCATCACCGCGCCCGAGCTGGGTTCCTCGAGGCCCGAGATGATGCGCAGCAATGTCGATTTTCCGCAGCCCGAGGGGCCGACCAGCACGGTGAAGGACCCGTCGGGCACGGTCAGGTTCAGGTCCGGCAGGACCGTCAGCGCGCCGAAGGATTTGGTGATCTGTTCCAGCCGCACCTCAGCCATGGCTGACCTGCGGCCCGCCGTTCAGCGGCTGATAGGTGAAGTCGGTGAAATCCGCATGCCGCCCGCGCCCCGAGGTGTCATGCGCGCAGATGCCGATGAAGGCGCCGGTGAAGTTGCTGCCCGGCCCGTTGCCGGCCTCGTCCGAGATCGCGGACTGGTCCAGCGCGATCCCGAGGTCGGTCCAGTCGCCATCCGTCCGGTAGCGGAATCGCAGGGTCATGCCGTCCACGTCGCAGCCCAGCTGGAGGGGACCGTCGGGCAGCGGGACGGGGGTGATCGGATAGGTCACGCGCGCATCCGGCCAATCGGCGGCGCAGCTGAAGACGGTCAGCACGCGGCGTCCGTCCTCATCCGCCGTCACGGCCAGGTAATGGAACTTGAAGCGGCCATACCAGGCGATCAGGCCCGCGAAATGCTGGTAATCGCCGGGATCGACCTCGATCGTGGTTTCGGCGCGGAAACTCAGCGCGGTCTGGCGGCGGGCCAGCAGCGCATGCTCGAAGGCCGATCCCGGGGATTCGCGCCCGAAGATGCGCAGCGCGCCGGGGCGGTCGGTCAGGCTGAACAGGCGGTCGGGTTGGGGCGTGCGCAGCCATTGGAAGGCCGGGGGCAGCGCGCCGTCGAAGGTGACGCGGGGCGCATCCTCGGGGAAGGGATGCGGGGGCAGATCGCAGGGCACGGTGTCGGCGGGGGCGTTGCCGCCATGGGCCAGGCGGGGGAATTCACCCGTGGGCCAGTCCAGCCGCTGGATCGCCGTCTCGCGCCCCAAGGGCGATCGGCGGACGTCGTCGGCATGGATGCCGCCATCGCCCACCGGCAGGGCGCGGGTCTCGTCCAGGGGGCGCGAGCACAGATGGACCATATAGACCTGGCCGTCCTGCGTTTCCACGATGTCGGCATGGCCGCAGCGCTGCAGCAGCCCGTCCGTGCCGCGCGCCGTCAGGATATGCTTGGCGGGGTCGGTCTCATAGGGGCCGAACAGGTCCTTGGCGCGCGCCATGGTCACGGCATGGTCATAGCCCGTGCCCCCCTCGGCCGTCAGCAGGTAATACCAGCCGTCGCGGCGATAGAGATGGGGCCCCTCGGTCAGCTTCAGGTCGGTGCCGCGATAGATGGTGCGGACGGGGCCGGTCAGGCGGCGATCCTCGACCGAATATTCCTGCATCACGATCCCGCCGAAGCGGTCGCCGCCCGTCCGGTTGTGATCCCAGATCATGTTCAGCAGCCATTTGCGCCCGTCCTCGTCATGAAACAGCGAGGGATCAAAGCCCGAGGAGTTCAGATAGACCGGGTCCGACCACGGCCCCTCGATGGCGGGCGCGGTGACCAGATAGTTGTGGCTGTCCTTCCACGCCCCGTCCCGGCGCTTCACGTCGGTGTAGATCAGCCAGAACATCCCATCCGCATGGGTCAGGCAGGGCGCCCAGATGCCGCCGCTGTCGGGATCGCCGCGCATGTCCAGCTGCGCCGCGCGGGACAGGGGCCGCGTCACCAGCCGCCAATTGGCCAGATCGCGCGAATGGTGGATCTGGACGCCCGGATACCATTCGAAGGTCGATGTGGCGATGTAGTAGTCGTCGCCCACCCGCACGATGGACGGGTCGGGGTTGAAGCCCGGCAGGATCGGGTTCTGGATCATGGCTTTCATCCTTTGACGGCGCCGCCCGTCAGGCCGGCGACGATGTATTTCTGGGCAGCAAGGAAGAAGACGATGGCCGGCACGATGGTCAGCGTGACGAAGGCCAGGGTCAGGTTCCACTGGGTGACGTATTCGCCGCGGAACTGCATCATCCCGAGCGGCCAGGTGAAGACCTCGCGCGAGTTGAGGACGACCAGCGGCAGCAGGAAGTTGTTCCAGCTCTGCACGAAGACGAAGACGCCCACGGTCGCCAGGATCGGCGCGGACAAGGGCAGCGTGAAGCGCCAGAAGAAGCGCACATAGCCGCAGCCGTCGATATAGGCGGCCTCGAACAGCTCCTTGGGCAGCTGGGCGAAGAAGGTGCGGAACAGCAGGATCGCCAACGACAGGCTGAAGGCGGTCTGCGGCAGGATCACCGCCCACCAGGTATCCAGCAGGCCGATGTCGCGGACCTTGATGAAGAGCGGCAGGATCGCGGTGGCGAAGGGGAACATCAGGCCAAGCAGAATATAGGAGAACAGCATCCGCGAGCCGAAGAACCGGATCTGGGCAAAGACATAGGCCGCCGCCGCCCCCACGATCAGCGTCAGCACGACCGATCCGATCGAGATGACCAGCGAGTTGCGCAGATAACGCCAGAAGGCCGGGTCGGTGATGATCTGGCCGTAGAATTCGGTGTTCCACATCGCGGGCAGGCCGAGCGCGTTGGTGCGGATCTCGGCATTGGTCTTGAAGCCGCCGAGGATGGTGGCGATCATCGGCGCCAGCACGAAGCTGGCCACGATCAGCAGCAGCGTCACGCGCAGGATGTTGCGGGTCATGCCTCGGCCCTCTTCATGAAGATGCGCTGATAGAAGACCGCGACCGTCACCGCGCCCACGAACAGGATCACGCCCACCGCCGAACCGAAGCCGATATTCAGCCGCGTCAGCCCGAAGGTATAAAGATAGGTCACGATCGTATGGGTCTGGTTCGACGGCCCGCCATTGGTCAGCGGGATGATGACGTCGAAGACCTGCAGCGCGCCGATGATGGCGAAGAAGGCGCTGACCGCGATGGCGGGGCGGATATGCGGGATCTGGACATAGCGGACGACCTGGGCGCGGGTCGCGCCCTCGATCCGGGCGGCCTCGATCTGGTCCTGCGGCACGCTTTGCAGGGCGGCGATGTAGATCATCATGTGAAAGCCGAAATATTTCCACACGATCACCGTCATGATCGCGGCGAAGGCCCAGTCCGGGTCCGACAGGATGAAGACATTGCCCATCCCCAGGCTCTGGGCGATGGAGGCGGTGACGCCGTAATTGCCGTCGAAGACGAAGGACCAGATCAGGCCCGCGGCGACCTCGGCCAGGATATAGGGCAGAAAGAAGACCAGCCGGAAGACGGCATTCGTGGGCGTCTTGCGATGGATCAGCAGCGCCAGGAACAGCGCCAAGGGCATCTGGATCACCAGCGACACGGCCACGATCTTCAGCGTGTTGCCGACCGCGATGTGAAAGACGGAATGGTTCAGGATGCGTTCGTAATTGGCGATGCCCACGAAGTTCGAGGGCGTGCCGTAGCCGTTCCAGTTGAACAGCGAATACCACGCGGATTCGCCCAAGGGCAGCGTCACGAACAGCGTGAACAGGATCAGCGCGGGCGGCAGCAGGATCAGGACGGCGCTGACGCGGCCGTTCAGCAGGGCGCGGCGCCAGCGCGCAGAGGCGGGCAGCCGCCTTTCGGCGTCGAGGGACATACCGGCTCCTTCGGGGGATGGGTGCGGGGGCATGCGCGCCCCCGCGGTCCAAGGCTTCAGCGGAAGTCCCAGGCCTCCTGGACCTGCGCCGCGGCATCCTCGGGGGTGATGGCGCCTTGGGCCAGGTCGGCCGAGACGTCGTTGATCGCCGCGCCCACCGACGCGCCCAGGAACTGGTCCAGGAAGATCTGGTGGAAGCTGCTGGCCTCGATATTCTCGGCCACCTGGACATAGAAGGGGTTGTCCATCTGGTCGGCGGTGCCCACGGCGATGGGGATGAACAGCTCCTGCCGGCCGGCCTCGCGCTGGTTCTCGGCATTCATCATGAAGGCCAGGAAGGCCACCGCCTCGGGTGAGGCGCCGGCCGAGACGGCCCATCCGTTGATCCCGCCGAGCGTCGCGTCATTGCCGCCCTCGGCCACCGGATCCGCGACGGCGGGAAAGCTGATGATCGCCAGCTGGTCGTCGGGCAGCCCCTCGCCGCTGGTCGATCGTTCGCGCATGGGCAGATAGTCCCAGTCCCCCATCAGATGGAAGGCGCCCGCCCCGTCCGCGAACATGCCCGACGCGGTCTCGTAGGTGGTGGCGATGAAGCCGGGCTGGAACGGCTCCAGCTCGGTCAGGCGCTGGAACTGGCGGCCGGCCTCGATGAAGGCCTCGGATTGAAAGCCGCCATTCGCGCCCTCCATCGCGTCGGTGACGACGTTCGGGCCGCCTTGGCGCAGCGCCAGATAGCTCCAGTAGAAATGCAGCGGCCACTTGTCCTGCCCGCCCGCGACGATGGGGGTGATGCCCGCATCCTTCAGCGTCTGCACCGCCTCCAGGAAATCGTCCCAGGTGCGGATGGCGTCCAGGTCGATGCCCGCCTGGTCGGTCAGGGCGGTGTTGGTCCACAGGACCACCTCGGTCGCGTATTGCGGCAGGCCATAGAGCTGCCCGTCCACCGAATAGGCCAGCAGGCCCGCCTCGGGGATGGTGTCGCGGAATCCCTCGGGCAGCAGGTCGTCGATGGGCTGCAGAAAGCCCGCCTCGACCTGTTCCACGACGGTCTGGCCGCCCCAGCTGTAGAAGATGTCGGGCGCCGCGTTCGATTGCAGCAGCGTCGGCAGGCGGGCCTTGTAGGCCTCGTTGGCGACATAGTCGAAGCGGACGGTGACGCCCTCGTTCTGGGCCTCGAATTCACGCGCCAGGCGGTCGAAATAGACCGCCTGTTCGTCATTGACGGTCACGCGGAGCACGTCGATCTGGGTCTGCGCCATCGCCGCCTGGCCGCCGGCCATGACGGTGACTGCGGCAAGCGCCGCTGCGGGGTGTTTCATGGTCTCCTCCCTCGGCCGGCATGACGGCCATTCCTGACGTTTCATCATCAGGTCTGACATACGTACGTCAGAAAAAACCGTCACGCAACCGATTCCAGCCGCATGCCGTCAGGGCAGGTTGTCGCGCAGAAAGACCTCGATACCGATGCGCGCCGCCTCGGGGTCGATGGCGGCGCCGTCGATCAGGCTGCGCAGGACCAACACGGTCGCCTGGACCTCGCGCACCGGGTCCTGGTGGATCACGGCGTCGAAGCTGCCATCTAGCAGGGCCTTGCGGGAATGCGGGGTCAGCTCATGGACGACCACGGCGGGGCGCGGCGCGGCCGGGCGCGACAGGGCGCGAGCCACGCCGCGCGTGCCCGCGCCCAGGCTGTAGATGCCCACGATGTCGGGATGATCGGCCAGCGTGCGGCCCAGATGGGCGGCGACGATGTCCTGATCGTCCAGCCCCTCCAACGGGGGCAGGATGGATTGGTCGGGGAATTCCGCGCGCAGCACCTGTTCGAAGCCGAGACGCCGCTCGGCATGGTCGCGCACCAGCATCGACCCCGCGACCAGCACGATCCGCCCGGGCCTGCCCCGGCAGAACCGCCCCAGCAGGCTGGCCGCCGTCCGACCGGCCTGAACGTTGTCGATCCCCACGAAATGCTGGCGCCGCGATGATGGCAGGTCCGAGACCAGCGTCACCACCGCCACGCCGCGGTCGCGCAGCTCGGCCATGGCGGCCCGGACCATGGCGGAATCGGTGGCCACCACCGCCACCCCGTCGGTCGCCGCCGGATCCACGCCGCGCAGGGCATGGACCAGGGCGGCATCGTCGAAGGGCGGCACGATGCGCCGTTCCAGCGTGGTGAATTCCCAGGCATCGGCGCGGGCGCGCAGCTCCTCCTCCAGCCCGCGCATGAAGCTGTTGGGACCGCCGGGCAGGATGAAGCACAGCCGGTATTGCCGCCGCCGGGCCAGGTTGGCGGCGGCGATGTTGCGTTCATAGCCCAGATCGCGCATCGCCTGCGTCACGCGGATGTGGGTCGCTTGGCGGACGCCCTCGCGGTCGTTCAGCACCCGGTCGACGGTGGACAGGCTGACCCCCGCGGCGCGGGCGACATCGTGGATGGTGGGTCTGGTCATGCAAAATCCGTCGGGCTCGAGGGTCTGTTCCGGGCAGTCATTGACGAACGTTAGTCAGAAACTGCCCGCGCCTCAATCCTAGTGCAGTGCGGGCCCGGCGCAAAGGGCGGGCATCACCTTGGCGTGAGGGGGCGTAACGCGCCGCACCCTTCCGCGCGACCGGACCGTGCATCACCGCAGGAGGTATCATCATGCAGCGTCGCGCCTTTCTGTCCGCGGGCCTCGTCTCGGCCCTGGTCCTGGCCCGTCCCGGCGGGCCCGCCGCCCAGCCATCGGGGGCCATCCCCTTCGACGGCGCGTGGCGGCCCGTGACCTTTCCACGGCTGGCGGCGACGCGCTACGGGCTGGGCGGCGCCAGCCTGTCCATCGCGGCGGATGCCAGCTCGTCCCTGATCTATCGCCCGGTCCCCGAGGCGCTGCGGGGCGCGCGCGGCGCGTGGTGGGACTGGGCGGTCAGCGACAGCGTGCCGCCCATCGACCTGTCGCTCCGGGGCGGGGATGACCGCAACATCTCGGTCTATTTCGTCTTCATGGAGGCGCGGGCCGCGGCGCGCCTGTCGCCCGACACCGCACCCCAGAAGCTGCTGGCCAACCGATCGGCGCGCAGCCTGATCTATGTCTGGGGCGGCAATCACCCGCAGGGCGCGGTGCTGCCCAGCCCCTATCTGCGCGGGCGTGGCGTCACTATCGCGCTGCGACCGGCCGGCACGGGGTCCGAGGCCGTGCGCGTCGATCTGGCGCGCGATCATGCGGCGGCCTTCGGCAGCCGGCCCGAAGCGCTGGTCGGGCTGGCGGTCTCGGCCGACAGCGACGACACGCGCAGCCGCCTGCGCGCCAACCTGTCGAACCTGATCCTGGCCTAGCCGTCCTTGGCGGGCTGCCAGCGGGGGCGGGGCACGTCGCCCTGACCCGCGGGCCAGCCCTCGCGCTGCAGACGGCGGTCGCCGTCGGTGACCTTGGTCTGGTCGTGCCACAGCTGGACCTGGGTCGGATAGGGCATGTCGATCCCCGCCCGGTCCAGCGCCTTGTAGACGGCGACGATGACCCTGCCTTGGGTCCGGATCACGTCGATGCGTTCGGGCTTGGTCCACCAGCGCAGGCGGATGGTGTTCTGATAGGCGTCGATGCCCACCGGGATCGCCTCGGGGGCGGGATCGGACAGCACGCCCTCGCATTGGCGGGCGGCCTCGACCATCAGCTCCATCGCCTTGTCCCAGTCATCGTTGCAGCCGATGCCGATGTCATATTCCGACCGGCGCAGATCGAAGGCGGTGTTGACGGTCAGCGTGCCGGTATAGATCTGCGCATTGGGAATGATCACCCGCCGCCCGTCATAGGTCTTGATGAAGGTCGCGCGGGTCTCGATATCCTCGACTGTGCCCTCGAACCCGTTCACGACGATCTGGTCGCCGACGCGGAAGGGCTGGCGCAGCAGGATCAGCACCCCCGACAGCAGGTTCTGCAGGATGTCCTTGAAGGTAAATCCGATCGCCACCGACCCGATCCCCAGCCCCGACAGCAGGTCCCCCGGCCGCAGCGAGGGCAGCACGATCGTTGCCGCCAGCAGGAAGGCCATGATCATGATCGACCAGCGCAGCAGCGCCGCACCCACATTGGCCAAAGTGGGCCGGCCATGCCGCGCCAAGGTGCGGCTGACGCCATAGCTGACCGCCCGCGCGACCAGATAGAAGACCAGCAGGATCACCGCCGCGCTGACCAGGTTCGGCACCAGCCGGATCAGCCCCTCGATCCAGGTCTCCACCTTGTCGATGATGGTGCCGGCATCGGTGTCGATGCCCATGGCAACGGTCCTTTTCCGACGGGATTCCAGCGGGGATCAGACGCCCGCCAGAACCGTCGGAAACAGCACGGAAACCCTGAATCCCTCAAGATCGGGCTGAACGTCGATCCGGACGGAAAGTTCAGTCGCCAGGACCTCGGCTACCTGCATCCCCAGCCCCGTCGAATCCGGCAGCGCGGTCCCGGCCATGCCCATGCCGTCATCGGCGCAGACCAGCCGCGCCTGCCCCGATGCGGGATCGTCCTGCAGCGTGACGCGCACCCGACCCGGCCTGCCGTCGCGGAAACCGTGCTTGAAGGCGTTGGAGACCAGCTCGCTGGTCAGGGTCGCCAAGGCCACCGCGGTGGCGGGCGGCACCTCGATCGGGTCGCCCGTCACCTCCACCACCCCGGCGGGGGCGTTGCGTGCCAGCGAATGGCCGATCTTGGCCAGATAGGAGGCCAGCTCGACCTCGGTCTCGTCCGATCGGCGATAGAGCTGTTCATGGACATGGGTCATCGCGTCGATGCGCGACTGCACCACCGCCAGCAGGTCGCGCGATTCCGCGCTGACCGCCCGCCGCCCCGAGATCCGCACGAAGGAGGACAGCATCTGCAGCGAATTCTTGACGCGGTGATCGACCTCCTGCCGCAGGATCCTGGACTGTCGCAGCGCCTTGCGCAGCTCCAGCTGGGCCATGACCTGCCGGGCGAGGACCTGCAGCCCTTCGCGCTGCAGATCGGTCAGCCGCCGCGGCTGGCGGTCCAGCACGCAGAGCGTCCCCAGAGGCAGGCCGTCCTGCGTCTTCAGCAGCGCCCCCGCATAGAAGCGCAGCCCCGGATCGTCGGTGCAGAGCGGATTGTCGGACATGCGCGGATCCTGCCGGGTGTCGGGGATCTCCAGATATTCCTGTTCCAGGATGGCATGGGCGCAGATCGAGGTCTCGATCGGCGTCTCGCGCAGGCCGAGGGCGGTCTCGGCCTTGAACCATTGCCGTTCCGCATCCAGCAGATTCACCACCGAGATCGCCGTCCCGCAGAGACGCGCGGCGAAATTCACGATGTCGTCGAATTCCGGCTCGCGCTCGGTATCCAGAATCTCGAAGGACCGCAGCGCCCTGATGCGCCGTTCCTGATCCGGGTGTCGGTCTGCGCGTGGCACGATGGGCTTATCGGAAAAACTCCGCACCTCTATGCACCATCGCCTCGGCGGTCGGAACTAAAGATTTGATAGGACGTGAACATTTGCGTGACATGCAAGATGGCGCATGCGACTTGCGTCACCGCCCGGGGCTGTTGCCGCCGGGTGCCGGCCTGCGTCGTCCGGCCCCCCAAAGCGCCAGCGCCACACCCCCCAGAATGCCGACCGAACAGATGACCAGCCGCCAACCGATCGGTTCGGCAATGAACAGAACCCCTCCCAAGGCGGCGATGGCAGGAACGCTCAGCTGGACATAGGCTGCGTTGCTGCGTTGCAGGGCCGGCAGGACGCTGTACCACAGCGCATAGCCAAGGCCCGATGCCAGCGCTCCGGATGCGATGGCATAGGCCCATCCCTGCAGGCTGATTGTCTGGAAGAACGCTCCGGGCAGAACCAGCAGGATGCCGATGGGAAGGCAACGGATGAAATTACCTGCCGTATCGGTCAGGGGCGCCGCGGATCCACGTCCCATCAGCGTATAGGCAGCCCAGGACAAGCCCGCCACGACCATCAGCGCGGCGCCGCCCGGGTCAGGTGCTGTCGCGCCGGGTAGCAGTAATGCGATCAGCGACAGGATGGCGAGGGCGAAACCCGCAGTCTCCAGCATCCCGGGACGCTCGCCCTGGGAAATGGCCCAGCCCAGCATGCCGATCTGAACCGCTGCAAACAGAATCAACGCGCCTGTCCCGGCCTCCAACCGAAGGTTGGCGATGGAAAACCCGATCGCATAGAGGAACAGCGCCACCGCCGGCCATATACCGCCTCCGACAGGTCGACGGTGCCACCCGGTCCGCCAGCCCAAAAGCAATGCCAGCATGACGGCACCCGAGGCGAGGCGCAGGCCGGTGTAACTGGCCGCGTCGGCATGCCCGCCAGAGAGCGCCAGACGGTTCAAGACCGAGTTCGCCGCAAAGGCGATCATCGCCACGGCTGTTCCGGTCACGATCCGGGATGATGATGAAATCACGGCGACCTTCAAGGATGGAATTGGCCGCAATAAGGTGGCGACGCGGTCCCGGCATGGGGCCGCATGGCTGGCAATCGACCCGGCCCGAACAGAGAATCCGGCTGCGATGCGAGGCCGGCCACGGAAAACAGGGGCGACCAATTGCGATCGCCCCTGTCCAAGTGTCACTCGGCCGTCAGCAGCGGCGTCTTGGACTTGCCGATGCGCGGGGCGTCGGGGCCGGTGATGTCGAAGACCGGCTTGTCATCCTCGATCTTGACGCGGACCACGCCGCCCTTGGTCAAACGCCCGAAGAGCAGCTCCTCGGCCAGGGGCTTCTTGATGCTCTCCTGGATCACGCGGCCCAGGGGGCGGGCTCCCATGCGGTCGTCATAGCCCTTTTCGGCCAGCCAGTTCGCGGCCTCCGGGGTCAGTTCGATATGGACGTTGCGGTCCATCAGCTGAGCCTCCAGCTGCAGGACGAACTTTTCGACCACATGGACCACGACCTCGCGCGACAGCGGCGCGAAGGAGATGATCGCGTCCAGACGGTTGCGGAACTCCGGCGTGAAGGTGCGTTCGATCGCGGCGGTGTCCTCGCCCTCGCGCCGGTCGCGCCCGAAGCCGATCGCGGCCTTGGCTTGGTCCGCGGCGCCCGCGTTCGAGGTCATGATCAGGATCACGTTGCGGAAATCCACCGTGCGGCCGTTATGGTCCGTCAGGCGCCCCGCATCCATGATCTGCAGCAGGATGTTGAAGACATCCGGGTGTGCCTTCTCGATCTCGTCCAGCAGCAGCACGCAATGCGGGTGCTGGTCCACCCCGTCGGTCAGCAGACCACCCTGGTCGAAGCCCACATAGCCCGGAGGCGCGCCGATCAACCGGCTGACGGCATGCTTCTCCATGTACTCCGACATGTCGAAGCGGATCAGCTCGACGCCCAGGCTGGCGGCCAGCTGCTTGGCCACCTCGGTCTTGCCGACGCCGGTCGGGCCCGCGAACAGATAGTTGCCGATGGGCTTTTCCGGCTCGCGCAGGCCCGCGCGGGCCAGCTTGATGGCGCTGGAGAGCGTGTCGATGGCGCCGTCCTGACCGAAGACCACGCGCTTGAGGCCGGCATCCAGATCGCGCAGGACCTCGGCATCGTTCTTGCTGACGTTCTTGGGCGGGATGCGGGCGATCTTGGCGACGACGGCCTCGATCTCCTTGGGGCTGATGGTCTTGCGCCGCTTGCTTTCGGCGACCAGGTGCTGGGCGGCACCGGCCTCGTCGATCACGTCGATCGCGCTGTCGGGCAGCTTGCGGTCGTTGATGTAGCGCGCGGCCAGCTCCACCGCCGACTTGATCGCGTCATTGGTGTAGCGCAGGTCGTGATGGGCCTCGAAATGCGGCTTCAGGCCCATCAGGATCTTGACCGTATCGGGGACCGAAGGCTCGTTCACGTCGATCTTCTGGAACCGGCGGCTCAGCGCGCGATCCTTCTCGAAATGCTGGCGATATTCCTTGTAGGTGGTCGAGCCCATGCAGCGCAGCTTGCCGCCCGCCAGGGCAGGCTTCAGCAGATTGGATGCATCCATCGCGCCGCCCGAGGTCGCGCCCGCGCCGATCACGGTATGGATCTCGTCGATGAAGAGGATCGCGTCGGGATGCGCCTCCAGTTCCTTGACAACGGCCTTCAGGCGTTCCTCGAAATCGCCGCGATAGCGGGTGCCGGCCAGCAGCGCCCCCATGTCCAGCGAGAAGATCGTGGCCCCGGCCAGGACATCCGGCGTTTCGCCCCGGGTGATCTTCAGCGCCAGGCCCTCGGCGATGGCGGTCTTGCCCACGCCGGGATCGCCCACCAGCAGCGGGTTGTTCTTGCGCCGCCGGCACAGGACCTGGATCGCGCGCTCCACCTCCGGCTCGCGGCCGATCAGCGGGTCGACATCGCCCTTCTTGGATTTCGCGTTCAGATCGACGCAATACTTGCCGAGCGCCGTCTCCTCCTTGGGGTCGGGCGCGGCCTCGGCCTTGGTCTGTTCGACCGGCTCGTCCGATCCGACCACCTTGCGGGGTTCGTTGAAGGACGGGTTCTTGGCCACCCCATGGGCGATGAAGTTCACCGCGTCATAGCGGGTCATGTCCATTTCCTGCAGGAAATAGGCCGCGTTCGATTCGCGTTCGGCAAAGATCGCGACCAGCACGTTCGCGCCCGTCACCTCCTGCCGGCCCGAGCTTTGGACATGGATCGCCGCGCGCTGGATCACGCGCTGGAAGGCGGCGGTGGGAACGGCCTCGGAGCCCTCGACCTCGGTGATCAGGGTCGAGAGGTCATCCTCGATGAACTCGACCAGGGTCTTGCGCAGCTCCTCCAGATCCACGTTGCAGGCGCGCATGACCTTGACCGCATCCGGTTCCTCGGTCAGCGCCAGCAGCAGGTGTTCCAGCGTCGCCAGCTCGTGTCGATGTTCGTTCGCCAGCGCGAGCGCTTGGTGAATGGCCTGTTCCAGAGAGGTCGAGAAACTTGGCACGGTCGTCTCCTGTCAGTCGGCTGGCGGTATGGGCTGCCGTGCCCACCTGCCCAGACTGTCATGATAGCTTTAAGATTTGGTGGATTTCCGCCGGCATCAAGTGGTTTTTCCGACAGGGACCACGAAAATCCCGGGGTTGAGGCAGATGTGATGTCGCACCGCCCGCAATTCAAGCGGCTCAGAAGGCGTCCTTCATCGCGCGCAGACGGGCAAAGACCTCGGCCGGCGGGGCGTCGGCCATGTCCAGCCCCGCCGCCAGCGCCGCGGCCCGCAGGAAGGGGTTGGTCGCGCGCTCCTCGGCCAGGGTGGCGGGGGCGCAGGGGCTCTCGGCCTCGGCGATGCGGCGCAGGCGGTCCTTCAGCGCGTCGTTTTCCGGGTCGACTGACAGGGCGAAGGCGCCGTTGCCCGCGCAGTAGTCATGCCCCGAACAAATCAGCGTGTCGTCGGGCAGGGCGGCTAGGCGCTGCAGGCTGTCCCACATCATCGGCGCGTCGCCCTCGAACAGGCGGCCGCAGCCCATCGCCATCAGGCTGTCGGCGGTGAAGGCCATCCGGCTCTGCGGGAAATGAAAGGCGACATGGCCGACCGTGTGGCCCGACACCTCGATGACGGCGACCGGCTCGCCCAGGAGCTCCAGCGGCTCGCCCGGGGCCACGCGCAGGTCCAGGTCGGGCAGGCGGTGGGCATCGGCGGATGCGCCGATGACCCGTGCGCCGGTGGCTGCGACGATTTCGGGCACCGCTTGGATGTGGTCGTCATGGTGATGGGTCAGCAGGATCGCGTCCAGCGACCAGCCGCGGGCCTCCAGCTCGGTCAGGATCGGCAGGGCCTCGGGGGCGTCGACCAGGACGGTGCCGGCATCGCCATGCAGCAGATAGGCATAGTTGTCCGACAGGCAGCGCAGCGTGACCAGTTCCAGCGGCATTGGCAAATCCCTTACCTTGTGTTCACCTGAGCCTGTCAAAACCGGGACCTGCGCGCAATGCATCACGACATCGACCAGCTGCGGCGCTTCTATTACCAGCGCGCGCTAGGCCGCGTGGTCCAGCGGATCCTGCGCGACCGGCTGACCGAACGCTGGCCGCCCGCGCAGACGACGGGGATGACGGTGGCGGGCTTCGGCTTTGCGGCGCCGATGCTGCGGCCCTATCTGCCGACCGCGCGGCGGGTGACGGCGCTGATGCCGGGGCCGCAGGGGGTGATGGCCTGGCCCGCGGGGCAGGCCAATCACGCGGTCCTGTGCGACGAGACCGGCTGGCCCATCGACGCGGGCAGCCTGGACCGGCTGGTGATGCTGCACGGGCTGGAGACCAGCGATCATCCCCGCGCCCTGCTGGCCGAGGCCTGGCGCTGCCTGGGGCCGGGGGGGCGGATGATGGTCATGGTGCCCAACCGCGCCGGGCTGTGGGCGGCGTCGGACCGCACGCCCTTCGGCTTTGGCCGGGCCTATACCACCGGCCAGATCGAGGCCCAGATGCGCCATGCCGGGTTCCAGCCCGACTGGCATGGCAGCGCGGTCTATATCCCGCCCTCGGACCGGCGGTTCTGGCGCCGCAGCGCGCAATTCTGGGAAAGCAGCGGCGCGCGGATCAGCCGGGTGCTGATCGCGGGCGTGGTGCTGGTCGAACTGACCAAGCAGACCCGCGCGCCGGTGGGGCCGGGGGTGCGAATCCACGTCCCCAGCCCCTTGGAGATCCTCGACGGCGTGGCCCGCCCGCGCCCGCGCGGCCTGCCCGCGGGGCCGGTGGGACGGGCGATGACGGACCGGGCGCGACAACCTGCCGCAGCCCCGGAACCGGGCCCCGGGACGGGGTGTTAGCGCTGCCCAATGGCCGCTCCGCGCCCCTTTGGCCACATCCTGCATCCTTCGTCGCAAGCCCCGGTCTTTTGGGGGCGTTGAAGGTTGCCGGGCGCGAAATCACCTGCTAGAGACGCCGCAGATTCCGCACGACCCTCCAAAAGCCGTGCGACCGCGACCCGCACCCCGCGACAGACCAGGCATCCGCCCGGCCCGCCAGCGGGGTTTGGGCAAACCGTAAAGGATGACCGTGGCCAACTCTGTTTCCATGTCCCAGAGCATCGCCGGACGCTATGCGCAGGCCGTCTTCGAGATCGCCAAGGAAAGCGGGGGGCTGGACGATCTGGCCCGGCAGACCGCCGATCTGGACGCGGCCCTGACGGAAAGCGACGCGCTGCGCGAGCTGATCTCCAGCCCGAAATACAGCCGTGACGACCAGGCCCGCGCCATCGCGGCCGTGTCCGACCGGATGGGCCTGTCGCCCGTCCTGGGCAACACGCTGCGCCTGATGGCGTCCAACCGCCGGCTGTTCGTGCTGCCCCAGCTGATCCGCGCGCTGCAGGACCGCATCGCCCAGGAACGCGGCGAGGTCACCGCCGAGGTCACCAGCGCCGTCGCGCTGAGCGATGACCAGCAGAACCGCCTGAAACAGACCCTGGCCGAGAAATCGGGCAAGACGGTCAAGCTGAACACGCGCGTCGATGAGACCCTCATCGGCGGCATGATTGTCAAGTTGGGCTCGCAGATGATCGACAGTTCGGTCCGCTCGAAGCTCGCTTCCCTGCAGAATGTCATGAAAGAGGTCGGATAATGGGAATCCAGGCTGCCGAAATTTCGGCGATCCTCAAGGAGCAGATCAAGAACTTCGGCCAGGACGCCGAAGTTGCCGAGGTCGGTCAGGTCCTGTCCGTCGGTGACGGCATCGCGCGCGTCTATGGTCTGGACAAGGTCCAGGCCGGCGAGATGGTCGAATTCCCGGGCGGAATTCGCGGGATGGTGCTGAACCTCGAGACCGACAACGTCGGCGTCGTGATCTTCGGCGACGACCGCGGCATCCGCGAAGGCGACACCGTCAAGCGCACCCGCTCGATCGTGGACGTTCCCGTCGGCAAGGCCCTGCTGGGCCGCGTCGTCGACGCGCTCGGCAACCCGATCGACGGCAAGGGCCCGATCGAGACGACCGAGCGTCGCATCGCCGACGTCAAGGCGCCGGGCATCATGCCGCGCAAGTCGGTCCATGAGCCGATGGCCACCGGCCTGAAATCCGTGGACGCCATGATCCCCGTCGGCCGCGGCCAGCGCGAGCTGATCATCGGCGACCGCCAGACCGGCAAGACCGCCATCGCGCTGGACACGATCCTGAACCAGCAGAACTACAACGGCCGCGAGGCCGAGGGCATGAAGACCCTCCACTGCATCTATGTCGCCGTGGGTCAGAAGCGTTCGACCGTCGCCCAGCTGGTCAAGAAGCTGGAAGAAACCGGCGCCATGGCCTATACCACCGTCGTCGCCGCGACCGCCTCGGACCCCGCGCCGATGCAGTTCCTGGCCCCCTATTCGGGCACCGCGATCGGCGAATATTTCCGCGACAACGGCATGGACGCGCTGATCATCTATGACGATCTGTCCAAGCAGGCGGTCGCCTATCGCCAGATGTCGCTGCTGCTGCGCCGTCCGCCCGGGCGCGAAGCCTATCCGGGCGACGTCTTCTATCTGCACTCGCGCCTGCTGGAGCGTTCGGCCAAGCTGAACGAGGACAATGGCGCCGGTTCGCTGACCGCCCTGCCGATCATCGAGACGCAGGCGGGCGACGTGTCGGCCTATATCCCGACCAACGTGATCTCGATCACCGACGGCCAGATCTTCCTGGAGACGGAACTGTTCTTCCAAGGCATCCGCCCGGCCGTGAACACCGGTCTGTCGGTCAGCCGCGTGGGTTCGGCCGCCCAGACCAAGGCGATGAAATCCGTCGCCGGCCCGGTCAAGCTGGAACTGGCCCAGTATCGCGAGATGGCGGCCTTCGCCCAGTTCGGTTCGGATCTCGACGCCTCGACGCAGCGCCTGCTGAACCGCGGCGCGCGCCTGACCGAGCTGATGAAGCAACCCCAGTACCGCCCGCTGACGAACGCCGAGATCGTGATCGTCATCTATGCCGGCACCAAGGGCTATATCGACCAGGTTCCCGTCCGCGAGATCACCGCGTGGGAAGAGGGCCTGATCCAGTTCCTGCGCAGCCAGAGGTCCGACCTTCTGGACGACATGACCCGCAACGACCGCAAGGTCAGCGGCGATCTGGAAGATGCGATCAAGGCGGCGCTGGACGAATACAACAGCACCCGCGCCTGAGAGGGGGAATAGATGCCCAGTCTCAAGGATCTCAAGAACCGGATCGGCAGCGTCAAGAACACGCGCAAGATCACCAAGGCGATGCAGATGGTCGCCGCCGCGAAACTGCGCCGGGCGCAGGACGCGGCGGAGGCCGCGCGCCCCTATGCCGACCGCATGGCGGCCGTCATGGCCGGTCTGACCGCGAATGCGGCGGGCCAGTCCGGCGCGCCGCGCCTGCTGGCCGGCACGGGCGACGACAAGCGCCACCTGCTGGTCGTGATGACGGCGGAGCGGGGCCTTGCCGGCGGCTTCAACAGCTCGATCGTGCGTCTGGCCCGCCAGCATGCCGAACGGCTGCGGGGCGAAGGCAAGCAGGTCGCGATCCTGACCGTCGGCAAGAAGGGCCGCGAGCAGCTGAAGCGCGACTATGGCAGCCTGTTCGTCCACCATGTCGACCTGTCCGAGGTCAAGCGCATGGGCTATGACACCGCCCGCGCCATCGCGGACGAGGTCCTGGCCCGCTTCGACCAGGGCGATTTCGACGTGGCGACGCTGTTCTACAACCGCTTCGAATCGGTGATCAGCCAGATCCCGACCGCGCGGCAGGTGATCCCCGCCGAGGTGCCCGAAGGGGCCACCGCCAACGCGCTCTATGATTACGAGCCGGGCGAGGAGGGCCTGCTGGCCGAGCTGCTGCCGCGATCCGTCGCGACGCAGATCTTCGCGGCGCTTCTGGAAAATGCGGCGTCCGAACAGGGCGCGCGGATGAGTGCCATGGACAACGCCACGCGCAATGCGGGCGACATGATCGACAGACTGACGACCGAGTACAACCGCTCGCGTCAGGCAGCGATCACCAAGGAACTGATCGAAATCATTTCGGGCGCCGAGGCGCTCTGACCGTAACGCAAAGGTGACAACATGGCAGAGGCCACTGGTAAAATCACACAGGTGATCGGCGCCGTCGTCGACGTGCAGTTCGACAGCCACCTTCCGGCGATCCTGAACGCGCTGGAAACCACGAATAACGGCAAGAAGCTGGTGCTGGAAGTCGCCCAGCATCTGGGCGAGAACACCGTCCGCACCATCGCCATGGACGCGACCGAAGGTCTGGTCCGCGGCGAGGCCGTGTCCGACACGGGCGGCCCGATCACCGTTCCCGTGGGCGACGCGACCCTGGGCCGGATCCTGAACGTCGTGGGCGAACCCGTGGACGAGGGCGCGCCCCTGGCCTCGGGCGAGACCCGCGCCATCCACCAGGCCGCCCCCGATTTCGCGGCCCAGGCCACCAGCTCGGAAATCCTGGTCACCGGCATCAAGGTCATCGACCTGCTGGCGCCCTATTCCAAGGGCGGCAAGATCGGCCTGTTCGGCGGCGCAGGCGTCGGCAAGACTGTTCTGATCATGGAACTGATCAACAACATCGCCAAGGTGCACTCGGGCTATTCCGTGTTCGCGGGCGTCGGTGAGCGCACCCGCGAGGGCAACGACCTCTATCACGAGATGGTGGAATCGGGCGTCATCGTTCCCGACAACCTGGTCGATTCGAAAGTGGCCCTGGTCTATGGCCAGATGAACGAGCCGCCGGGCGCCCGCATGCGCGTCGCCCTGACCGGTCTGACCCTGGCCGAGCAGTTCCGCGACGCCTCGGGCACGGATGTGCTGTTCTTCGTGGACAACATCTTCCGCTTCACCCAGGCCGGGTCCGAAGTGTCGGCTCTGCTGGGCCGCATCCCGTCCGCTGTGGGCTATCAGCCGACGCTGGCCACCGACATGGGCGCGATGCAGGAACGCATCACCTCGACCAAGAACGGGTCGATCACCTCGATCCAGGCCGTCTACGTTCCGGCCGACGACCTCACCGACCCGGCGCCCGCCACGACCTTCGCCCACCTGGACGCCACGACCGTTCTGTCGCGCGCGATCTCGGAGCTGGGCATCTACCCGGCCGTGGACCCGCTGGACTCGAACTCGCGCATCCTGGACCCCGCCGTCGTCGGCGAGGAGCATTACCAGGTGGCCCGCGACGTGCAGGGCATCCTGCAGAAGTACAAGTCGCTGCAGGACATCATCGCGATCCTGGGCATGGACGAACTGTCCGAAGAGGACAAGCTGACCGTGACCCGCGCGCGCAAGATCCAGCGCTTCCTGTCGCAGCCCTTCGACGTGGCCAAGGTCTTCACCGGTTCGGACGGCGTCCAGGTGCCGCTGGAAAAGACCATCGCCTCGTTCAAGGCGGTCGTGGCCGGTGAATACGACCACCTGCCGGAATCGGCCTTCTACATGGTCGGCGACATCGAGGACGTGAAGGCCAAGGCACAGCGTCTGGCCGCGGAAGCGGCGTAAGGGGGCATCATGGCCGATACCATGCAGTTCGACCTCGTGTCGCCGGAACGGAGCCTCGCCTCCGTTCCCGTGCGCGAGGTGCGCCTGCCGGGCAGCGATGGCGATCTGACCGCCATGCCCGGCCATGCGCCCACGATCGTGACCCTGCGTCCGGGCATGGTGATCCTGGTCGGCGCCGATGGTGCCACCAGCGAATTCGCCGTGACCGGCGGCTTTGCCGAGATCAACCAGGACGGCGTCAGCCTGCTGGCCGAACGCGGCCACCCGCGCGAGGAGATCACACAGGAGGTCTATAACGACATGCTGCGCGACGCCCATCGGACCAAGCGCAATGCCGAGGACCGCCGCGAGCACGTCGGCGAGGAGGTCGTGACCGCCGCCGTCAAGCTGCTGGGCGACATGCAGGCGCTCGGCACGCATATCGGTCTGGACCCGAACCAGTCCACCGTGCCCGACTGATCGTCAGCCGATGACGGTTTCACGGCATATGAAGGCCCCGGCATCTGCCGGGTCCTTTTTTTTTGTTTTGGCCCGCGAAGGCAGCGCGTGCATTGTTCGTCAGTATTGATTTAGAGAGCTAAGTCGCGGATCACGGGGGATACGGTTTCTTTGTCATCCTTGTTAGGCTCCAGACTCATTGAGTTTCACAGCCAGAACAAGACGGTTGCGGCGAGCATGATCGCTGAGAAGAACGTTTCCGGGCAGCGGTCATAACGGGTTGCGACGCGCCTCCAGTCCTTCAGACGTCCGAACATGATTTCGATGCGGTTACGCCTTTTGTAACGCCGCTTGTCGTATTTGACGACCTTCTTGCGGGACCTCCGTCCGGGGATGCAAACCTTTATCCCCTTGTCTTTCAAAGCGTCTCTGAACCAGTCAGCGTCGTAGCCCCTGTCGGCCAGAAGCCACTCAGCCTTCGGCAGGCTGCCCAGCAGCGCCGCCGCGCCGGTGTAATCGCTAACCTGGCCGGCCGACATGAAGAACCCGATCGGCCGCCCCTTCGCATCGGCGACAGCGTACAACTTGGTGTTCATACCGCCTTTGGTGCGCCCGATCTGGCGCCCGCGCCCCCCTTTTTCACCCCAAGGCTCGAGGCCGTGCGGTGTGCCTTGAGATAGGTCGCGTCATTCATGATCGTCTTGTGCTCGGCGCTCTCGGCGGCAAGGCCGACCATGATCCGGGCAAAAACCCCGTTATCGCTCCAGCGCTTCCAGCGGTTGTAGAGGGTTTTGGCCGGGCCGTATTCCTTCGGCGCGTCACACCACCGCAACCCATTACGATTGATGAAAATTATGCCGCTGAGGACGCGACGATCATCGACCCGGGGCTTGCCATGGCACTTGGGAAAGAACGGTTTCAGACGCTCCATTTGGGCGTCGCTCAGCCAGTAAAGATTACTCATCGATCAGGTCTCCTTGAGGAGCCTGAATCATGCAAAGACCGTAAGATCAATGGGTCTGGAGCCTAGTTTTTTTGCCTGATTTAAGCTATTACATGCACTTGGTGATCGGTTTCAATACTGCTGAAGTAACTCATAGCGAGCGGCTGCCCGCCATGGGCGGTAATTGGTCACTGATTATCATGGAAGGTGATCTATTGGCCGACGGCACCCTAGCCTGCGACCCCGTTTTCCGGACATTCACGTAAACGCATACATATTGCAGCGGCCGTCATAGGTGTTTGACGAACGAGGGAATTGAATGTCGAATTGCCTAAGCGAATACCCAAGGATTGTCAATATTGCTCTTCGTGTCATCCATCAAGATCCGTGTGCCAACGCGTTTCACTTTGTTGGTTCCAAGCGGAGGATCTGATCTAAGTACACGTATTCTGGCTCATGATCCCACATTAGCCGAGGTGGTAGATGAAATCGTTAAATACTTCGATACATGAGTCATTAAAATTTTTGGCAGAACAAGCGGCGAACAAGGCCTTTTTCCAGCACGTTTGCATCTGCATCGGTTTTGTTCCGATCACGTGCTCGCATTGGGCGGCAATCTGTGCAAAGGCCATCGGTGACTTCCAGCAGAGGTCTAAGTGTTTGCGGCGCGCGTTGTTGAAGCCGCTTATGTATTCGAGGAGGTCATCTCGACCTCGGGACGGGTTTGCGAGTTGTAGCGCCAGACGAATTCGGCCTTCATTGACTTAAAGAAGCTTTCGACGTCGGATATTCTATAATAAATGCCTCCCTGCCGGGCATCGATATATTTAGGCTCCAGACCCATTGATCTTACGGTCTTTGCATGATTCAGGCTCCTCAAGGAGACCTGATCGATGAGTAATCTTTACTGGCTTAGCGACGCCCAAATGGAGCGTCTGAAACCGTTCTTTCCCAAGTGCCATGGCAAGCCCCGGGTCGATGATCGTCGCGTCCTCAGCGGCATAATTTTCATCAATCGTAATGGGTTGCGGTGGTGTGACGCGCCGAAGGAATACGGCCCGGCCAAAACCCTCTACAACCGCTGGAAGCGCTGGAGCGATAGCGGGGTTTTTGCCCGGATCATGGTCGGCCTTGCCGCCGAGAGCGCCGAGCACAAGACGATCATGAATGACGCGACCTATCTCACGGCACACCGCACGGCCTCGAGCCTTGGGGTGAAAAAGGGGGGCGCGGGCGCCAGATCGGGCGCACCAAAGGCGGTATGAACACCAAGTTGCACGCTGTCGCCGATGCGAAGGGGCGGCCGATCGGGTTCTTCATGTCGGCCGGCCAGGTTAGCGATTACACCGGCGCGGCGGCGCTGCTGGGCAGCCTGCCGAAGGCTGGGTGGCTTCTGGCCGACAGGGGCTACGACGCTGATTGGTTCAGAGACGCTTTGAAAGACAAGGGGATAAAGGTTTGCATCCCCGGACGGAGGTCCCGCAAGAAGGCCGTCAAATACGACAAGCGGCGTTACAAAAGGCGTAACCGCATCGAAATCATGTTCGGACGTCTGAAGGACTGGAGGCGCGTCGCAACCCGTTATGACCGCTGCCCGGAAACGTTCTTCTCAGCGATCATGCTCGCCGCAACCGTCTTGTTCTGGCTGTGAAACTCAATGAGTCTGGAGCCTAACGTGTTGTGCCGCAGCAGCTTCTAATAGTCATGAGTACAGCAGCTATAGTTATGAGAACAGTATTGAACCGCCCTGGGTTTCGTGGAGATTTTGAGGTTCAATGATCAGGTTGCTTTTTCGTCAGCGTTCAAGCTGACCTGCCACTGAACTTTCATCCGGCCACGACCGGAGCAGGCTGCTGATTTACGCCTTTTGGTGCGGGTTGAGCAATCGCCCGGCGCGCGCAACTCTCATCGCGTGCAGTGGTTCGGACGATTGCGGTGGTCAGGTGCAGGGCGAGGCCTGCGGGGGTCTGGTATCTGAGGGCCGAATGGGGCCGCTCGGTGTTGTAGTCGGTCACCCAGACCGCGATCAGATCGCGGGCATGGGTGAGGTTGCGAAACAGGGTCTCGTTCATCAGCTCACCGCGCATCCGGCCATTGATGGGGAAGACGGCCTCACTCCTGACCTGGATCCGTATATTGGTTCCGCCTCACACAAGGGTCATTTCAATGACCCCAGCCTTCGTGGGCCCCGATCTGGCCAAAAATGGGTTCCACGTCCATGTCTTCGACTCTTCCGGCAAGATGCTTGAAAGCAGGAAGCCGGCGCGCGGCGATGTCCTAAGTTTCTTCAGGCCTTTGCCATCCTCTTTGATCGGCATCAAAGATTGTGCGACTGCCCATTATTGGGCGCGCGAGCTACGGGCGCTCGGTCATCAGGTGCGCCTCATTCCACCAGGCTACGTAAAAACCCCTTCGTGCGCCGCGGCGCGAAGAACGATGCCACCGATGCGGCAGCCATCTGTGAAGCCGTCACGTGCCCAAGCATGCGCTTTGTTCCGATCAAGTCGCAGGAGGATCAAGCCTTCCTGATTCTGCACAGGGCCCGCAGCCTTCTGGTCCGGCAAAGGGCAATGGCGGCCTGTGCATTCCGAGCCCACCTGGCTGAGTATGACATCGTTGTTGCGCAGGGCCGGCACCGGGTCTATATCCTCTCAGAGCGTCTCAATGAGCTTCGAGAGGATCTGCCTGAAGATGCCTGCTTCGCGTTGGATGCTCTTGCAGTCCAGCTGGACTCACTAAACCGGCAAATCGACGGGATCGATGCCCGCTTGACCGAGAGGCACAAGACAAACGCGATCTGTCGCCTGCTCGCGACCATTCCTGGGATCGGCCCGATCACGGCCACGGCCTTTGCCGCGACGATCCCTGATCCGTCCGCGTTCCGCTCCGGTTGGGAGTTTGCGGACTGGCTCGGCGTGACCCCGCGCCAGAACTCCTCCGGCGGCAAGTCCAGGCTGGGCGGCATCACCTAACAAGGAGATCGTTATCTACGCCACCTATTGGTCCTGGGAGCGCGAACCGTCGTACGTTATCCCAATGCCCGGGCCCGTGTGGATGGTCCGTGGATTGAAGCGCTGCTGGCGCGTCGGCGGCCCATGGTTGTGGAGGTGGCTGTCGCGAACAAGCTTGCCAGGACGATCTAGGCAATGCTGTCCACGGGCGAGACCTGCCGAAGCGCTTGACCGTAAGCTGCAACGACCACGAAACGAAGAGATGGCACAAGTGCAATGACAGCGTGATGGCAAATCGGCAGAGCTGAGGATTGAGCAAGCCCGGAGAGCTTTAAGCGTGCCAAGCGCGTCCCGTTGATGAGGCCTCGATCCGCGGACACCATCAGGGCCAGCAGTCATGTATGGACTGCGCAAACAGGCCGAATACATGAACGCACCCGCCGGTCGCTATCACCATCAGAAACACTTGCGCCTGCGGGGCCGTCTATACATGAAGCTTTCGACGAGACCGTGTCTCGCATCGGTTTGCCCGGCGCGATGTAGTGCCATTCGATTTTGGTCTCGGCGCACCACTTCAAGATGACGTTCGAGGTCAGTTCCGTCCCGTTATCGGAGACGATCATCCCGGGTTTCCCACGCCGTTCGATCAACGCCGTCAGTTCCCGGGCTACGCGGCGGCCCGAGATCGAAGTGTCGGGGATCGCGGCGAGGCACTCGCGCGTGACGTCATCCACCACATTCAGCACCCGGAACCGCCGTCCGCAGGCGAACTGATCATGCACGAATTCCAGCGACCAGCGGGCGTTTGCACGGGCTTCGACCATGATCGGGGCCCTTGTGCCAAGCGCCTTACGGCGCGCTTTGCGTTTACGGACGGTTAACCCTTTCTCGCTGTTGAGCCGGTAGATGCGGTTGATCCCTGACGGCTCTCCCTCCCGTCGAAGCAGCACGAACAGCCGCCTATATTCAAACCGCCGCCGTTCATTGGCCAATTCCCGCAGCCGGCACCGCAGCGCCGTATCCGGCGCACGCTGCGACTGGTAGCGCACCATCTTGTGGTCCGCCCCGGCAACCTGGCATGCCCGCCGTTCCGACAGCCCGAGATGGCCTTCAGATGCGCGACAGCCTCGCGCGTCACGGCGGGCGTTACCACTAATGGGATGGCCCGCCCCGCGCCCCGGCGTAGCATCGTGGCACCACCGTCAAACGGAGAGAAAGGATGCGCACAAAGCCTGACCTTCAAACGGCGGCCTTCGGCATCGACATCGGCAAGAAGGTGTTCCACGTTGTCGCCCTGAACGCCGCCGGATCGGTGATTCAGCGCGCGAAGTTCTCGCGCGACGCGTTGCTGGCCTTCTTTGATGCCGCGCCGAATGCACTCATCGGCATGAAGGCCAGCCCGGGCTCGCAATGGCTGGCGCGGCGGCTTGTCGCGATGGGCCATGATGCCCGGATCATTCCGGCGCGCTTCGTGAAGCCTTATGTCAAATCGAACAAGACCGAGACGGTCGATGCGGCGGCGATTGCAAAAGCGGTGACGCGGCCGACGATGCGCTTCGTCGAGGTTCGCACACCCGAGCAGATCGATCTGCAAGCCCTGCATCGCATCCGCGACCGGCTCGTGGGGCAGCGGACGGCGCTGATCAACCTGGCGCGAGCCTTCTGCCTTGAATATGGACTGGCGATGCACGTCGGCGCTGGCGGCTTTCATGCCGACATCCGTCGGCATCTGGGCAATGTGGAGAATGACCTGACCCCCACCATGCGGGTGCTGCTCGAAGAGCTGCTCGATGACCTCGCCTCCATCGAAGGGCGCATCAAGGCTGTGACCGGCAAGGTCGAAGCCTATGCCAGCCAGCATGACCCCGTCAGTCGCCTGGTGACCATCCCGGGCATCGGAGCTCTCGGCGCGACCGCGATCGTCGCAGCGGCAGGGGACGGACGGCAATTCCGCAAGGCGCGCGATCTGGCCGCTTGGCTGGGGCTGGTGCCGGCAGAGCATTCGACCGGGGGCAAGCGGACCCTTCCGGGCATCAGCAAACGCGGCAATCGCTATGTGCGGCGACTGATCATTCATGGCGCCCGGTCCTGCCTTCTGCATCTGAACCGGGCGAACCATGCCCTCGGTGGCTGGCTCTCAGCCCTTGAGGCACGGACCCACCGCAACAAGGTCGTCGTCGCCTTGGCAAACAAGCTGACCCGGATCGTATGGGCTATCCTCACAAGGCCCGGCGCCATCTACCTGCCGTCGAGAGGCGCAGCGTTAAGCTGACCCTTCGACCGCAGAACCGATTGCAGGGGAAAGTGATGACCAAACGGTTGATCGAGCTGAGGTAAGCCACGCGCAAAAAAGCGGGACGCGATCCCGCACCACCAATCTGGAACCCGAGGGGCGGATCTCATCAAGGCCTTGCCGCCAAAAACGGCTGACTGATCAGAGGCCGGATACATTTACGCAAGCCGGACGGCCACGCACGAAAACCTTGCAAGAGCGGGGCGGACCATACATTGATGGCAATCCCTTCATCGCCGCCATGTCGAGCATCTGCTCGGCCAGCAACTTCTTCAGCTTCGCGTTCTCGTCCTCCAGTGCCTTCAGCCGCTTGGCCTCGGACACCGTCATCCCTGAATACTTCGCTTTCCAGGCATAGAACGTGCCTTCCGACATCCCGTGCTTTCGGCAGAGATCGGCGCACTTCGCACCGGTCTCATGCTCCTGCAGAATGCCAATGATCTGCTCTTCAGTTCGTATCGTTCGCTTCATCGTACGTCCCTTCCTTGGGGCGGACTCTAGTCGTTGGTGGAGGAAAAATCCCGTGGCAGGGCAGCGCCTCTATGGTTTTGCGAACCTTGTCGAAGTCATGGCCGCGATCGGCCGGCAGGATACAAGGCTCCGGCAGGTTGTCGTCCATGACCAGAGCAAAGCCCTGGTAGCGCGATGTCTGGCCCAGCGCGATGTCCGACCTTATTGGCAGCCCGGCAGCATTGACGCGCAGGTGGACCTTGCTCGTGAAAATGGGAGGTGGTCCAGAAAACGATCCAGTGGATCGTTTTTCCCACCGGACGCTCTTGAACGGCCAGAACCCTGTCTTCGAGTCCCCCTTTGGCGCTCGCTGCCTGATGAGGGGGCGGATCACAGTGCTGTCGATCATCTGGAGCGCATCCGGCACGATACGACTTTCGTTCGGCGCTTCGAGGATCTCTTTGCGAAGCCGTTCGTTCTTGCGCAGTAGGTCTGCGTCCTGCGCGGGCGCTTTGGCTTCCACCGAAACTGCCCGAACCTACTTGCCGAGCCTCGAAAGTACGATCCCAAAATCAGATGCGACCTGATGCCTCGTCAGGCAAATGGTGAGCTCGTTACGAACCGCATTCCGCTTGAACGCGTCGCTGCGTATCGCTGCCATATCTGGTCCCCTTGATGGCGAGTATCGCTCTCAAAGACTGGAACGGAACTGGGGTAGGTCAAGTCGGCCTCGGTCGTAAATTCACGGCTTAAGTCTCGTCTCGTCATACCCTCTCTCCAGTTCCTTGGTCACGACCTTGTCATCGAGCCGACCGATCCGGGAGAAGCTAAACGAACCCTTCCAAGTTAAGCCAGTGTTTTCGGTTGAGACGTCGGTTCGCGATATCAGAAGCGTCTTTAAGCCCATAGCCAGTGCGCGGCGAAGCAGGTCCTGGACCTCGGCGATGGTGCTGCGGGCGGGCAGGGCGGGGCTGTGGCCGATGCCGCCGGACAGGAACCCCTGCGCCGCCGCCATCATCGCCAGATGCGCCCCCGCCGGCAGGTCGCAGGCGAAGACGGCCGCATCGGTGGCGGTGATCGGGGCGCCCTGCAGGGTCGGGCTGCCGCAGACATGGGCATTGGCGGCCGCGATCTGGGCGGGGGTGAAGCCCAGATGCGCCAGCAGGTCAAACCCGTAATCGGCCAGCCGTTCCTCCGGGATGCCCAAGGTGCCGCGGCAGAAATCCCGGCCCAGGGTCCATTGGTTGAAGACGCAGCGGATGTCGCGGATGCCCGTCAGGGCGGCCTCGATCCGGGCGATCTGGTCGGGGCCGAAGCCGTGGCCGGCCAATGCTGCATGGTTCACATGGGGGGCGCGCGCCAGGCTGGCATGGCCGGTCAGATGGGCGGTGACGGCCCGCGCCTCGGCGCAGCCGAGGCCCAGCATCCGCAGCCCGCTGCGCAGCGCGGCGCAGGGGGTGCGGCGGTGGCTGCCATCGGGCTGGGGGCGGTCATGGACCAGCGCGGTCGCGGGGGCGATCCCGTCCGTGTCGGCGTCCAGCAGATGGGTCACCGGCCCCGCTGGCGCGATCGCCGTGGCCTGGGCGTTGCGGAAACCGTGCCGGCGGCCCAGCTCGGCCGCCTGATCCCAGAGCGCGCGGGCCGTCCCGATCAGCGCCGGATCGGGGCAGGCCGCGGCATCCAGCGGCTGCGCCCCCTGCACCGGCAGGCCTTGGGCGGCGGCGCGGTGCTGGCCGATCACCCGCAGCATGGCGGCGCCGTTCCGCGCCCAGCCCGCGAAGGGGCCCGTCCGCGCGGCGATCCGGGCCGATCGCAGATAGGTGGCCCCGGTCATGATCGCCGTCACCGCCCCGCAGACCGCCCGCCCGGCATCGCCGTCATAGGCCAACCCCATCGCCATCAGCAGCCCGCCCAGATTGGTGTATCCCAGACCCAGGGGCCGGAAGTCGTGGCTGTTGCGCGCCATCGGGCCGGATGGCGCGCGGGTCATCGAATGCCCGATCTCCAATGTCAGGGCCCAGAGGCCGCAGGCATGGGCATAGCCCTCGGCATCGAAGCGGCCATCCGACCAGAAGGCCGCCAGGTTCACCCAGGCCCGGGGGCAGCCCGTATCGTCCAGAAACAGGAAATCCCCCGCCGGGGCCGATGCCCGGATCGGGCCGTCATGCGGGCAGGTGTGCCAGGCCGCGATGCGGTCGCGGAACTGCAGGGCCGGATCGCCCGCGGCCCAGGCCGCATGGCCGATCTGGCGCCACAGCGCCGCCGCCTGGCCGCCGGGGCGTCCTGCCGCCGCCATGAAATCGCAGCCCACCCGCAGCGCCATGGCGCCGGGCGGGACGGGCCGGTCATCATCGACCTCGATCCCCGAGATGCCCTGATCGGCCAGCTCCAGCGCGCGGTGCAGCATCCGCTCCGGGATCATCGCGTGGCGCGCGTCCCGCATCGCCTGCGCCAAGCCGGGGTTGCGGTCGGGCTGGGCCCCGCCCGCGCGGATCGCGGCGAGGATGCGGTTCAGATGGGCCTGATGCAGACGCGCGCCGGTGCGGCGGCTGGCCCTGCGGTCGTCCTGGGTGACGCGCCAAGCGATCAGATCCTCGGCGCCAGGATGGTCGATGTCGCAGATCACCGCCCGGTCGCGCGCGCCGCCGGGGGCCAGAACAGCCGCCGCATCGCCCGCCGACAGCAGATCGGCCATCGGCGCCGCGACCCCGCCCAGATTCGTGCCGGTGACGCCGCCTTGGCGCAGCTGGCGGGCCTCGCGGCGCCACAGGTCGGGCATGGCCTCGGCCTCGGGCGCCGACTGGATCGCCGCGTCCAGCAGTGACGGCCGCATCCAGGCGTCGTCCGATTGCACCACAGCGCCGGTCCCGGGATCGACATGCCAATGCCCCTCGTCCGGGCAGTCGAGGCCATAGGCCCAGTGCAGCCCCGTCACCGCCCATTGCCCCATGGCGGGGGCGCCCATCTGGCGGGCCAGCATGTGGCGCATCTCGTCCAGATAGGCCTGCGCCTCGGCCGCATCGGCAAAGCAGCCCGCCTTCCATCCCCAATAGGTCCAGGCCCCGGCCATGCGGTCGAAGACCTGGCGGGCGCTGGTCTCCGGGATGTGGCGGTCCTGCGGGGGCAGGGCCTCCAGCGCGGCATGGTCGGGGACGTGGCGCCACAGGAAGGCCGGCACGCCGCGTTCGGGCACGGGCATCAGCCGGGCGGGCACGCCGCGATGGCGCATGGCCCGGCGGATCAGGATGTCGCAGGCGGTGGTGCTCCAGCCGGCGGGGACCTCGACGGCGTCGCAGGCGGGGGCGGGCAGGTCGGGATCATGGGAGGGGCAGGGGCGCTGCGCGAAGGCGATGCCGCCATAGGCACCGCCGGTCCGAAGGGTGTATCGCCGCTCGATCGTCATGACCGTCATCCTGCCTTGCCCTGCCGTTCGGGCGCGCGCTGCGCCATGTCGGCTTTTCGGGCAGGGTGGCGGGCCAAGCCCCTGTGATCAAGGCAAAAAACCCTGTCATGGCAGGCGCTTGGCCGTTGACAGGCGGCCCGTGCCGCGCGGGTCGGATTCGCGCACAGGGCGGGCGGGGGATGCGATGCGGGGGCGGGGGATATCGGTGCTTTGGCCGTCATATCAGGGGGATGGCGCGGGCTGTCCCCAGCTTGTCCACAGGCTTATCCGGGACTGGTCCCGGACTTGCCAACATCCGATGCAAAACTGTCACGCAGGGCGGTTTTTCGCCACCGGCGTCACGATCCCCCGATCGGTGACGACCAGATCCAGCGGCTGGTCATGGGGACCCGCGGGAATCGCCCCGACCTGCTGGCAGGCGAAGGCCAGCCCGATCGCCGTCACCGGCCCCCGCGCCCGCAGCGCCTGCAGCGTCCGGTCATAGAACCCCCCGCCATAGCCCAAGCGGTGCCCCGCCGCGTCATAACCCGCCAAGGGCACGATGACCACGCGCGGCAGCCCTTCGGGACAGCGGGCCGGGGGTGGGCGGTGCCCAGGGGGCCGGGCTCCAGCGGCTCGCCCCGCCACAGGCGGAAGGTCAGGGGGTGGTCGCGCGCAGTGACCACGGGCAGCAGCAGCGGGCCGTCATGCGCCCGCATGGCGGGGCGGGGATCGGCCTCGTCCCGGATCGGCCAGTATCCGGCCAGCGCCGCCCCCGCATGGGGCGCCAAGGCCGCGCGCAGGTGGCGGTCCAGCGCCGCCGCATCCCCCCCGGCCGCGCGGGCGGCCAGGGCCTGGGCGCGCAAGGCGGGTTTGTCGGTCATATCAGGATCAGCGTGGCCAGCCCCAGGAAGGCGAAGAAGCCCATCACATCCGTCATCGTGGTCACGAAGGTTCCCGAGGCCAGGGCCGGGTCCAGCCCCATCTTGTTCAGGCCCAAGGGCACCAGCACCCCGCCAAGCGCCGCGACGATCTGGTTGGCGATCATCGCCAGGCCCAGCACGACGCCCAGGTTCACGTCGCGGAAGATCAACGTCCCCGCCAGGCCCAGGATCAGCGCCAGCCCCAGCCCGTTCAGCATCCCCGCGCCCAGTTCGCGCATCACGACCCGGCGGGCGTTGGACCGGTTCAGGTCACGCGTGGCCAGCGCGCGCACCGCGACGGCCAGCGACTGCGTGCCCGCGATGCCGCCGGTCGAGGCGACGATGGGCATCAGCGCGGCCAAGGCGACCAGCTGTTCGATCGTCGCCTCGAACTGGGTGATGACGATGGCCGACAGCGACGCGGTGAACAGGTTGATGACCAGCCAGGGCAGGCGCTGGCGCGCGGTGGTGACCGGCCCGTCCGAGACGTGGCTTTCGTCATTGACCCCGGCCAGGCGCAGGATGTCCTCCTCGTGCTCCTCGTCGAGGACGGCCATGGCGTCGTCGATGGTGATGACGCCCACCAGCCGGTCATCGGCATCCACCACCGGGGCCGAGATCAGGTGATACTGGTTGAACATGTAGGCGACATCGGCATCCTTGGCCATGACGCTGACGGTGCGGAAGCTGTCCTCGGCCAACGACCGCAGCGGCATGTCGCGCCGCGCCGCCAACAGCCGCCCGAGCGTGACATAGCCCGTCGGATGGCGCCGCGGATCGACCAGGATGATGTGATAGAACTGTTCGGGCAGCCATTCCTCGGCGCGGATGAAGTCGATCGTGTCGCCGACGGTCCAGTGTTCGGGCGCGGTCACCACCTCGGACTGCATCAGGCGGCCGGCGGAATAGTCGGGATAGGTCAGCGACTGCTGGACGGCGGCGCGGTCGCTGTCGTCCAGGGCGGCCAGGATCTCGGCCCGTTCGGGTTCGTCCAGATCCTCGATCAGGTCGACGACGTCGTCGCTGTCCATCTCGCGCACGGCATCGGCCAGAACGCCGCGGGGCAGCTGTTCGACCACGTCCTCGCGGATCGATTCGTCGATCTCGGACAGGATCTCGCCGTCGATCTCGTCGGCATAGAGCTCCAGCAGCAGGCGCCGCCGGGCGGGGGCCAGGCGTTCGATGATGTCGGCGATGTCGGCGGCATGCAGCGGGTCCAGCGAGGCATGCAGCGCGACCCGGTCGTCGGCCTCGATGGCGGCGTCGATCTGGGCCAGCATCTCGGGGCCGGGGCCGAAATCGTCGTCGTCGCGGTCCGGTGCGGTCCTGGTCTTTTCGCTGCGCGTCGGTTCGGCCATGGATGCCCCCTTCGTTCGGTTCGGGTGGTGGGATGGTGGCCTCTCAGCCGTTCAGCAGGTCCAGTGCGGCGCGGTGCAGTGCGGGCGTGGCGGCGGCGATCACCTGGCCGCCCTGATGCGCGGGCCCGCCCTGCCAGTCGGTGACGATGCCGCCCGCCGCCCGGACCACGGCCATGGGTCCGGCGATGTCATAGCTCTGCAGGCCCGCCTCGATCACCAGATCCACCTGGCCCAAGGCCAGCAGCCCATAGGCATAGCAGTCCAGCCCATAGCGGGTCAGCCGCACGCGGCCCGCCACGCGGCCGAAGGCCTGCGCCTCGGCCGGGGTGCCGATTTCGGGAAAGGTGGTCATCAGCGTCGCCGCGGCCAGGTCGGTCGTGGCGCGCACGGCCAGGGGGCGGTCGTCATTGCCGCGGGTCAGCCGCGCCCGGCCCAGCCCGCCCTCGAACCGTTCGCCGGTATAGGGCTGGTCGATCAGGCCATAGATCACGTCCCGCCCGTCCGACAGGCCGATCAGCACGCCCCAGCTTGCCGCGCCGCAGAGAAATGCGCGCGTTCCGTCGATCGGGTCCAGGATCCAGGTCAGGCCGGATGTGCCCTCGGTCGCGCCGAATTCCTCGCCCAGGATGGCGTCCTGGGGGCGGTGGCGGGCCAGGACGGCGCGCATCGCCTGTTCGGCGTCGCGATCGGCCTGGGTGACGGGGTCGAAATCGGCGGGGCGCTTGTTGTCGGCGTTCAGCTCTGCATGGCGGAACCAGGGCAGGATGGCCGCGCGTGCCGCATCGGCCATCAGATGGGCGGTGCGGATGATGGTCGCGTGATCCTGCATGGCCGGCCCTCTTCCAACGGTCCGGGACGGTTTAATCCGAAACCGGGGCGATGGGCCAGAGGCCGTCGCGGGGCTGTCGTCCGGCGGTCACACGGCGCCGGACGACAGGATATCAGCCGCCTTCTGGCGGGCGCGGCAGTCAGGCCGCGTCGGACAGGACCCGCGCCAGCTCGAAGATCTGGCGGCGCTGCGCCTCGGGCATCGCGTAATAGGCGCGCACCAGCTGCAGCGCCTCCTTGTCGGCGAAGATGTCGCCTTCGATGACGCCGGGAACCTCGCCCTCGTGCAGCCCCTCGAAGAAGAAGCTGACGGGCACGTCGACCGCGCGGGCGATATCCCATAGGCGCGACGCCGAGACCCGGTTCATCCCGGTCTCGTATTTCTGGATCTGCTGGAACTTGATGCCGACCTTGTCGGCCAGCTGTTGTTGGGTCATCCCGATCATCCAGCGGCGATGGCGGATACGCTTACCAACGTGAACATCTACACTATGCTTCATTGCCACGACCTCTTGCAATCTAGGGATGCCTTAACGCGGCGAGGTTCGCTTTTCGAGTGAGAACTTGGTTAACACCCCCCGTTCTGCCGAAAAAGACAGGTCACGACATATCCGGAAAGACATGTTTGCGCCGGGCGTTGACAGCGAGTGTCGCGCACCGGACAGAATGCGAACGACCTTACCAGCGACAGGAAGCCATCCATGACCGACATGATTCGCGCAGCCATGATCGAGGCCCTGGGCCAGGACCCCGTCATCCGCACCATCCCCGCGCCCGCCCCGCAGGCCGGTCGGGTGCTGGTGCGGATGGCCGCCTCGGCACTGAATTTCGCGGATCTGCTGAAGGCCCGGGGCCAGTATCAGGAACCTGCCGACCCGCCCTTCGTGCCGGGGCTGGAGGGGGCGGGCACCATCCTGTCGGCCGGCGGCTGCCCGGGGCTGGAGGCGGGGATGCGCGTGGTCGTCTCGGCCCCGGGGACCATGGCCGAACAGGTGCTGGTCGATCCTCAGGCGGTCCAGCCGATGCCCGATGCGATGGGCTGGGACCAGGCGGCGGGGTTCCAGGTGGCTTATGGGACCAGTCACCTGGCCTTGGCGGGTCGCGGGGGCTTGGCAGAGGGGGACCGGCTGGTCGTTCTGGGGGCCGCGGGCGGGGTCGGCCTGACCGCGGTCGAGATCGGCGCCGCGATGGGCGCGCATGTGGTCGCGGTGGCGCGCGGGGCCGACAAGCTGGAGGTCGCGCGCCGCGCGGGCGCGGCCGAGGGGATCGACAGCGCCGACTGCCCCGATCTGCGTGCGGCGTTGCGGGCGCTGGGCGGGGCGGATGTCGTCTATGACCCCGTGGGCGCCGAGCCGGGCGAGGCCGCCTTCGGCGCGCTGCGTCCGGGGGGGCGGTTCCTGGCCATCGGCTTTGCCGGCGGCCGTCCGCCCACGCTGCCCCTGAACCATGCGCTGGTCAAGAACATCGCCATTCACGGATTCTACTGGGGGGGCTATCGCAGCCTGGATCCCCAGGCCCTGCAGGGCAGCATGTGCGCGCTGTTCGACCTGTTCGAGGCCGGCCGGCTGAGCCCCGTGGCAGGGGACGTGCTGCCCTTGGATCAGGTCGCGCGGGGCTTTGGCCTGCTGCGGGACCGCAAAAGCGTGGGCAAGGTCGTGATAACCCTGTGAACAGCGTGTGAAACCGGGCGATTTCGGGTCGGTCCAGCATTGAAAATCGGCGAAAACCATCCGATATTGCGGGCAGGCCGGGCCTGACCCGGAACGCCGTTCAAGGGGAGTTTTCGATGGCAGATTACAACACTTACCGCACCGCGCAGGGCGTCGGCACCCGCCAGGCGGTGGTTGACGAGGGCCTGCGGGCCTACATGAACAAGGTTTATGGGCTGATGGCGGTCGGCATGGGTGTGACTGCCGTCGCTGCCTATGGCATCTCGACCGCCGCCGTCACGGCGGATGGCCAGCTGACCGCGCTGGGCGCGGCGATCTACACCTCGCCGCTGCGCTGGGTGATCATGTTCGCGCCGCTGCTGATGGTCTTTGCCTTCGGCGCCGCGATCAACCGGCTGTCCGTGTCGGCCGCGACCGGGGTCTTCTATGGCTTCGCCGCGCTGATGGGGCTGTCGATCAGCTCGATCTTCCTGGTCTACACGCCCTTCTCGATCGTCCAGACCTTCCTGGTGACGGCCATCGCCTTCGCGGGCCTGTCGCTCTGGGGCTACACGACCAAGAAGGACCTGTCGGGCTGGGGCACCTTCCTGCTGATGGGCCTGATCGGCCTGATCGTGGCCTCGATCGTGAACATCTTCATCGCCTCCTCGGCCATGCAGTTCGCGATCTCGGTCATCGGCGTGCTGATCTTCGCGGGCCTGACCGCCTATGACACGCAGAACATCAAGAACACCTATCTGCAGATGGCCGGTTCGGATGCCGATTTTCTGGGCAAGACCGCGATCATGGGTGCGTTGCGCCTGTATCTGGACTTCCTGAACCTGTTCATGTTCCTGCTGCAGTTCATGGGCAACCGCGAGTGATCGCGCCACAGCCCACATGACATCGCCCCGTCGCAGACCCTGCGGCGGGGCTTTTTCGTGGCGGATGATGCAGGGGAGAATGGGGGGAATGGGGTGAGAGGCTGGACTGCGACCCAAGCGGGGCTCGTTACGGCTGCTTCCTTCCGGACCTGACCGATTTGGCGAGGCGCCTGCCCGCGCCAACCTCTCGGGCGCACAGATAGGACGGGCGCGCGGCGGATGCAACCCCGTCAAAGGATCAGGCGCACCCGTCCGAAGCCGTCGGGCCCCAAGCCCGCGCATTCCATCCGGTCGGGATCGGGCAGGGGCCGGTCCAGCGCCGCGGGGGCGGTGTCGAACAGCGCGGTGGCGCCCGGCACCGGCAGGAAGGACCAGTTGGGCCGCAGCGGCACGCGGATGCTGCGCCGCCTGCGCAGATAGCGGCGCAGCACGTCCTGGGTCAGCGCGTCGCGGTCCAGGATCACCCGGTTGCGCGCCACCAACGGGCTGAAGAGCCCGCAGCTGGCCAGGCGATAGGAATTGGTGGCCAGCACGAAGGGCTGATCCTCGGTCACCGGGCGTCCGGCCCAGCACAGGTCGCGCACCCGGCCCGGCCCGGCATCGGCCAGCCGCCCGTCGGGATGGAACCGCGCCGGGGCGGTCAGGTCGATCCGCCAGGTCAGCCCGTCGATCACGTCGAAATTATAGGGTGGGAAATCCGGGTTCAGCAGCGGCGCGTCGCGGCTGTCGGGGCCGAGCCGGTGAAAGATGCTGGCCGATCGTTCCAGCCAGCCGCGCAGCTGCGCCCCCGTCACCCGGATCGCGGTGATCCGGTTCGGAAAGGAATAGAGATCCGCCAGGTGCCGCAGCGACAGCGTCCCCGCCGGCACGTCGGTGAAATGCTGCGGCCCCGCCCGCCCGCCCGCGCGATAGGGGGCCGATGCCGACAGGACCGGCAGATGCGCGTCCGGCCCCCCCTCCAGCCGGTGCTTGACGTGCCAGCGCTGCGCCAGGTTCACCAGCCGCAGGCCCGCATCATGGCCCACCACCGCGAAATGGCTGTTCAGCGGCGTCATGCTGCGCCCGATCCGGGTCGAGAGCTGGCGCAGCGTGCGCCGGTGATCCTGCAGCAGGGGCCGCGCCACGCGGTCGCAGATGGGTGTGTCGGGGGGCACGGCCTCGGCCCGGCTAGTCGCGTGGGACAGGCGGGGGATGCCGTCCTGCAGCCGGAAGCGCAGGTCGATCACCCCCAGATGTGACCCGCCGAAGCCCGGCATGACCGCGGGCTTGCCCGCCAGCATCCCCGCATCCGCATCGATCCCCGGGCGCCCCTGCCAGCGGGGGCCGGGAAAGACCTCATGCGTGTGGCCCGCGATCACCACGTCGATGCCGGGCAGGACGGCCAGCGCCAGCGAGGCATGCTCCATCCGCGGGGTGGCGTCGGGCGGGCCGATGCCGCTATGGGACAGGGCCACGATCAGCTGCGCCCCCGCCGCCCGCAGCGCGGGGACGGCGCGCTGCGCGGTCTGGATGATGTCGTGACAGCGCATCTGGTCGCGCAGGTCCTGGTCCCATTCCTCGGTCTGGGGGGGCAGAAAGCCGATCACCCCCACGCACAGCGGATGACGCCCGCCCCGGTCATCGACCAAGTCCCGCCGGATCAGGCACCATGCGGGGAAATCGGGGCCCCGCCGCAGGGTCAGGTTCGCCGCCAGCGCCGGGAACCGCGCCCGCGCCAGGCTGCGGCGCAGAAAGGGCAGGCCATAGTTGAAATCGTGATTGCCCAAGGCCGCCGCATCATAGTCCAGCGCGTTCATCGCCGCGATGGCCGGATGCGGCCCGTCCCGCGCCCCGAGCCTGCGCGCCGCCAGGTCACCCATCGGCCCGCCCTGCAGAAAGTCGCCATTGTCCAGCAGGATGGAGGCGGAAACCTCGGCCCGGCGCGCCTGGATCAGCGATGCGGTCCGCGCCAGCCCCAGCCTGTCGGAGGGCCGGTCCGCCAGATAGTCATGCGCCATCAGATGCATGTGCAGGTCGCTGGTGGCGAGGATGCGCAGCCGCATCCCGGTCGGGTCGTTATCCTGCGACGGGGTCGCCCCATTCGTGCGGGTCATGGCGTTTTTCGGTGCGTAGAGAAAATGCCCATATGCGTCACCGACCTTCCACTCATGTCACGATCTTGTTAGCGCCACAGTCCGCGAAAAAACAACTTTAGATTGAATTATAGCCTACTATTATTCCGGTTGCGGAACACTCGCCATGTGCGATTTGCGGCCATCGTAGAGTCCAGACTCAGTAGTTTTCACAGCCAGAACGAGACGGCTGCGGCGAGCATGATCCCGTAGAGGAACGTTTCCAGGCACCGGTGATATCGGATTGCAACATGCTGCCAGTCCTTAGGCTCCAGACCCATTGATCTTACGGTCTTTGCATGATTCAGGCTCCTCAAGGAGACCTGATCGATGAGTAATCTTTACTGGCTGAGCGACGCCCAAATGGAGCGTCTGAAACCGTTCTTTCCCAAGAGCCATGGCAAGCCCCGGGTCGATGATCGTCGCGTCCTCAGCGGCATAATTTTCATCAATCGTAATGGGTTGCGGTGGTGTGACGCGCCGAAGGAATACGGCCCGGCCAAAACCCTCTACAACCGCTGGAAGCGCTGGAGCGATAACGGGGTTTTTGCCCGGATCATGGTCGGCCTTGCCGCCGAGAGCGCCGAGCACAAGACGATCATGATTGACGCGACCTATCTCAAGGCACACCGCACGGCCTCGAGCCTTGGGGTGAAAAAGGGGGGCGCGGGCGCCAGATCGGGCGCACCAAAGGCGGTATGAACACCAAGTTGCACGCTGTCGCCGATGCGAAGGGGCGGCCGATCGGGTTCTTCATGTCGGCCGGCCAGGTTAGCGATTACACCGGCGCGGCGGCGCTGCTGGGCAGCCTGCCGAAGGCTGAGTGGCTTCTGGCCGACAGGGGCTACGACGCTGATTGGTTCAGAGACGCTTTGAAAGACAAGGGGATAAAGGTTTGCATCCCCGGACGGAGGTCCCGCAAGAAGGCCGTCAAATACGACAAGCGGCGTTACAAAAGGCGTAACCGCATCGAAATCATGTTCGGACGTCTGAAGGACTGGAGGCGCGTCGCAACCCGTTATGACCGCTGCCCGGAAACGTTCTTCTCAGCGATCATGCTCGCCGCAACCGTCTTGTTCTGGCTGTGAAACTTAATGAGTCTGGAGCCTAGGTCGGCAAACGGAATTGCACTTATCGGCAACTGGTACTTCCCCACTCCGGACTGCAATCATCGCTAGTTGCAGAGCCGCTTGTCGATTTGCCGCGACCGCAATGAAGCAGGCGTTGTGACAGAAGAGGGCTCCTGGAACGCCCGATACTGCCTCGAACGCCGTATCAGTGAGGCCCGCCCAAGCGCGCGGGAGGTCGGCCCTCAAAGCGAACCCCTCGGGCTCGCGGCGGATGCCGGTGATCGCCCAATCGCGGTCGCGCGGATGGATGACGAACAGCAGGTGATCCGCCCCCGCCTTGTCGATCGCCGCGCGGAAGGGCATGCCCATCGGCAGCTCCAGCACGCGGCCCGTCCCGGCCGCGGCGATGGCGGCGATGACCACGCCCTCGGCCCGGCGCTTGGCGGCCTTGCGCGCGATGGCGGCCTCGACGAAGGCACGGGCGATGGCCAGGGCGCGGTGAAAGGCCTGATCCTCGGCCTCCGGGCCGCGATCGTCGAAGACGGGCTTGAGGCTTTCCAGCAGCATCGGCAGCGACAAATCCGCCAAGAGCCCGGACGGCGACAGGGCGCCATTGTCCACCAGGTCGATGGGCAGGACGAAATCCGCGTCGAATTCGGCATGGACGGCGTCCAGATCCGCCGCCGGCACCGCCAGCGCCGCCAGATAGTCGCGCCCGAACCGCCCCCAGATCAACCCGAACGAGCTGAAGGGACGCCCATCCGCGCGCAAGGGCGGGTTCTGCTGATGGTGATCGAAGATCAGCCGGTCCGGGTCATGGTCGCGCCCGACATCATAGATCACCCGCCCCGGCGCCGGGGTGATCCAGGCCGCGTCGCGCGTCCGGACGATCCGCGCCTGCGGGAACAGCCGCGTCAGCACGACCGAGGACAGCAGCTCATCCGCGTGAAAGCCGCCGGAATGGGTGACGAGATGGGTGATGGTCATGACGGATCCCGAAAAGCGAATGGCCGCCCGCGGGCGGCCATGACAAAGCAACGCGATCCGGCGCGGATCAATGGGTCCAAGGCGCGCGCCGGTCGGTGGCGAAGTTTTCGCCATAGCCGCGCGGGCGCACGTTCTGGGCGCGGCGCTGCGGTTCCTGCACCACGAAGTCCAGGCCGTGTTCGCGGGCGTAATCCTCGGCCTGCTTGCGGCTGTCGAAGCGCAGGCGCACCTGGCTCTGGGTGTCGGCGCTGCTGGTCCAGCCCATCAGCGGATCGATCTCGCGCGCATCCGAGGGCGGGAATTCCAGCACCCAGCCCCGCATGCGGGCCGTGCCGGACTGCATCGCCGTGCGGGCGGGCTGATAGATGCGCACAAGCATGGGTCGTCCTTTGCCTTGGGTCCCCCGCTATATCGTCAAATCGGGCCCGCGGATCAAGTCCCGGCGGATGTTTCCTCGCGCCCTTTCGGAACCTGCGCGCGCCGCGCATGTTGGCACCAGAGCGACAGACCGTCACATGTGAAGGGACCACATCATGGCCATCCGAACCAAACCCCGCCTGCGCATGGGCCTTTTGGCCGCCCCGGCGCTGGTGCTGATCGTGGCCGGCTGCGGGGCCAGCCCCTATGACGTGCAGGCCACGCAATGCAGCCCCAGCCAGCATCAGGCCCTGGTCGGGCGCAATATCGGCGAAGTGCGCCTGCCCCCCACCCTGCGCACGCGCGAGATCAACCCGGGCGCGATGATGACCGGCAGCACCCAGCCCGGGCGGCTGACCCTGTTCTTGGACGCCAAGGGCTGGATCACCCGCGTCGCCTGCGGTTAACGGCCCCGCTTCGACCGCTTGTTGCCGCCGCGCTGGCCCGCCCGGCCGGCGGTGGACCGGCCCGATGACCTGACCGCGGCCTCGGCGGCCTCGTCGATGGCAGATTGGCGGGCCAAGGGGTCGTCGGCGATGGCCAGATCGACCGCCTCCAGCCGCTTGACCTCGTCGCGCAGGCGCGCCGCTTCCTCGAATTCCAGGTTCTCGGCGGCCTTGCGCATCTGCTGGCGCATCGCGTCCAGATGGGCGGCCAGGTTGGCGCCGATCAGCGGCTTGTCCACCTTGGTGGTGATGCGCGACTGATCGGTGTCGCCCTGCCACAGGCCCGCCAGCACATCCTCGACATTCTTGCGGACGGTCTGGGGGGTGATGCCATGGGCCTCGTTATAGGCCATCTGCTTTTCGCGGCGGCGTTCGGTTTCCGCCATGGCGCGTTCCATGCTGCCGGTGATCCGGTCGGCATAGAGGATCACCCGCCCGTCCACGTTCCGCGCCGCCCGCCCGATCGTCTGGATCAGCGAAGTCTCGGATCGCAGGAAGCCCTCCTTGTCGGCATCGAGGATCGCCACCAGCCCGCATTCGGGAATGTCCAACCCCTCGCGCAGCAGGTTGATGCCCACCAGCACGTCGAAGGCGCCAAGGCGCAGGTCGCGCAGGATCTCGATCCGCTCGATCGTGTCGATGTCGCTGTGCATGTAGCGGATCTTGATGCCCTGCTCGTGCAGGTATTCGGTCAGATCCTCGGCCATGCGCTTGGTCAGCGTGGTGACCAGCGTGCGATAGCCCGCGGCGGTGACGCGGCGCACCTCGTCCAGCAGGTCGTCGACCTGCATCTCGACGGGGCGGATCTCGATCTGGGGATCCAGAAGGCCGGTGGGGCGGATGATCTGTTCGACGAAGACGCCGCCGGTCTGGTCCATCTCCCATTGCGCGGGGGTGGCGCTGACAAAGACGGATTGCGGGCGCATCGCGTCCCATTCCTCGAACTTCAGGGGGCGGTTGTCCATGCAGCTGGGCAGGCGGAAGCCGTGTTCGGCCAAGGTGAACTTGCGCCGGAAGTCGCCCCGGTACATGCCGCCGATCTGCGGCACGCTGACATGGGATTCGTCGGCAAAGACGATGGCATTGTCAGGGATGAATTCGAACAGCGTGGGGGGCGGCTCGCCGGGCGCGCGGCCGGTCAGGTAGCGGGAATAGTTCTCGATGCCGTTGCAGACGCCGGTGGCCTCCAGCATCTCGATGTCGAAATTGGTGCGCTGTTCCAGCCGCTGCGCCTCCAGCAGCTTGCCCTCGTCCTGCAGCTGCTTCAGGCGGCCCTGAAGCTCGGCCTTGATGCCCTTGACCGCCTGCTGCAGCGTCGGGCGCGGGGTGACGTAGTGGCTGTTGGCATAGATGCGGATCTGCTTGAAACCGTCGGTCTTCTTGCCGGTCAGCGGGTCGAATTCGGTGATCGCCTCCAGCTCGTTGCCGAAGAAGTCGAAGCGCCAAGCGCGGTCCTCCAGGTGGGCGGGCCAGACCTCGACCAGATCGCCGCGCACACGGAAGCTGCCGCGCTGAAACGAGGTGTCCAGCCGCTTGTATTGCTGGGCGACCAGCTGGCCCAGGAATTCCCGCTGGTCATAGCTTTCGCCCACGATCATGTCCTGGGTCATGGCCGAATAGGTCTCGACCGAGCCGATGCCGTAGATGCAGCTGACCGAGGCGACGATGATCACGTCGTCGCGTTCCAGCAGCGCCCGCGTGGCGGAGTGGCGCATCCGGTCGATGGCCTCGTTGATCTGCGATTCCTTCTCGATATAGGTGTCAGAGCGGGCCACATAGGCCTCGGGCTGGTAGTAATCGTAATAGCTGACGAAATATTCCACCGCGTTGTCGGGAAAGAAGCCCTTGAATTCGCCGTAGAGCTGGGCGGCCAGCGTCTTGTTGGGCGCCAGGATGATCGCGGGGCGCTGCGTCTCCTCGATGACCTTGGCCATGGTATAGGTCTTGCCCGTGCCCGTCGCGCCCAGCAGGACCTGATCGCGTTCGCCGTCGCGCACGGCCTGCGCGATCTCGCGGATGGCGGTGGGCTGGTCGCCCGCCGGCTGGAATTCGGACTGCATGACGAAGCGCTTGCCGCCCTCCAGCTTGGGGCGGGTCACTTCGATCGGACGCGCGACGGGCGCGTTGGTGTTGTTATGGCCCATGGGTTTCCTGAAGGGTCAGCGTTGCCCCCAAGATGTGCCCGCAGGCGCGGGAATTCAACCGCGCCGGAACCGCGCGGGCGACAGCTGCGCCCAGCCCTCGCCGCCATCCAGTTCCTCGGCCAGGATCTCGGCGGTGACGGGGCCCAGGGTGAAGCCCTGATGCCCATGCCCGAAATGCGCCCAGAGGTTCGGCTGGTCCGGCACGCGCCCCACCACGGGCAGCATGTCGGGGATGCAGGGGCGGCGGCCGGTCCAAGGCTCGGCCTCGACCGGGGCGCCGATGTCGAACAGCTCCCGCGCGGCCTTTTCCCCATGTTTCAGCTGGGGCGGGGACAGGCGCGGATGGGGCGACAGCTCGGCCGCCGTGGCGATGCGAAGGCCGCGGCGCATGGGCGACAGGACGACCGAATTGCCGAAATCGGCGATCGGGTGGTTCGGGGCCTGTTCGACATGGTAATGCCGGTGATAGCCGCGCTTGAAGACCATCGGCACGCGCAGACCATAACGCCCGGTCAGCATCGGCGACCACGGCCCAAGGGCGATGACGGCATGTTCCCCCTCGGCCTCGTCGGCGGCCCAACCCGCGCCCTTGCGGTGCAGGTCGCCCGCATCGCCGTTCACGATCCGACCGCCGCGCCGTTCGAAGAGCGCCGCATAGCTGGCCACCAGCCCGCCCGGATCGGCGCAGTTCCAGCTGTCGGACCAATGGGTGGCGCCCTCGACCGTGACCTTGATCGCGGGTTCCAGCGCGCGCAGTTCCGCGCCGGTCATCAGCCGCGCCTCGACCCCGAATTCCGACAGCACGCGTTCCGCCGTCGCGCGGGCCTTGTCCATGCGGGCGGGGGTGCGGTGGATCTCGATATAGCCGTTCTTGCGGATGATGTTGCCCGCGCCCGCGGCCTCGACCAAGGGCGCGTGGCGGTCGGTCGATTGCCGGATCAGCCGCCCCCAGACCTCGGAGGCGCGGCGGTGCGCCGCGGGCAGCGAATGGCGCGCATAGGACAGGATCGCCCCGAATTGCGGCAACAGCCCCGAGGGCGTCCATTTCACGTCAAACCCGCGCCCGAGCGCGATCTGGAACAGCGCCCCGGGCGAAAGCGGCATGGCATAGGGCTCGACCGCCTCGGTCTGGATCAGGCCGGCATTGCCATAGCTGGTCTCGCGCCCCGGCACGCCGCGTTCGATCAGGGTCACCGCATGGCCGCGCGCTTGGCACGCCAGCGCGGTCGAGACGCCGACCATTCCCCCACCCAGAACCAGAATCTCGGCCATGACCGCCCCCATCGCTGATGATGGGTCAGGGATGCCGGGATCGCCCGCGCCCGGCAAGGATTATCGGGCATTCTTCGGCATGCGCCCGAATCTTTGCAAGATTCAGGCGAAAAGTTCCCGGCAGAAGGTCAATCCTTCGATCAGCGCGTCCACTTCTGCCTGCGTGTTGTACATCGCGAAACTGGCCCGCGCGCTGGCGGGGACGCCCAGATGCTCCATCAACGGCATGGCGCAATGGGTGCCGGCGCGCACCGCGATCCCCTTCTTGTCGAGGATGGTCGAGATGTCATGCGCATGGGCTCCCTCCATCGTCATGGAAAAGATCGCGCCCTTGTCGGCTGCGTCCCCCTGGATCTGCAGCCAGTTCAGGGCGCGCAGCCGGTCGCGGGCATAGTCGCGCAGGGACCGTTCATGGGCGGCGATGTTCTCCATCCCCAGATCCATCAGGTATTCCAGCGCCACGCCCAGGCCGATCTGGTTGACGATGCCGGGCGTGCCCGCCTCGAAGCGCAGCGGGCCGTCATTATAGGTGACCTGATCGCGGCCGACCGTGCGGATCATGTCGCCCCCGCCCAGGAAGGGCCGCATCTCGGCCTGACGCTCGCGCCGGACCCAGATCGCGCCGGAGCCCGAGGGACCATAGAGCTTGTGCCCGGTGATGCAGTAGAAATCCGCCCCGAGCGTCGAGAGGTCCACCGGCATATGCACCGCCGCCTGCGACCCGTCCACGACCAGCGGCAGGTCGGTCCCCGCCCGGATGCCCGCGATGTCCACGACCGTGCCGGTCACGTTCGACATATGGGTGACGGCGATCATCTTCGTGCGCGGGGTGATCGCGGCCAGCACCTTTTCGGGTGGCAGGCTGCCATCGGCCTCGGGTTCGACCCAGTTCAGGACCACGCCCTGCCGTTCGCGCAGGAAATGCCACGGCACGATATTGGCGTGATGCTCCATCAGGGTCAGCAGGATCTCGTCCCCCGCCTGAAGGCGCGGCGCGGCCCATCCGTAGCTGACCATGTTCAGCGCCTCGGTCGAGCCGGAGGTGAAGATCACCTCATCCTCGTGCGGGGCGTTCAGGAAACGCGCGATGGTGCCGCGGACGCGTTCGTAATTGTCGGTGGCCAGATTCGACAGGTAATGCAGGCCCCGGTGGACATTGGCGTATTCGCCCTCATAGGCGCAGGTGATCGCCTCGATCACGCAGCGGGGTTTCTGCGCGCTGGCGCCGTTGTCCAGATAGACCAGCGGGCGGCCGTTCACCTGGGTGGACAGGATCGGGAAATCGGCGCGGACGGCGTTGACGTCGAAACTCATTGCGGCATCTCCGGCATGAGGCCCAGACCGGCCATGAAGAAGGACAGCACGAAGCCCATCACCATCAGCGTGGCGAACATCACCAGCAGGATCTTGGGCGCGCTGGTGAAGCCGTGCAGCGCCTTGGTGAACTGGACGGTCAGCCACAGGAACAGCGCAATGGCCAGGATGCCCAGCATCCCCGCCAAGGGCGGCAGGATCAGGGTAAAGACGATCTGCAGCACCTGCACGATCAGCAGCATGACCTCGATCCAGACGGCCAGCAGCAGCGCGTCCTCGAACCGGCCATGGCCGCCGAACATCCGCCCCACCCCGGCCATCAGACCGGCGCCGACGATGATGGCGAAAAGCTGCATGCCGGCCAGGACCAGGGGCTGCTGGCCCAAAGGCAGCATCGGCGTCTCGCCCTCGGGGATGGGGAACAGCTGGACCGACAGATAGGCCAGCACCCCCGAGATCGACACCGCGGTCACCAGCGCCATCCAGCGGGCCTGCATCGGCCAGTTCTGGGCGATCAGCCAGCGGGCGGCATCCTCGGGGTTGCGGAAGGTCTGGCGCACCAGCGCCTTGAAGTCGTCGGTCGTCATGCGCGCCTCGCCAATGCCGCGATCCCGGCGGCCCAGATGAACAGGAAGCCCAGGCCCGCGATCGCGCGGGTCAGGGTCAGGGCCGGGGACGGGCCGATCAGCCCCGCCACCAGCCCGGCCAGCAGGACTGCCGGCGCCGCCGCCAGCAGCGCCCAGAACAGCGCCAGCCGCGAGGCCCGCCCCGTCAGGCGCCACGGTGTCAGCCGGGACAGCGCCCCCACCAGCGCCGCCACCCCATAGGCCAGCAGCGGCATCATGAACATGGTGCCCATCACCGCACCCCCGATGCGCGCGTTCAGCGGGATCGAGGGGTCCAGCTCCGCCGCGCGGGCATGGCCCGGCGCCTGCGCGATCAGCGTGATCAGCATGGCCAGCAGCAGCACGACCAGCATCACCCGGTCGGGCATGCCGGAAAGGCCCCGCACCACCCGGCGCGGGGCCCACCAGCTTTCCAGCACGCGCAGCACCATGCCGCCGCGCGCGGGACCTATTGCGCGGGGTGTCTTGTCAGCCACGCTTCCAGCCGTTCGTTGATCTCGTCGCGCAGACCCTCGTCCTCGACCTCCTGCAGGGCGTCGGCCAGGAAGGACAGGACCAGAAAGACGATCGCCCGGTCACGCGGCACCCCGCGCGAGCGCAGATAGAACAGCGCATCCTCGTCGATCGCCCCGGTGGTCGAGCCATGCGAGCATTTCACGTCATCGGCATAGATCTCCAGCTCGGGCTTGGCCAGGAACTGGCTGGCCTCGTCCAGAAGCAGCGCCTGGCTGATCTGATAGCCGTCGGTCTTTTGCGCGCCGGGCTTGACCAGGATCTTGCCCTGGAACACGCCAGTGGCGCCGTTCTTCAGCACCTTCTTGAAGACCTGGCGGCTTTCGCCGCGCAGCGCCCCATGGGTCACGAAGACCGTGTCGTCGTGATGGAACGGCCCGTCATGGCCGTCGCCCAGCACCGCCGCGGCCACATGGGCCACCGCATCATCGCCGACCATGTCGATCACCGCCTCGTGGCGCATGATGCGCCCGCCGACGGCCAGGGCAAAGGCCTTGAACTGGGCCTCGCGGTCGACCCGCGCAAAGATGTGCGACTGGCCCACCAGCGGATCGCCCGCCCGCTTGGACGAGATCAGGTGCAGCTTGGCGCCCGGGGCCAGATCGGCCTCGATCACGGCATTGGACCGCGCGCCGGTCTTGCCGGTCTCCAGCAGGGTCAGGGCCGCGCCTTCCTCGACGCGGATGACATGGTGCCAGATCGCGTCGGCCTCGGCCGAGCCGCGACGGTGGATCACGTGGATCGGACGCGCGGGCGTGCCGGTCACCCGGATCAGCAGGCCGTCACGGGCATAGGCAGTGTTCAGCACCGCAAAGGGGCGCGCGACGGGCGACTGCCCGGCCTCCTCCAGCGTGCCGTAGAGACCGGCGGCCCAGCCCCCCTGCGCATCGGCCAGGGTGCCGATCTCGGCCCCCTCCAGCTGCAGCGGGTCCGAGGCCTCGGCGTCGAACACCCCGTCCACGAAGACCAGCCGCAACGCGTCCAGCTCCGAGAACAGGATTGAGGGCGCGTCATCGTCCAACGGCTTCGGCGCAGGCGTGGCCGCGTTGAAGGGGCGCGGATCGGTATAGCGCCAGTATTCGTCGCGCGGGCCGGGCAGGCCCATCGCGGTCAGGCGCTGATGGGCGGCCCCGCGTGCGTCGCGCAGACCGGCGGGCATGTCCAAGGCCTCCAGACGCGCATCCAGCGCGCCCTTGGGCTTGGCCTTCCCTTGCACGTCGGGGGTCAGGATATCCTGAACGGCGCTCTCGGACATCAGCCGGCCTCCGCCAGCAGATCGCCGTAGCCGTTCTCCTCGACCTCCAGCGCCAGTTCCGGGCCGCCGGACTTGATGATGCGGCCATTGGACATGATGTGGACCACGTCCGGCTGGATGTGGTTCAGCAGGCGCTGGTAATGGGTGATGACCAGAAAGCTGCGGCCCGCATCGCGCAGCGCGTTCACGCCGTCGCTGACCAGGCGCATGGCGTCCACGTCCAGACCGCTGTCGGTCTCGTCCATGATGCACATGCGCGGCTCCAGCATGGCCATCTGCAGGATCTCGTTGCGCTTCTTCTCGCCGCCGGAAAAGCCCACATTGACCGGGCGCTTCAGCATGTCGGGGCTGATTTGCAGCTCGGCGGCCTTGGCGCGCACGACCTTGAGGAACTCGCCCGCGGACAGCTCCTCCTCGCCGCGCGCCTTGCGCTGCGCGTTCACGGCGGTGCGCAGGAAGGTCATGTTGCCGACGCCCGGGATCTCGACCGGATACTGGAAGGCCAGGAACAGGCCCGCGGCGGCGCGCTCCTCGGGCTCCATGTCCAGCAGGCTGGTGCCGTCCAGCGTCGCCTCGCCCTCGGTCACCTCATAGCCGTCGCGGCCCGACAGGACATAGGACAGGGTGGATTTGCCCGACCCGTTGGGGCCCATGATGGCATGGACCTCTCCGGCGGGGACCTCCAGCGTCAGACCCTTCAGGATCTGCTTGTCCTCTTCCTCAAGTTTCACATGCAGGTTTTTGATTTTCAGCATCTTTTCCTCAAACGGCGATGGCGCCCCGGGGCGCCGAATTGGGTGGCGGTGCGGGCGGTCAGCCCACGGACCCTTCCAGCGAGATGGCGACCAGGCTCTGCGCCTCCATCGCGAATTCCATCGGCAGGGCCTGCAGGACTTCGCGGCAGAAACCGTTCACGACCAGCGCCACGGCCTCTTCCTCGTCCATCCCGCGCGAGCGGCAGTAGAACAGCTGATCGTCATCGACCTTGCTGGTCGTCGCCTCATGCTCGACCCGGCTACTGGTATTCTTGACCTCGATATAGGGCACGGTATGGGCGCCGCATTTGTCGCCGATCAGCAGGCTGTCGCACTGCGTGTAGTTCCGGCTGTTCGTCGCCCGCGGATGCATCGAGACCTGCCCGCGATAGGTGTTCTGCGCATGGCCCGCGGAAATCCCCTTGGACACGATCCGCGAGCGGGTGTTCTTGCCCAGATGGATCATCTTGGTGCCGGTATCGGCCTGCTGGTGGTTGTTCGCGATGGCGATCGAATAGAACTCGCCCTGCGATTCATTGCCGCGCAGGATGCAGGACGGGTATTTCCAGGTGATCGCCGACCCGGTCTCGACCTGCGTCCACATCACCTTGGCCCGGTCGCCCCGGCAATCGGCGCGCTTGGTCACGAAATTATAGATGCCGCCCTTGCCGTCCTCGTCGCCGGGGAACCAGTTCTGAACGGTCGAGTATTTCACCTCGGCATCCTCAAGGATGACGATCTCCACGACAGCGGCATGCAGCTGGTTGGTGTCGCGCTTGGGCGCGGTGCAGCCCTCCAGATAGCTGACATAGCTGCCCTTTTCGGCGACGATCAGCGTGCGCTCGAACTGGCCGGTATTCTCCGCATTGATGCGGAAATAGGTGGACAGCTCCATCGGGCAGCGCACGCCTTCGGGGATGTAGACGAAGCTGCCATCCGAAAACACCGCGCTGTTCAGCGTCGCGAAATAATTATCCGATTGCGGCACGACGCTGCCCAGGTACTTCTTCACCAGCTCGGGATGCTCGCGGATCGCCTCGCTGATCGAACAGAAGATCACGCCGGCCTTGGCCAGCTCATCCTTGAAGGTCGTGCCGACGCTGACGCTGTCGAAGACCGCGTCCACGGCGACCTTGCGCCCCTCGGCGGGCGCACCCTCGGCGCCCTCGACGCCTGCCAGGATCATCTGCTCGCGCAGCGGGATGCCCAGCTTCTCATAGGTGGCCAGCAGCTTGGGGTCGACCTCGTCCAGGGACTTGGGCTTGACCTCCATGCTTTTCGGACGCGCGTAATAATACTGGTCCTGATAGTCGATCTCGGGATAGTTCAGCATCGCCCAACGCGGCTCGGTCATGGTGACCCACCGGCGATAGGCCTCCAGCCGCCAGTCGGTCATCCATTCCGGCTCGTCGTTCTTCTTCGAGATCAGACGGACGATATCCTCGTTCAGCCCCTTGGGGGCGTATTCCATCTCGATCTCGGTGTCCCAGCCATATTTGTAGCTGCCCATGTTCTGCACGGTCTCGACCGTTTCGCGGTCGACGCCTTCGCGCACGTCAAGATCGGTGGTTGCCGTCATCCTCTATCCTTCCTCGGTGGTGCGTGATCACGCACCATTCCTGTCGCGCCAGCGTGAATACGCTTTTTCCCAAGCATCCGCAAATCGGTTGATCTGATCGTCGCCCAAAGCCGGGCTTATCGAAATCCGGATCGCCGATTGCGAAACCTGATCGTCAAACCCCATCGCCTGCAAGGCCCCGCTGGCGCGGACCTTGCCCGACGAACAGGCCGACCCGGCCGAGATCGCAAATCCGGCCAGGTCCATCTGCATGACCTGAGTTTCGCCCTTCCAGCCCGATGTAAGAAGGCAGGTCGTGTTCGGCAAGCGGGGCGCGTTCTTTCCCACGATGACCGCCTCCGGCGCGATGTCCGTCAGCCGGGCCTCCAGCGCGTCGCGGCGCGCGCGGACCTCGTCCCAGAGGCCGGCCTCCAGCTCCCTCTGGGCGGCGGTGGCGGCGGCGGCGAAGGCCAGGATGCCGATCAGGTTCTCGGTCCCTGCGCGCCGGCCCTGTTCCTGGCCGCCGCCGCGAATCAGCGGCGCGATGTCGGTGCCCTTTTTCAGGACCAGCGCGCCGATCCCCTTGGGCCCGCCCAGCTTATGCGCGCTGACGAAGCCCGCCGTGACGCCCAGCCAGTTGAAGGCCATGGGCACCTTGCCAAAGGCCTGGGTCAGGTCGCTGGAATGCAGCCCCTGCGGCAGGGTCTGCATCACGCCGGTCTCGTTATTGGCCAGCTGCAGGCTGGTCCGGGCGGGGTCCGTCACGGTCACGATCCCGTCGCGGTCCACGGGCAGGTCGGGATCGCACCAGACCTTGACCGCGCTATGTTCGACCGGCGCGCAATGGAACCCGCCCTGTCCCAGCACCATCGCCGCCGCCTCGGTCGCGCCCGAGGTGAAGACCAGATCCGCCCCCTCGGCCCCCAAGGCGGTCGCGATCTCCTCCCGCGCGCGTTCCAGGGCCATCTTGGCGGCCCGCCCCTCGGTATGGACGGATGAGGGATTGCCGCCGATCTCCAGCGCCTCGATGATGGCGGCCTTGACCTCCGGGCGCAGGGGCGTGGTGGCGTTCCAGTCCAGATAGGTCCTCATGCGATGGCCTCGGCGATGCGGGCGGCCAGGCGGGCGGCGACGGCATGCTTGTCCATGCGGGGCCAATCCTCGGGGCCGGTCCCGGTGATCAGGGTGACGGTGTTGTGGCTGCCGCCCATGATGCCGGTGGCGGGGCTGACATCATTCGCCACGATCCAGTCGCAGCCCTTGCGGGCGCGCTTGGCGGTGGCATGGGCGGTGACGTCCTGAGTCTCGGCGGCAAAGCCCACGACCAGGCGCGGGCGGCGCGCGTCGCGGCTGATCCAGGCCAGGATGTCCGGGTTCTCGGCCATATGCAGGACAGGCAGCGCGCCGGTCTTCTTGATCTTCTGGTCGCTGCCGTTCTCGACGCGCCAATCGGCGACGGCGGCGGCCATGACGGCGGCATCGGCGGGCAAGGCGGCCTCGACCGCCGCGCGCATCTGGGCGGCGGTCTCGACCGGGATCACGGTGACGCCATCGGGCGCGGGCACGGTCGCGGGGCCGGTGACGAAGCTGACCCGCGCGCCCAGATCGCGCAAGGCCGCCGCGATCGCCGCCCCCTGCGCCCCCGATGAACGGTTGGCGATATAGCGCACCGGGTCGATCGGCTCATGCGTGGGCCCCGAGGTGACGATGACATGCCGACCCGCCAGCGGCCCGGTGCCCAGGGCGGCGCGGATCGCCGCCAGGATCGCCTCGGGCTCGGCCATGCGGCCCGGGCCGTATTCGCCGCAGGCCATGTCGCCCTCGTCCGGGCCCACGACCATGACGCCGTCGCCGCGCAGCAGGGCCAGGTTGCGCCGGGTCGCGGGATGGTCCCACATCCGCACGTTCATCGCAGGCGCGATCAGCACCCGCTTGTCGGTGGCCAGCAGCAGGGTCGAGGCCAGGTCATTCGCCTGCCCCTGCGCCATCCGCGCCATCAGATCGGCGGTGGCGGGGGCCACCACGACCAGATCGGCCCGGCGCGACAGCTGGATATGGCCGATCTCGGCCTCGGCATTGCGATCCCACAGCGTGTCATGGACCGGCTCGCCCGCCAAAACAGAGAGCGACATGGGCGTCGTGAACTGGGCCCCCGCGGCCGTCAGGACCGGCGTGACGGCGGCCCCCGCGCCGCGGATCAGCCGCACCAGGGCCGGGACCTTGACGGCCGCGATGCCGCCGCCGACGATCAACAATATCCGCTTGCCCTGCATCACGCCCCCGACCGCTTCCGCCCCCCAGATAGCGGTCCGGCGCCCCTGCCGCAAGGAACGCGCGTCGGATCAGGCCGCCGTCAGCTGCGGCAGCCGATAGCTGAGGGCCTCGCGCAGGTGAACGCCACGCACCGTGGCCGAGCCGCCCAGATCCGCAATCGTCCGTGCCGTGCGCAACACGCGGTGATAGCCGCGCGCGGACAAGCTGAACCGTTCGGCCGCGCGCTGGATCGTCTCGCGCCCCTCGCGATCCAGCGCGGCGACCTCCTCCAGCAGCGGCGGCGGGGCGTCTGCATTCACGCTGATCCCCTCATGGTCGCGATAGCGTTCGGCCTGGACCTGCCTTGCACGGGCGACCCGTTCGGCCACGACCTTCGAGCTGTCTCCCGTGGGGCCGCCATCCATACGTCCGGTCTGCACTGCGGGCACGTCCAGCCGCAGGTCGAAACGGTCCATCAATGGCCCCGAAATGCGGCCCATATAGGCCTCGCCGCACAGGGGCGCGCGCGAGCAGGCCTGTGCAGGATCCGCCAGATGTCCACACCGGCAGGGATTGGCCGCCGCCATCAGCAGGAACCGGCAGGGATAGCGGATATGCGCATTGGCGCGCGAAACGAAAACCTCGCCCGTCTCGACGGGCTGGCGCAGGCTTTCCAGCACCTTGCGGTCGAATTCCGGCAATTCGTCCAGAAACAGCACGCCATTATGGGCCAAGCTGATCTCGCCCGGCCGGGCTTTGGGTCCGCCACCAACGACAGCGGGTGACGAGGCCGTGTGATGCGGCCGCTGAAAGGGTGCGCTGCGCGAGATGCGGCCGTTCTTCAGCAGCCCCGCAACCGAATGCACCATCGAAGTCTCCAACGCCTCGCGCGCGGTCAAAGGCGGCATCAGGCCCGGCATGCAGGCGGACAGGCTGGATTTTCCAGACCCCGCCGGTCCGACCAGCAGCAAATGGTGGCGCCCGGCCGCGGCAACCTCCATCGCACGCTTTGCGCGTTCCTGCCCATGCAGCTCGGATAGACAGGGCGCAACCGGCCCGTCATCCACGATGGCCCCGGGGCGTGCGGGGGCAATCGGATGTCGGTCGGTCAAATGTTCGATCACCGCGCGCAAGGTGTCCGGGGCCAGGACCGTGACCTGCTCGATCCAGGCCGCCTCCGGGCCGCAAGCCCGGGGGCAGATCAGCGTCCGATCCTCGTCCGCCGCAGCAACGGCCGCGGGCAGCGCCCCCGATACCGCGACCAGCCGCCCGTCCAGCGCCAGTTCGCCAAGCGCCACGCAGCGCGCGACTTCATCCCGCGGGACGACATCCAGCGCGGCCAGAACCGCCAAGGCGATGGGCAGGTCGAAATGCGAGCCCTCCTTCGGAAGATCCGCCGGCGAAAGGTTCACCGTCACCCGCTTGTTCGGCAATGCTATCGCCAAGGCAGCAAAGGCCGCGCGAACCCGCTCGCGCGCTTCGCTGACAGCCTTATCGGGGAGGCCTACGATCGAGAACCCGGGCAATCCGGCGGCGACGGCACATTGCACCTCGACCAGACGTGCCTCAATGCCTTGGAAAGCGACCGAATAGGCAACTGCAACCATTTTAACCCTCATTCCTTCGCCAAATGCTATCGGCACGAAGTTAACAAAGCGTTTAAAGTGCGAGATAACGCTCCTCGACGGAGGCGCATTCGCATGCTTTCCAGAGGCCTCAGTCTAGGCTCCAGACCCATTGATCTTACGGTCTTTGCATGATTCATGCTCCTCAAGGAGACCTGATCGATGAGTAATCTTTACTGGCTGAGCGACGCCCAAATGGAGCGTCTGAAACCGTTCTTTCCCAAGTGCCATGGCAAGCCCCGGGTCGATGATCGTCGCGTCCTCAGCGGCATAATTTTCATCAATCGTAATGGGTTGCGGTGGTGTGACGCGCCGAAGGAATACGGCCCGGCCAAAACCCTCTACAACCGCTGGAAGCGCTGGAGCGATAGCGAGGTTTTTGCCCGGATCATGGTCGGCCTTGCCGCCGAGAGCGCCGAGCACAAGACGATCATGAATGACGCGACCTATCTCAAGGCACACCGCACGGCCTCGAGCCTTGGGGTGAAAAAGGGGGGCGCGGGCGCCAGATCGGGCGCACCAAAGGCGGTATGAACACCAAGTTGCACGCTGTCGCCGATGCGAAGGGGCGGCCGATCGGGTTCTTCATGTCGGCCGGCCAGGTTAGCGATTACACCGGCGCGGCGGCGCTGCTGGGCAGCCTGCCGAAGGCTGAGTGGCTTCTGGCCGACAGGGGCTACGACGCTGACTGGTTCAGAGACGCTTTGAAAGACAAGGGGATAAAGGTTTGCATCCCCGGACGGAGGTCCCGCAAGAAGGCCGTCAAATACGACAAGCGGCGTTACAAAAGGCGTAACCGCATCGAAATCATGTTCGGACGTCTGAAGGACTGGAGGCGCGTCGCAACCCGTTATGACCGCTGCCCGGAAACGTTCTTCTCAGCGATCATGCTCGCCGCAACCGTCTTGTTCTGGCTGTGAAACTCAATGAGTCTGGAGCCTAGCGGCGTTACAAAAGGCGTAACCGCATCGAAATCATGTTCGGGCGTCTGAAGGACTGGAGGCGCGTCGCAACCCGTTATGGCTGAGCTACTTCCCGAGAATCGGACAGTAACGGAAGCTACGATCTGACGTCCTCTGGTCTCCAAGAGCGAGGAGATCAGGACGTGAGGAAACGCAGGAACCATGATGCGGGGTTCAAGGCCCGCGTGGCGCTGGAGGCTCTGGAGGGCGAGCGCACAGTGTCAGAACTGGCCGCCGAATACGGCGTGCATCCGACGATGATCCATCAATGGAGCGAGCCATAGTCCGCCATTGGTTCAAGGACAATGGCGAGCGCTTTGCTGGACGGCGCGGCAGAGATCTTCGAGCGGGGCGGCAAGAAGGACCCCGAGATCGATGAGGATACGGTGCGGTCGCGTCATGCGAAGATCGGGGACTGAGCCATCGAGGCGCCATCGGTCCGAACCCAATGGCGAAGGCGGTCGCCAACGGTTTTTTGTCGCGAAAGCTCAAGCCCTGGATCGGCAAGTGAGGCGTGCCATAATCGAGAAGAACCAGCCGAGCCTGTCGGTCGGGGCGCAATGCCACCTGCTGTCGATCTTGCGGTCATCGTTCTATTACGCGCCGCAGGGCGAAACGGCGGTGAACCTCGACCTCATGTTGCTGACCGACAAGCAGTTCCTGGATACCCCGTTCTCTGGCGTGCGGCAGATGACGTAGCACCTGCAGAACGAGGGTCATGCTGTGACCCAGAAACGCATCCGGCGACTGATGCGCCTCATGCGCGTTCGTCGGGAAAACGGTCCACCGGACCGTTTTCTGAACCTCCTCACTGCCGATCTATCAAAAGCCCGACACCAGCCGTCCAGCGAGGGGGCACAAAATCTACCCCTGCCTGCTGGGCGGGCTGCGGGTGGACCGGCCCAACCAGGCCTGGTGCGCCGACATCACCTATTTGCCGATGCAGAAGGGCTTTCTCTATTTGGTCGCCATCATGGATTGGTTCACGCGCAAGGTTCTGACCTGGCGAATATCGAACACGCTTGCGGCCGACTTCTGCGTCGACGCGCTGAACGAGGCGATCCACAAGTTCGGCCCGTCCGAGATCATGAATACCGATCAAGGATCGCAGCTCACGTCCTTTGCCTGAACCGACCGGCTGAAACGGATCGGCACCCGGATCTCGATGGGCGGCAAGGGCCGCTGTCTCGACAACATCTTCATCGAACGTCTCTGGCGCTCCCTGACGTATGAGTGCGTCTATCTCCATGCCTGGGAGACCGGGTCACAGGCAAAAGCTGGCATCGGCCGCTGGATCACCTTTTACAATCACCAGCGGCCTCCCCCCGCCCATGGGGGTCAACCGCCCGCCGTGGTCTACTTCAACACCATCGAAACCGATCACCAGGTGCAGGCAGTAGCTTAAATCACACCGGAAACTGTCCAAGAGTCGGGGAGTAGCTCATAGAGCCTCTCCGCTTCCAGGGCCGTGAATCACGTAGCGCAACGGGAATGAACGGATCCTTAACCTATTAAAGAGACGCTGTGACGTTCCAATATTCAGCCCTCGATGCGGGTGAAATCCGCGATCTGGCGGCCCGCGTCGCGGATGCGCGACAGCAGGTTCAGGCGGTTGCGGCGCAGGATCTGGTTGTCGCTGTTGACCTGCACCGCCTCGAAGAAGGCGTCGATGGGCGCGCGCAGCGCGGCGATGGCGGTGATGGCGGCGGGGTAGTCCTCGGCCTTCATCGCCGCGCGGATCGCCGGATCGGCGCGGTCCAGCGCGGCAAACAGCGCCCGTTCCTCGTCGGTCTCGGCGAATTTGGGGTCTGCGCCGAAGCTGTATTCGACGCCGTCCTTCTCCTCGGCCTGGGCCAGGATGTTGCCGGCGCGCTTGAGGCCCTGGGTCAGGTTCCGCCCGTCATCCGTCGCCAGCATCGCGTTCAGCGCCGTGGCGCGCGCCACCACGCGCACGAGGTCGTCATTCCCCTCCTGCGCCAGCACCGCGTCGATGATGTCATGCCGAATGCCCTGCTCGCGCAGATGGACCTTGAGGCGGTCGTGGAGGAAGGAGAGGAGGTCGGTAATGTAATCATTGAGATACCTCCCCGGACGACGGTCTATTGCCTGCTCTAGCTTACCGCTTTTCTTGGCACCCTCGAGAATGCCCTCCCAGTCAATCTCATTGAACTTCTTATCTACTGCATCTGAATACAGCTTTTTCGCGTAGGCCGCGCCTTGGCCACCTATCGTTTGCCACGCTCGTTCAGTAGCGTCATCATGTTCTTCCACAGCAGCGCGTATGCTTTGCGCAAATGAGGCCATGAGACCGTTGCGCAGAGGTGTGCGCATGGAAACGGTGAGCATGTTCTTCAGAGAGAGGCGGATCACCCCCAACGCCGCACGTCGAAGGGCGAACGGATCCTTGGACCCGGTGGGCTTCTCGTCGATCGCCCAGAACCCTGTCAGCGTGTCGATCTTGTCGGCCAGCGCCACGGCGACCGAGACGGGGGCGGTGGGGACCTCGTCGGAGGGGCCAAGGGGTTTGTAATGATCGCGGGCGGCGTCGGCGACGGCGTCAGTCTCTCCGGCCTCCAGCGCGTAGTAGCGGCCCATGGTGCCCTGCAGCTCGGGGAACTCGCCCACCATGGCCGAGCGCAGGTCCAGTTTCGCCAGACGCGCGGCGCGTTCGGCCTGGTCCGGGTCTGCGCCGACCAGGGGGGCGATCTCGCGGGCCAGCGCCGCGATGCGGGCCACGCGGTCGGCCTGGCTGCCCAGCTTGTTGTGGAAGGTGACCGCTGACAGCCCGTCCTCCCACGCCTTCATGCCCGATGTCGCCTCGCGCAGGTCGTTCTCCCAGAAGAAGGCGGCGTCCGAGAGGCGGGCGGCCAGCACGCGCTGGTTGCCCGACAGGATCGTGGCGCCGTCATCGGGGGTCTCGATATTGGCGACGGTGACGAAGCCTTCGATCCGGCCCGTGGCGGGGTTTTGGGCCGAGAAGAACTTCTGATGCTCCTTCATCGAGGTCTGCAGGACCTCGGGGGGCAGGGCCAGGAAGCGGTCCTCGATCACGCCCATCAGGGGGACGGGCCATTCGACGAGGCCCGCGACCTCGGTCAGCAGGGCGTCGTCGGGCACGATGCGCCAGCCGCGGGCGAAGGCCAGGTTGTCGGCCTGGGACCGGATCTCGGACGCGCGTTCCTCGGCGTCCAGCATGACGCGGGCGCGGCGCAGCTTGGCGGCGTAATCCTCGAACCCGGTGACGGCGAAGGCATCGGGGGCCATGAAGCGGTGGCCGCGGGTGGTGTCGCCTGCGGTAATGCCGTCCACGGTCAGGGGCACGACGGTCGCGCCGGCCTCATCCGACAGGATGCAGAGGATCGAATGCAGCGGGCGCACCCATCGCAGCGACCCCGACCCCCACCGCATGGATTTGGGCCAAGGGAAATTGCGGATCGTGGCGTCGAGCACCTCTGCCACGATCTGGGCGGCGGGGCGGCCGGGCTTGGTCACGGTGGCGAACCAGACCTGGCCCTTCTTGTCGTCGCGCGCCTCCAGCTGGTCGCGGGTCAGGCCGGTCGAACGCAGGAACCCCTCCAGCGCCTTTTCGGGCGCGTCGGTGCGGGGGCCCTTACGTTCCTCGCGCGTGGTCGGGCTGGCGGCGGTCAGGCCCTCGACGGTCAGGGCCAGGCGGCGGGGCGTCGAGAAGGCGCCGGCGGATGCATAGGTCAGCCCGGCCTCGACCAGGCCGTCGGTGACCATGCGCCGCAGATCCTCGCGGGCGCGGGCCTGCATGCGGGCGGGGATTTCCTCCGAGAAAAGCTCGATCAGAAGGTCGGGCATCAGTCCATCACTCCGCGTTCCGGGTTCTTTTCGTTATATTCGTGCCAGCCATAGACGCGCCCGTCGGGATAGACGGCCAGGATGCGGTCCACGTCGGGGCGCACCTCGGACTGGGCCAGCCAGGCGGTGGCGGCGCCCGATTGCAGGTCGGCGCCGATCCGCGGCGCGTCATAGCAGGAAAACCAGCGCGGCCCGTTCAGCGGCTGCGAGGCGGGCGCGGGGATCATGCCCTCAGGCAGCGCCTCGGCGCGTCCGCAGATGCGCCAGCGGATGGGCGAGCTGTCGGCGTTGATCCCCTCGAACCCGGTCAGGGGCAGGGGGACGGGGCCGTCTGCCGTCTGGACGGTGATCGCGGCCTCGGGGCTGGCGGGGTCGATGCTGTCGAAGAAGGCGTATTCCTGCGTGTACCACACGCCCGCGCCCGCGGCGATGCCGCCGCCGACCAAGGCGATGATCGCGACCTTGCCCCAATTCATGCTGGCGCCCCGGCGGCGTCGGTGGTCAGGAACAGATCGGCGCAGCCCTTGGACAGCGCGCGCACCCGGCCGATATAGGCCTGGCGTTCGGTCACGCTGATGACGCCGCGCGCATCCAGCAGGTTGAAGATGTGGCTGGCCTTGATCGCCTGGTCATAGGCCGGATGCGCCATCGGAATGGCGCGGCCCGCGCTGTCGGTCGGATCGGCGGACAGGATGCGGGCGCATTCGGCCTCGGCATCCTTGAAATGCTGGAACAGTGTGTCCGTGTCGGCCTGGTCGAAGTTCCAGCGCGAATATTCCTGTTCGGTCTGGCGGAAGATGTCGCCATAGCGCAGCGGGATGGGCGCGTCGGGGTCGTTGAAGGGCATGTCCATGACATGTTCGACGCCCAGCACATACATGGCCAGACGCTCCAACCCATAGGTCAGCTCTCCGCTGACGGGCTTGCAGTCATGGCCGCCCACCTGCTGGAAATAGGTGAACTGGCTGACCTCCATGCCGTCGCACCAGACCTCCCAGCCCAGGCCCCACGCGCCGAGCGTGGGGGATTCCCAGTCATCCTCGACGAAGCGCACGTCATGGACCATCGGGTCCAGCCCGATCGCGCGCAGGCTGCCCAGATACAGCTCCTGCAGGTCGGGGGGCGAGGGTTTGATGATGACCTGATACTGGTAGTAATGCTGCAACCGGTTGGGGTTCTCGCCATAGCGGCCGTCGGTGGGGCGGCGCGACGGCTGGACATAGGCCGCGGCCCAAGGGCGGCTGCCAAGCGCGCGCAGCGTGGTCGCCGGGTGGAAGGTGCCCGCGCCGACCTCCATGTCATAGGGCTGCAGGACGGCGCAGCCTTGCTGTGCCCAATAGCCTTGCAGGCGCAGGATGATCTCCTGAAAGCTGCGGGGTCGGTCGGGGCTGGTCATCGGGCCATCCTTTTGCATAGATCGGGCATGCGTCGGCGTCTTCTAGGCGCGCGGCGGAACAGGGTCAATAAAGGCCCGGATGACGGGGGCGGGATGTCTGCGACGAGGATGGTGCTGACGGCGCTGGCGCTGGCTTTGCCGGGGGTGGTGTCGGCCCAGGATGCGGTGATCCGGCTGGAGGCCCGGCCCGACGCGCAGGCGGGCGATGTCGCGCGGGACTGGGCCATGCGGATCCAAGGCGTCGTGACCCTGCCGCTGGAGGGGGGCTGGACCGGCATCGCCATCGGCCCCTTGCCCGCCGCCCGGGCCGAGGCGCTGCTGGGCCAGCTGCAGGCGGCGGGGCGGGTGCCTGCGGATGCCTTTGTCAGCCTGCCGCCGCCCGGCACCGCCCTGACCCCGGTCGGCGCCACCCCGGAGGCCGCCCCCGCGCCGGGCGTCTGGCTGCGCCTGACCGCCCATGCGACCGAGGACGAGGCCCGCGCCGCGCTGGAGGCCGCCCGCGCGGACCTGCCCGAGGCGGGGCTCTGGGCGGATGGGGAGGGTTTTGCCATCGCCTTGGGCCCGGTCGCACCCGATGCGGCCGAGGCCTGGCTGCCGATCCTGGTCCAGGCGGGGCTGGCGCCGGGCGATGCGGCCATCGTCCCGCGCGGCGATCTGGGGCGCGCGCTGGACGCGGGCGGGGCGCCCGAGTTGCCCGCGCCGGGCGATCCCGAACCCATGCCGCCCTTGGATGCGGCGCAGCGCGACCTGCGATGGGCGGGCCATTACCCGGGGCCGATCGACGGGCTGGACGGGCCGATGACCCGCGCCGCCATCCAAGCCGAGATCGCGACCGCCCGCGCCGCCACCGATCCGGGCCGCGCACTGCGGCTGCTGTCGGAACGCCGCGCGGCCTGGGCCGCGGATCAGGGGCTGGAGGTGCTGACGGATGCCGCCACCGGCCTGCGCCTGACGGCGCCGATGCGGGCCCTGGCCTTCGACCGGGTCCAGGACGGCATGGCGATCTATGGCCCGCGGGACGGGTCGGGGGCGGCGCTGATCCTCTTTAGCCGCCCCGGCGATCAGGCCGAGATGCTGCACATGGCGGGGCTGGTCACCGCGCTTGGCTGGGTGCCGCGCCCCGAACGGCAGGTGCGGCGCGGCCATGTGACGCTGCGCGGCGGCAATGACGACCATCTGGGCGGGGCTGAGATGCGGCTGCGCGAGGGCCGGGCCGAGGGCTGGGTGCTGATCTGGCCCGCATCCGACCCGGTGACCCATGCCCGCCTGATGGCCCAGATCAGCGACAGCCTGGCCGGGGACTAGGGCCGCCAGAACCGCGGCAGCAGCAGCACCAGGACCGAGACCAGTTCCAACCGGCCCAGGAACATGCCCAGGATCATCAGCCATTTGGCCGCGGTCGGAAACTCCGCCACCGATCCGTTGGCGGTGATCTCGGGGCCCCAGACCGGGCCGATATTGGCGATGGCGGTCCAGGCGGCGGTCAGGGCGGTGCGCGGATGCAGCCCGGTCAGCGACAGCCCCACGATCAGCAGCCCGAAGGTCAGAAAGAACAGCGTGAAGAAGGCCATGACCGAATCGACCACGTCCTGGTCCAGCGGCTGGCCGTCATAGCGCAGCGGATAGATCCGGTGCGGCGAATGCATCCGGCGGATCTGGGCGCCCACCGCCTCGAACAGGACCAGGTATCGGAACACCTTGACCGAACAGCCCGTCGACCCGGTGCAGCCCCCGATCAGCCCCGCGATGATCAGCACCGTCAGCGGCAGATGCCCCCACATGGTCATGTTGGTCGATGCGAACCCCGTGCCCGAAAAGGTCGATATGGTGTTGAACACCGTCTCGCGCAGCATCTCCTCGGGATGGGCGCTCTGGCCCATCCAGGCCAGGCGATAGATCACGATGATCGCGCAGGCATAGAAGACCCATCGCAGATAGGCCCGGACCTGGGTGTCGCGCCACAGGGGTGCCGCTTGGCCGCGCATCAGCTGGACCATGCGGATGAAGGGGATCGAGGCCAGGATCATGAACAGGCAGGCCGCCCATTCCGGTGGCCCCAGGAACGCCCCGAAGCTGGCATCATAGCTGGAGAAGCCGCCGGTCGAGATCGTCGTCAGGGCATGCACGATCGCGTCGAACCCGCTCAGCCCCAGCAGCAGATAGGTGATGACGCAGGCCCCGGTCAGGATCAGGTAGAGCTGGGTCATCTCGCCCGCGATCTGGCCCGCGCGGGGCAGGACCTTGCCCAAGGTGTCGAACCCCTCGGATCGGAAGAACTGCATTCCGCCGACCTTCATCACCGGCAGAAAGACCATCGCCACCACGACGATCCCCAGCCCGCCCGCCCATTGCAGGATCGCGCGCCACAGGTGGATGCCGCGGGCCAGCCCGTCCAGCTGGGGCAGGGCGGTCGTGCCGGTCGTGGTGAATCCCGACATGGATTCGAAGAAGGCATCTGTGAAATTGGCGTCCGACGCCCCCAGCATCAGCGGCAGCGTCCCGAACAGCGGCAGGATCAGCCAGATCCCCGATGTCAGCAGAAAGGCCTGATGCAGCGTCAGGTGGTCATAGCGCCCCGCCGTCGCCACCGCGACCAGCGTGCCCGCGATCATCGTCAGCGCCGCCGATTGCAGGAACACCACCCAATGCGGATCGCCGTTCCACCAGTCGACCGCCATCGGAAACAGCATGAACGCCCCGATCACGGTCAGGATCTTGCCGATCGGGTGGGCTACGGGGCGGAGGTCCATCATCGCCTCTGGATTGCCGCGCGGCATCTGGCGCGTCAAGGCCCGACGCGCTCGCCCCGGAAAAGGCGCGGGTCACGGGCCCTTGAATGGCGGCACGCGGCAGGTTACCTTTTGATCAACAAGTCATCGGAGGGCGTGTGTCATGACGCCCAAGCGTCCTGCGGGTGCGGACGCGTTCCCGAGAAATACGGTCGAGCCGTCGGGCACCCGACAACCCGGTGAAGGGGCGCTTTACGCTGCCTTGGACCTGGGGACCAATTCGTGCCGGATGCTGATCGCCCGTCCGACGGGCAGTCAGTTCCAGGTCATAGACAGCTTCTCCAAGCCGGTTCAGCTTGGCCAGGGGCTGGAGGCGTCTGGCCGGCTGTCGCGCAGCTCGATGGCCCGGACGGTGCATGCGCTGCAGGTCTGCAAGCGCAAGCTGGACCAGCACAAGGTCCGCAACATGCGCCTGGTCGCGACCGAGGCCTGCCGCCGGGCCCGCAACAGCCGCGATTTCATGCGCACCATCCGCCGCGAGACCGGCCTGCCCATCGAGATCATCGGCGCCGAGGAGGAGGCCCGCCTGGCCGTCATCAGCTGCGCCCCGCTGGTCAGCCAGAAGACAGAGACCCTGATGGTCGTCGATATCGGTGGCGGGTCGACCGAGCTGGTCTGGATCGACCTGGAGGATGTCGAGCCCAAGGAGCGTCCGCGCGCGATCATGCGCCTGTCGGATGGCTTCGGGAACCCGCAGCCGGGGGGCGCGCGGGTCGTCGACTGGATCAGCGTGCCCCTGGGCGTGGCCACGCTGCGCGACCAGTTCGCGGATGTCGAGGATGATCAGGGTCGCTTTGCGCTGATGTCCTGGTTCTTCGAGGAGGCCTTGGCGAATTTCACCCCCTATGCGGACGGATCGCCCGATGAGGGGTTCCAGATCATCGGCACCTCAGGGACCGTGACGACCGTGGCGGCCAGTTTCCTGGGCCTGCGCCGCTATGACCGGACCAAGGTCGACGGGCTGGAGATGACCAGCGACCAGATCGACCGGGTGATCCATTCCTATCTGCAGCTGGGCCCCGAGGGGCGGCGCAGCGATCCGCGCATCGGGCGCGAGCGCCATGCGCTGATCATGTCGGGTGCGGCGATCCTGCAGACGCTGATGCGGGTCTGGCCCACCAGCAAGCTGTCAGTCGCGGATCGCGGCCTGCGCGAGGGGTTGCTTTATGCCCAGATGGTGCGCGATGGGGTGCTGACGCCCGAAGGACTGAACGGAGTGGCCTGATGACGAAACAACCCACCAGCCGGGCCGGCAAGACCAGCGGCCGCGGCACGCGCGACCTGAAGGTGCGGGTCAAGACCGCCAAGGGCCGCAAGATGTCCTCGAAGCTGTGGCTGGAGCGGCAGCTGAACGACCCCTATGTCGCCCGCGCCAAGCGCGAGGGCTTTCGCGGGCGCGCGGCCTACAAGATCATCGAGCTGGACGACAAGTACCGCTTTCTGGTGCCGGGCGCGCGGGTCGTCGATCTGGGCTGCGCGCCCGGCGGCTGGTGCCAGGTGGCCGTGGCCCGCGTGAACGCCTTGGGCGAGAAATCGGGCAAGAAGGTCGGGCGCGTTCTGGGCCTGGACCTGCAGGAGGTCGACCCCATCGCCGGGGCCGAGATCCATGTGCTGGATTTCCTGTCCGAAGGCGCGGATGACAAGGTCAAGGAATGGCTGGGCGGGCCGGCCGATGTGGTGATGTCGGACATGGCGGCCTCGTCCTCGGGGCACAAGGGCACCGACCATATCCGGATCGTGGCGCTGGTCGAGGCGGCGGCGCAGCTGGCCTTCGACGTCCTGGAGCCGGGCGGCACCTTCGTCGCCAAGGTTCTGGCCGGCGGCGCCGAGGTCGAGATGCAGGCCATGCTGAAGCGCAACTTCACCAAGGTCGCGAATGTGAAGCCCCCGGCCAGCCGCAGCGATTCCTCGGAGAAATTCGTGGTGGCGACCGGGTTCCGCGGCCGCGACGTCCTGGGCGCGCCCGACGCGGAGTGATTGCGTCCCGCGACGGCCGGGGGGAGCTGCGCCCCCCGGACCCCCCTGCCATGGGGTCCTTACTGCATCTGCTGGCGATAGGCCTCGGGCGTACGGCCGGTGGCGGCCACGAAGGATCGCGTGAAATGGGTGTGGCTGGCATAGCCCAGATCCTGGGCGATGCGCGCCGCGGGGCGGTCGGTATGGCGCAGCATCTCGGCCGCGCGTTCCAGGCGCAGCTCGTGCAGCAGGTCGATGGCGCGCTTGCCCCGCGCCTCAAGGCAGGCGCGGTCCAGCAGGGTCAGCGTCGTGCCCAGGTCCTGGGCCAGTTCGGCCAGGGTGCGGGGCGCGCCGATCTGGATGGCGGCCAAGGCCAGGAAGCGGTCTACTAGCGGGCGGTCGGGGCCGGCATGGGGCTGGCCCGGCATTGCCCCACGTTCCGGATCCAGCCGCGACAGGCGCAGGGCCAGCAGGTTCAGATGGCAGGTCAGCGCCTTGCAGTCGGGGGCGCGCGCGGCCTCATCGACCAGACCCTGCAGGCAGGACATCAGCGCCGCCGCCCCATGGCCCGCGCAGCCCGCCGTCACCCGACAGGGCAGGGCCGGGTCCAGATCGACGGCCAGTTCCGGCGACAGCAGCAGCACATGGCCCAAGGCCCCCGGCTGCGAGCGGCTGGCAAAGGCGGTTCCGGCGGGGATGAAGCGGACGTCGTCGGCGTCCAGCAGCGCGCCGCTGCGCGGGAAATCCAGGCGGACGCGGCCTTGGGTCACCCAGATCAGCGTGTGGTCGGGGCGGGTGCGGGGATGGACGGGGCCCCGGCCGGTGCCCCAGCTGAACGCCTCCAGCGGCAGCAGGCGCAGGCTGGCCTTGCGGGGCGCGAAGCGGCGCGAGGCGGGCGCCACGCGCACGGCCAGCGCATCGGGCATCACGATCCGGCCATAGCTGGCGACGGGCCGGGCCTGAACGCGGGCGGGGCCCGCATCGGGCACCCGCGCCGCCGTTACCGGGACGCGGTCGCCCTGGCCTGATCGGGCCCCAGTGCGGGCGGGATCGGACAGGCCCAGCCCCGAGGGCGTGAACGGAAATCCGCCAGTCCAACCAGAGCGTTCCCATAGCGACATGATGCCAGCCCGCCTTCCCCAATCGCGCATCGGCAAATTATCGCCGATATGGGTGAAAACTCAATGAACGGCTGTCGGGTTTCGCATTTCGGGCGCGCGAGGCCTCAGTCGTGGCCGACGGGCCACAGCTGCCAGTCGGGCATGCGGTTGCGGAACCAGATCCGCTGCGACTTCGCGTACTGGCACGAGGCGATGACGGCGCGCTCGGTCGCCTCGGGCAGGGTCATGCGGCCCTGCAGATGGGCGATCAGTTCCGGCGCGCCGATGGCGCGGGCCCATTGCGCGGCGGGGTCCCATGCGGGCAGGGCGGCGCGGGCCTCCTCCAGCGCGCCCTGGTCCAGCATGGCATGGAAGCGCCGGGCGATGCGGTCGGCCAGCCAGTCGCGATCGGCGGTGACGACCAGCCCCTGCACCCGGTCGGGCGACAGCAGGGGCGGCGGGGTCCGGGCCTGCCAATCGGCGATGCCGCGCCCGGTGGCGGTCAGCACCTCCCATGCGCGCTGGACGCGGGCGGGGTTCCGCAGATCGATCCGCGCCCGGCTTGGCGCATCCAGATCGCCGACCAGCCGCGCCAGCCCCTGCGGTTCGGCCAGAATCGCATCGGCCCGCGCCCGCACCGCGTCGGGCACGGGCGGGATCGCCGCCAGCCCCCGCGTCAGCGCCGTCAGATAGAGGCCCGTGCCCCCCACGACGATCAGCCGCCCCGGCAGGCCCGCCACCTCGCGCAGCCAGTCGCCCACGGAATAGGCACGCCCCGGCGCCACATGGCCATAGAGCGCGTGTGGCGCGGCCGCCAGATCCGCCGCATCGGGCCGCGCCGTCAGCACCCGCCAGCAGGACCAGATCTGCAGCGCATCGGCATTCACGATCAGCCCACCTTGGGCCCGCGCGACCGCCAGGGCCAGCGCCGACTTGCCGCTGGCGGTCGGACCCGCGATCACCAGGTGGCGCGCCGGATCGATCTGTGTCAGGTCAGGGTCGCGCATCGTCCATCCGGCAGTTGATCCGGCTGCCCTTTTGCGACATTTAGCGCCCCGAGAAAAGCGACCGGCGACAGGAGCCCCCCATGACCACCGAGACACCGAAGCAATATGGCCGCGTGATGCTGAAGATCTCGGGCGAGGCGCTGATGGGCGACCAGGGCTACGGCCTGCATCCGCCCACCGTGACCCGCATCGCCAATGAGGTCGAGGCCGTCCAGGCCATGGGCGTCGAGGTCTGCATGGTGATCGGCGGCGGCAACATCTTTCGCGGGCTGCAGGGCAGCGCGCAGGGGATGGAACGCACCACCGCCGATTACATGGGCATGCTGGCCACCGTCATGAACGCCCTGGCCATGCAATCCGCGCTGGAGGCCAAGGGCCTGCATTGCCGCGTCATCAGCGCCATCCGCATGGACGAGGTCTGCGAGCCCTATATCCGCCGCCGCGCCATCCGCCACTTGGAAAAGAAGCGCATCGTGATCTTTGCCGCGGGCACCGGGAACCCCTATTTCACCACCGATACCGCGGCCACGCTGCGCGCCTCCGAGATGAACTGCGAGGCGATCTTCAAGGGCACCAAGGTCGATGGCGTCTATGACAAGGACCCGGTCAAGCATGCCGATGCCAAGCGATACGGCGATGTCAGCTATGACGAGGTGCTGCAGAAGCATCTGGGCGTGATGGACGCATCCGCCATCGCGCTGGCCCGCGACAACAAGCTGCCGATCATCGTGTTCTCGCTGGACGCGCCGGGGGGCTTCCGGTCGATCCTGGAAGGGCGGGGGACCTATACGCGTGTCCACAACTGACATGTCGCTGCGCGCCCGGATCGACGCACTGATCCACGGCCCGCGCGCCCAGGGCTTCATCACCGCCGTCATCCTGTTCAACGCGATCATCCTGGGGCTGGAGACATCCGTCACGGTCATGGCCGCGGCGGGGCCGCTGATCCTGTTTCTGGACGCGGCCTGCCTGTCGATCTTCGTGATCGAGATCGGGATGAAGCTGTTCGCGCGCGGGGGGCGATTCTTCCGCGACGGCTGGAACGTCTTCGACTTCGTGATCGTGGGGATCGCGCTGATGCCGGCGACCCAAGGCCTGTCGGTTCTGCGCGCGCTGCGCATCCTGCGGCTGCTGCGCATCGTGTCGGTCACGCCGCGGCTGCGCCGCGTGGTCGAGGGATTCCTGTCCGCGCTGCCGGGCATGGCCTCAGTCTTTCTGCTGATGGGTATCATTTTCTACATTTTCGCGGTAATGGCGACGAAGCTCTTCGCGGGGGCCTTCCCGGAATGGTTCGGCGACATGGGCAATTCGGCCTATTCGCTGTTTCAGATCATGACCTTGGAAAGCTGGTCCATGGGCATCGTGCGCCCGGTGATGGAGGTCTTTCCCCTGGCCTGGCTGTTCTTCGTGCCCTTCATCCTGATGACCACCTTCGCGGTGATGAACCTGGTCGTGGGTCTCATCGTGAACTCCATGCAGGAGGCCCATCAGGAGGAGGAGAACGCAGCCACCGAGGCCTATCGCGACGAGGTCCTGTCGCGCCTGGCCCAGATCGAGGAGCGCCTGTCGCGGGCCGAGGGAACCGGGCGCGACCGCGACGCGTCCTGATCGGACCGCCCCGGCAAAGGCTTTGCCAATCCGGGGCGTTGCGGTTACAAGCGGAAAAAATTCAAAGCAGAGGCAGTCCGACATGGCTGAGGACATCGAAATCGACATCGACGATCTGGAACGGCGCATGAAGGGGGCGATGGACAGCCTGCGCGGCGAATTCGCCAGCCTGCGCACCGGGCGGGCCTCGGCCTCGATGATCGACCCGGTCCAGGTCGAGGCCTATGGCCAGATGACCCCCATCAACCAGCTGGGCACCGTCAACGTCCCCGAACCGCGCATGGTCACCATCAACATCTGGGACAAGGCCATGGTCGGCAAGGTCGAAAAGGCCCTGCGCGAATCCGGGCTGGGGATCAATCCGCAGCTGAACGGCACCATCATCATGCTGCCCATCCCCGAGCTGAACGAGGAACGCCGCCGCGAGCTGACCAAGGTCGCCGCCCAATATGCCGAAAGCGCGCGCGTCTCGATCCGCAACGTGCGCCGCGACGGCATGGACCAGGTGAAGAAGGGCAAGACCGCCGGCATGCCCGAGGACGACCAGAAGTTCTGGGAAACCGAGATCCAGTCCCTGACCGACCGCATGATCGCATCGGTTGACGAGGCGCTGACGGCCAGGCAGGCCGAAATCATGCAGGTCTGATCCGATCATGGTATGGGCTCGGGGGGCATCGACGGCCGTGGCGGCGGGGGGCGTGACGCGCCCGCGTCACGTCGCGATCATCATGGACGGCAATGGCCGTTGGGCGGCCGAGCGCGGCTGGCCGCGCCTGGTCGGGCACCGTCGCGGGGCCGAGCGCGTCAAGCAGATCGTCACTGCCTGTCCCGATCTGGGGGTGGACTGGCTGACCGTCTATGCCTTTTCGACCGAGAACTGGAAGCGCTCGACCGAAGAGGTCCTGGGCCTGATGAAGATCTTTCGCCGCTATATCCAGCGCGAGGCCGAGGGCATGTCCGCCGAAGGGGTGCGGATGCGCTTCATCGGCGAACGCTCGCGGCTGGACCGGCGGCTGCAGGACCTGATGGCCTCGATCGAGGCGCGGACGGCGGGCAACACGCGGCTGAACCTGACGGTGGCCATCAATTACGGCGGGCGCAACGAATTGCTGCGCGCCTCGGCCCGGCTGGCCGAACGGATCGCGGCGGGCGAGATCACCGCGCCGACCGAGGCCGATCTGGCCGCCTGCATGGACACGGCCGGCCATCCCGATCCCGACCTGGTGATCCGCACCTCGGGCGAGACGCGGACCTCGAACTTCCTGCCATGGCAGGCGGCCTATTCCGAATACGAGTTCACGCCGACCCTGTGGCCGGATTTCACCCCCGATCACCTGGCCCGCATCCTGGACCGCTACGGCCTGCGCGAGCGCCGCTTCGGGGGCGCATGACGGCCGCCGGCGTCAGAACCGGGGGCAAGTGGGCCGACCTGTCGCGGCGCGTGGCATCCACCATCGTGCTGCTGGGGATCGGGGTGCTGCTGGCCGTGGCCGAGGGGGCCTGGCTGCGGCTCGGCATGGCGGTGATATCGGCGGTGACCTTCTGGGAACTGGCGGCGATGACCGGCTGGAAGAACCCGGCCCGCCACGTCACCCTGTTCGGACGGTCGCGCCCCATCGCGCTGGCCGCCATCGCGGGCCTGTCCCAGGCCGTGGCGCTGACCGGCCTGCCTTGGGCCTGGGCGGCCTTGGCGCTGCCCATCCTGCTGGGCCTGCCGGGGGCGGCGGCGCGGGACCGGGCGACCTATGCGATCTTCGGCGCGGCGATCCTGCTGGTGGCCTATGGGCTGGTGGATTTCCGCGAAAGCTACGGGCTGAATTTCGTGCTGTGGCTGATGGGGGTCATCATCATCTCGGACACGGCGGGATATTTCTTCGGCCGGATGATCGGGGGGCCCAAGTTCTGGCCCGCCGTCAGCCCCAAGAAGACCTGGTCCGGCACCGTCGCGGGCTGGATCGGCGCCTGCATCCTGGGCGCGATCCTCTGGGCGATGGATCGGGGCGATGCGACGCTGATCTGGGTCTCGCCGCTGGTCTGCCTAGCGGGGCAGCTGGGCGACATCGCCGAAAGCTGGCTGAAGCGCCGCGCGGGCGTCAAGGACAGCTCGAACCTGATCCCGGGCCATGGCGGCTTCATGGATCGATTTGACGCAGTGACCGGCGCGGTGCTGGCCACCATGCTGATCGGCGTCCTGACCAGCCTGCCCGTGGTGAACTGACGTATGAGACGCATTTCGATCCTGGGGGCGACGGGCTCCGTGGGCGCCAATGGCGTGGACCTGATCCGGCGCGATCCCGACCGGTTCCACACCGTCGCCCTGACCGGGGGGCGCAACATCGCCCGGCTGGCGCAGATGGCCCGCGACCTGCGCGCCGAGATCGCCGTCACCGCCCATGACGACTGCCTGGAGGATCTGCGCGCCGCGCTGGCGGGGACGGGCATCGCCGCCGCCGCCGGCACGCAGGCGCTGGTCGATGCCGCCGCCCGGCCCGCCGATTGGGTCCTGTCGGCCATCGTCGGATCGGCCGGGCTGGCGCCGGGGCTGGCGGCGATGGGCCAGGGGTCGATCCTGGCCTTGGCCAACAAGGAATCGCTGGTCTGCGCGGGCGCGCTGCTGCGCGGCACGGCGGAACGGGCGGGCGCCCGGATCCTGCCGGTGGACAGCGAACATTCCGCGCTGTTTCAGGCGCTTGGGGGTGAAACCCTCGACAGCGTCATGGATGTGACCATCACCGCGTCGGGGGGGGCCTTCCGCGACTGGCCGCTGGAACGGCTGGCCGCCGCCACCGTGGCCGAGGCATCGACCCATCCCAACTGGGCCATGGGCCAGCGCATCACCATCGACAGCGCCTCGATGTTCAACAAGGCGATGGAGGTGATCGAGGCCAAGGAGTTCTTTGGCCTCGACGCGCGCCGCATCAAGGTGTTGGTCCATCCCGAATCGATCATCCATGCGATGGTGACCCATCACGACGGCGGCTCGATCGCGCATCTGGGCGCGCCGGACATGCGCCATGCCATCGGCTATGCGCTGAACTGGCCCGAACGTCGTCCGCTGCCCGTTCCGGCGCTGGATCTGGCGGCCTTGGGTCGCCTGACCTTCCGCGCCCCGGACGAGACCCGCTGGCCCGCCCTGCGCCTTGCGCGCGAGGTGATGGAAGCGGGGGGCGCCGCGGGCGCGGTCTTCAACGCCGCCAAGGAACAGGCGCTGGACGATTTCATCGCCGGGCGCATCCGCTTCACCGACATGGCCCCGCGGGTCGAGGCCACCTTGGCCGCGCTGGCGGGCATGGACGGATTTTCCCGCGACCCCCAGGACCTGCGATCCGTCCTTGACTGGGACGCGCTCGCCCGACGAAAGGCCGCCCGATGATGGACCTGATCGCCCAGACCGGAAGCACGCTGTGGACGCTGCTGGCCTTTTTCGTCGCGCTGGCGGTGATCGTCACTGTGCATGAATACGGCCATTACATCGTCGGCCGCTGGTCCGGCATCCGGGCCGAGGTGTTCAGCGTGGGCTTCGGCCCGCGCCTGCTGGCCCGCACCGACCGGCGCGGCACCGTCTGGCAGGTCGCGGCCGTCCCTCTGGGCGGCTATGTGCGGTTTCTGGGCGACGAGAACGCGGCCAGCGCGGGGCCCGGGGGGCGGGTCGATCCCGCGCTGCGGCGCCAGACGCTGCATGGCGCGCCGCTCTGGGCGCGCTTCGCCACGCTGCTGGCGGGGCCGGTCTTCAACTTCATCCTGTCCATCGCGATCTTCGGCGGATTCGCGGTGGTCCAAGGCATCGCCCTGGACGAGGTACGCGTGGGCCGCATCAGCGAGGCGCCGCCCGCCATCACCAACGAATTGCAGCCCGGCGACCGGATCTTGGCCATCGGCGACCAGCCGGTCGCGTCCTGGGGCGATCTGGGCCGCGCGGTGGGCGAACTGCCCGTCGCCTCCAGCCAGGACTGGCAGGTCGAACGCGACGGGCGCCGCATGACGGTGACCGGGCCCGACCCGATGCCCGCCCGGATTGGCGGCGTCGCGCCCCGCAGCCCCGCCGCATCAGCCGGCCTGCGCGAGGGCGACGTGGTCCTGGCCATCGACGGCCAGCCCGTGACCCGCTTCACCCAGATGCGCGAGGCCGTGGAGGCCGCCCAGGGCGCGCCCCTGGCGCTCAGCCTCTGGCGTCCGGGCCTGGGCGATCTGGAGGTGACGCTGACCCCGCGCCTGTCGGACCTGCCCGCGCAGGGCGGCGGGTTCGAGCAGCGCTGGCTGATCGGGGTCACCGGCGGCGACAGCTTCTTCACCCCCCAGACCCGCAGCGCCGGCCCGCTGGAGGCGCTGGCCATCGGCGCGCGCCAGACCTGGGGGATCATCTGGTCCTCGATCACCGGGCTCTGGGCGATGATCTCGGGGCAGATCGGCACCTGCAACCTGGGCGGCGCGATCAGCATCGCCGAAAGCACCGGCCAGGCGGCCAGCGCGGGGGGGGCGAACTTCCTGTGGTGGATCGCGGTCCTGTCGGCGGCGATCGGCTTTCTGAACCTGCTGCCGATTCCGGTGCTGGATGGCGGGCATCTGATGTTCTACACCTACGAGGCGGTGCGCGGCCGCCCGCCCTCGGACAAGGTGCTGAACGTGCTGACGGCGATCGGCATGGCTGCGGTGCTGTCGCTGATGGTGTTCGGCCTGACCAACGATCTTTTCTGCCCGTGAGGCGCGATGCGCTTTTGACAGGCGCGCCCCGCCCGCGCTAGGAACCATAGGCAAAACGACAGCCCGCAACAGGGCGCATGAAGGCCGGAATCAAGAGGGGCGACGATGAAACGGAAACTGGGCAAGGGCGCCATCGCGCTGATGACCTCGCTGGCGGTCGCGATGCCGGCGGGGATGATGCCGTCCCCCGCGGCGGCCGTCGTCTTCAGCGCGATCCGCGTCGAGGGCAACCAGCAGATCGAGACCGGGGCGATCCTGTCCACGCTGGCCCTGCCGCAGGGCCAGGACCTGTCGCCCGGCCAGATCAATGACGGGCTGCAGCGCCTGCAGAATTCCGGCCTGTTCGAATCCGTCGAACTGGTCCCGCAGGGCGGCACGCTGGTCGTGCAGGTCCGCGAATACCCGATCGTCAACCAGATCAGCTTCGAGGGCAACCGCCGCCTGAACAATGCCCGCCTGCAGGAGATCGTGCGCAGCCAGCCGCGCCGCGTCTATCAGCCCGCCCAGGCATTGCAGGACGCCCAGACCATCGCCCAGGCCTATGCCTCGGAGGGGCGGCTGGCCGCGCGGGTCGATCCGCGCATCATCCGCCGGGCGAACAACCGCGTCGATCTGGTCTTCGAGATCCGCGAAGGCGCAGTGACCGAGATCGAGCGCATCAGCTTCACCGGCAACCGCGCCTTTTCCGACCGCCGGCTGCGCAACGTCCTGCAGACCAAGCAGGCGGGCCTTCTGCGCACCTTCATCCGGCGCGACACCTTCGCGCCCGAACGCATCCCGCTGGACGAACAGCTGCTGACGGATTTCTACCGCTCGCAGGGTTACGCCGATTTCCGCGTGCAGGGCATCGCCCCCGAGATCGCGCGCGAACGCGACGCGTTCTTCATTACCTTCAACATCCAGGAAGGCCCGCGCTACCGCTTCGGCCGGGTCGACACCGTGTCCGAGATCCCGGGCGTCGACGCATCCGCCTTTGCGGAACAGAGCCGGGTGCGCCGCGGCGCGGTCTACAACCCTTCGGTCATCGACACCTCGATCCGCCGGATGGAGACGGTGGCGATCCAGCAGGGGCTGAACTTCGTCAATATCGAACCGCGCATCACCCGCAACCCGCAGAACCAGACGCTGGACCTGACCTTCGCGCTGACCCGGGGCGAACGCATCTTCGTCGAACGCATCGACATCGAGGGCAACACGACCACGCTGGACCAGGTGATCCGCCGCCAGTTCACCACGGTCGAGGGCGACCCCTTCAACCCGCGCGAGATCCGCAATTCCGCCGAACGGGTGCGTGCCTTGGGCTATTTCGCCGATGCGCAGGTCGAGACGCGGCAGGGCAGCGGCCCCGACCAGGTCATCGTCGGCGTCAGCGTCGAGGAACAGCCCACCGGCTCGCTGTCGCTCGGCGCCAGCTACGGGGTCAATTCGGGGATCGGCTTCAACCTGGGCCTGACCGAGCAGAACTTCCTGGGCCGCGGCCAGATCCTGGGCCTGCAGCTGAGCACCGGCACCGACGACCGCGCCGCCGGGATCAACTTCGTCGAGCCGTTCTTTCTGGGCCGCGACCTGCGGCTTGGCTTCGGGGCGAATTACGTCAAGACCGAGGGGCTGAACTCCGATTACGACACCCGCCAGATCCAGGTGCAGCCCTCGCTGGAATTCCCGGTTTCCGCCAATGGCCGGCTGGAGCTGCGCTATCGCCTGTCCGAGGACCGGCTGAGCGGCGTCACCGATGACAGCTCGCAGCTGCTGATCGACGAGGAGGGCACGCGCCTGACCTCGGCCCTGGGCTATACCTACAACTGGGATTCGCGGCGCACCGGGCTGGACCCGCTGACCGCCTATCGGTTCCGCTTCTCGCAGGATTTCGCGGGCGCGGGGGGCGACACCAAGACCATCGCCACCACGGCGCTGGCCGGGGTGGAAAGCACCGCCTGGCGCGACGACGTGACCCTGCGGGCCGAGCTGGAGGCCGGGGCGATCTATACCTATGGCGATTATTCGACCTGGATCCTGGACCGTTACCGCACCGGCAACCGCATCCGCGGCTTCCGTCCCAACGGCTATGGCCCGCGCGATCTGGAGGCCGGGAACGAGGACGCGCTCGGCGGCAACTATTTCTGGGCGGCGCGGACCGAGGCGCAGTTCCCCATCGGCCTGCCCGAGGAATATGGCATCTCGGGCGGTCTGTTCGCGGATGTCGGCTCGCTCTGGGGTCTGGATCAGCGGGTGGGCACCAACGGGGTGCTGGTCGATGACGATATGTATGTGCGCGCATCGGTCGGGGCCTCGATCTTCTGGACGACGCCCATCGGGCCGCTGCGGTTCAACTTCTCGCGCGCGCTGCGCAAGCAGGACGCGGACGAGGTGCAGAACTTCGACCTGACGATCCAGACCAACTTCTGATGCGGGGGGCGGGCGTCGTCCTGCTGGCGCTGCTGCTGGCCGCGCCCGCCGCGGCCCAGGTGGATCCCGGCGCCGATCCGGGGCCGGCCGAACCGGCCGAGATCCCGCCGCCCCGGATCGCCCCCATGCCCGCCGACATCCCGGCGGGCACGATCCCCGCGCCCGCCGATCAGGTCCAGACCGTGCCGATCCTGACGGTGGATCAGGACATGCTCTATCTCAATTCGGCCTGGGGGCTGCGCGCCCAGTCCCGGCTGGAGGCCGAGGGCGACCTGATCGCCGAGGAGAACGAGCGTCTGACCCAGATGCTGTCGGCCGAGGAGGCGCGGCTGACCGAGGTGCGCCCGACGCTTTCGGCCAATGAATTTCGCCGCATGGCCGAGAATTTCGACATCCGCGCGACCGAGATCCGTCGCGAGCGCGCCCAGGCCGTGCAGGAGCTGAATGCCTGGGCCGAGGCCGACCGCGCCGCGTTCTTCCGCGCCGCGCTGCCGGTGATGGGGCAGGTGATGGATGACCGGGGCGCGGTGGCGGTGCTGGACCGGCGCACGGTGTTTGTCTCGCTGGACGCGATCGACGTGACCGACAGGCTGATCGAGGCGGTCGACCAGCGCGTGGGCGATGGCGACGGGGCGGTGCCCCTGCCCGATGGCGCGGGATCAGCCCAGGGTGGCGATCCGGTCGCGGATCAGGGTGAATAGCCGGTCGCGATCCACATCCTTGATGAACAGCGCATTGGCGGGGCGGTCGCTGACCCGCCACCAGTCGGCGACCGTCATGCCGGTGGTCCAGCGGCCCTGCGTCTCGATCTCGACATTGATCTGGCGGCCTTGGAACAGGTCCGGGTCCAGCAGCCAGGCGATGGTGCAGGGATCGTGCAGCGGCGCGCCCTCGCTGCCGTATTTGGCCGTGTCGAAGCGTTCGAAGAAATCCGTCCAGCCCGCCACCGCGGGGCCGCAGCGGCCGGGCAGGGCGCGCATCTGGTCCACCCAGTCCCGGCTGGTCAGCGCCTTGTGGGTCACGTCCAGCGGCATGACGACCAAGGGCACGCCCGCGGCAAAGACCTCGGCCGCGGCCTCGGGATCGACGAAGATGTTGAATTCGGCGGCGGGGGTGATGTTGCCCACCTCGAAATAGGCGCCACCCATCAGCACGATGCGCTGGACGCGGTCGATGATGTCGGGGGCGCGGCGGAAGGCCAGGGCGATGTTGGTCAGCGGCCCGATGGGCACCAGCGTGATGCTGCCCGCGGGTTCGGCGCGCAGGGTGTCGATGATGAAATCGACCCCGTGGCGGTCCTGCAGCGGCAGGCGGGGGTCCGGCAGCTCGATCCCGTCCAGGCCGGTCTTGCCATGGACATGTTCCGCCGTGACCAGGTCGCGGTCCAAGGGCCGGTCGCAGCCCGCAAAGACCGGCACCTCGCGGCCCGACAGCTCGACCACCTTGCGCGCGTTCAGCTGGGTCAGGGCCAGGGGCACGTTGCCGGCCACGGCGACGATGCCCAGCACCTCGATCTCGGGCGAGGCCAGGGCCAGCAGGATGGCCACGGCGTCGTCCTGGCCGGGATCGGTGTCGATGATGATCTTCTGAGCCATGCCACGCTCCTGCCGGGTTCGCCGAAGGTTGTGCGACAGTCATGAAAAAGGCGCAAGCCCCGCTTGCGCCTTCGTTTTTCGGGATGTCGGGGGCGACGGGGATCAGCCGTCGAAATTCACCCGCTCGATCAGGTCCAGCGCCTGCGGGCGCAGGTCCGAGATCTCGGACAGGCCCAGGTCGTCGGCGGTGAAATCGCCCCAGCTGGCGACCAGCTCGGACCGGTCCACGCCCTCGACCACGGGGAATTCGTGGTTCGTCTCGGCATAGATGCGCTGCGCCTCGTCGCTGACCAGGAATTCCATCAGCGCCAGCGCCTGTTCCTGGTTGGGCGAGGATGCGGTCATCGCCATCCCCGAGACGTTCACATGCGTGCCGCCATCCTCGAAGGTCGGGAATTCGATGCGCACCGCATCCGCCCATTCCCGCTGTTCGGGATCGGCGACCATCTGGCCCATGTAATAGGTGTTGCCCAGGCTGACATCGCATTCGCCCGCCCAGATGGACCGGACCTGCGCGCGGTCATTGCCTTCGGGGCGCTTGGCCAGGTTCGCCTTGACGCCCTCCAGCCAGGCGACGGTCTCCTCCTCGCCGTGATGGGCCAGATAGGCGGCGGTCAGCGCGACGTTGTAATCGTTGGTGAAGGTGCGGGTGCAGATGCGGCCGCGCCATTTCTCGTCGGCCAGATCCTCGTAGGTGGTCACCTCGCCATCGGCGACGCGGTCCTTGTGGGCATAGAGGATGCGCGCGCGGGTGGTCAGGCCGAACCACATGTTCTCGTCGTCGCGCAGCTCGGCGGGGATCACGTCGAAGGCGTCGTTCTCGACCGCCTGCAGCACGCCCGCATCCTTCAGCTGGCCAAGCCGGGCCACGTCCACGGTCAGCACCACATCGGCCGGCGACCGGGCGCCCTCGGCCTCCAGCCGCTCGACCATGCCCTGATCGACGAAGGCCAGGTTCACGCGGATGCCGGTTTCCGCCGTGAAGGCGTCGATCAGCGGCTGGATCAGCTCCGGCTGGCGGTGGGAATAGACGTTCACCTCCTGCGCCAGGGCGGGCAGGGCGGTGGCGGTCATCAGGGAGGCCAGGATCAGGGGGCGCATGTTGACTCCTTTGGTAAGGTTATGCGGGCTGTTTGGCTTTTCCTACTATTCCTGTCAAGCATCATCGGGTCGCAGGCTGCATTGACCCGCCGCGCGCCGCGCGCTAGGGCGCGGGCATGGCACGCGCACCCCTTTTGCAACTCTCCGACATCTCGCTGACCTATGGCGGCGATCCCGTCTTCGACGGCCTGTCCCTCAACGTCCAGCAGGGCGACCGCGTCGCGCTGGTGGGGCGCAACGGGTCGGGCAAGTCTACCCTGATGAAGGTCATGGGCGGCCTGGTCGAACCCGACCGGGGCGACGTGGTCCTGTCGGCGGGCGTATCGACCGGCTACATGGAGCAGGACCCGGATCTGTCCGGCTTCGCCACCTTGGGCGAATTCGCCCGCGACGGGCTGGAGCCGGGCGAGGATTACCTGGTCGACATGGCCGCCGAGGGGCTGAAATTCGACCCCGACCGCCCCGTGGACACCGCATCGGGCGGCGAGCGTCGCCGCGCCGCCCTGGCCCGCCTGCTGGCCCGCGCGCCCGAGCTGATGCTGCTGGACGAGCCGACCAACCATCTGGACATCCAGGCGATCGGCTGGCTGGAGGAGCATCTGTCCCAGACCCGCGCGGGCTTTGTGCTGATCAGCCATGACCGCGCCTTTCTGCGCCGCCTGACCAAGGCGACGCTGTGGATCGACCGCAGCCAGGTCCGCCGCCAGGAACGCGGCTTCGAGGGTTTCGAGGATTGGCGCGAGGCCACCTGGGCCGCCGAGGACGATGCCCGCCACAAGCTGGACCGCAAGATCAAGGCCGAGGCCCGATGGGCGGTCGAGGGCATCAGCGCCCGCCGCAAGCGCAACCAGGGCCGTGTTCGCGCGCTGGCCGCGCTGCGGGCCGAACGCAGCAGCCAGATCCGCCGTCAGGGCACCGCCGCGATGGCCTTCGACAGCGGCCCGACCAGCGGCAAGAAGGTGGTCGAGGCCACCGGGATTTCCAAGGCCTTCGGCGACAAGGTCATCCTGCGGCCCTTCGACCTGCGCATCCAGCGCGGCGACCGCATCGCATTCGTCGGCCCCAATGGCGCGGGCAAGACCACGCTGATCAAGATGCTGACCGGCGAGATCGCGCCCGACCAAGGCACCGTCACCTTGGGCACCAATCTGGAGGTCGCGGTCTTCGACCAGGCCCGCGCCGCGCTGAACCCCGACCAGACGCTGTGGGAATCGCTGACCGGCGATCCGGAGATGCGGGTGTCGGGCCGCGCCGATCAGGTGATGGTGCGGGGCACGCCCAAGCATGTCGTGGCCTATCTGAAGGATTTCCTCTTTGATGACGGTCAGGCCCGCGCGCCGGTGCGCAGCCTGTCGGGCGGCGAAAAGGCGCGTCTGCTGCTGGCGCGGCTGATGGCGCGGCCCTCGAACCTGCTGGTGATGGACGAACCGACCAACGATCTGGACGTCGAGACGCTGGACCTGCTGCAGGATCTGCTGGGCGAATATGACGGCACGGTGCTGCTGGTCAGCCACGACCGCGACTTCATCGACCGCGTGGCCGACACGACCGTGGCGATGGAGGGCGATGGCCGCGCCACCGTCTATGCCGGCGGCTGGAGCGATTATCAGGCCCAACGCGGCGAGACCCCGCCCGAGGAGCCGGTGGCCGCGGCGAAATCCGCGCCCGTGGCCGACAAGCCGAAGCCCGCGCGCGACGGGCTGAGCTTCACCGAACGCCACCGGCTGGAGGCGTTGCCCGGCATCATCGCCAAGCTGGAGGCCGAGATCGCCAAGCTGTCGGAATTCATGTCCGACCCGGACCTGTTCACCACCGCCCCCGCCAAGTTCGAAAAGGCCAGCCTGGCCTTGTCGGAACGCCAAGCGGCGCTGGCCGATGCCGAGGAGGAATGGCTGGCCTTGGAGGAACGCGCCGCGTCCTGACGCCTCAGGCGCCGCGGGCGCGGTGGTTCTTCAGCCAGCCATGGGCAAAGGCGATCTTGTCGCGCACCGGCATGGTCAGCACGAAGGGATAGAGGTCGGAATTGTCCAGCGCGCGGTTGATGTCATTGACCGCGATGGTGATCTCGGCCGCGATGGACAGCAGGCGATGGGGGTCGTCCTCGGCATAGGCGTGGTAATCCGGCGGCACGCCCGGCATCGCCAGATGGGTGCTGCAGAAGCTGTCGGTCACGTCGGTCAAGTGCAGCAGATGGGCGACCGTCTCGGCCCAGTCCTCATGCGGATGGGCGGTGGCGTATCCGGTGATGTAATCCTCGCCCGGATCGCGGGGGTTTTCGTAATGGCGCTGCAGGGCCTGGCCGTAATCGGCGCGCTCATCCCCGAAGGTGGCGCGGAAGGCGGTCAGGAAATCGGGCGCCACGGCCAGCCGGTCGAACAGGAAATGCGCCAGCTCGTGACGGAAATGGCCGACCATGGATCGGTACTGCTCGCCCAGCTTCAGCTGGCGCTTCAGGCGGATCAGCTCGTCGGCCTCGGTGACGTTGATGGTGATCTCGCCATGGGCATGGCCCATCGTGATCTGCTGGGTGCGCGACCCGTTGCCGGTATCCTCGGAGAGCATCAGAAAGCGGGGGCGGCGGCCGGGATCGGCCTCGGTGAACCAGCCCCATTTGGCCAGGTTCGCCAGGACCCACCGCTTGGCGCGTTCGGCGCTGGCCAGCAGGCGCTCGTTCTCGCCCACATGCAGGATGGGGACGACCTCGGACATGGCGCAGGACCGGCAGAGCCGCCCCGCGGCGGGCGCGGTCCAGTTGCAAAAGATGCTGTCGCGGTTCAGGCAGCGGGGGGCGTCCGCGACCATCTCCATCCGTTCGGGGTCATAGACCAGCGCCTCGCCGCAGTTGCAGATCAGATTGTGGAAATAGGCACGCGTCCCGCAATGGGGGCATGAAAAGCGTTGCATGGGGGCGACCGGTCCTGTCCTTGGGCCATGATCAAGCCGCGCCGGACCGGGGCGGTTCCCCAAGATCGGGCGATTGTGCGGGGTTGACTTTGGCCCGCCGATGGGCCAGATGACGCGCACCGGCAGGGCATCCGCCCTTGGCCGGCGATTTTTATTCATGACACCCTTTGACGGGTGCGCTGTCCGAAGGCGGGGTCCACCCCGGAAATCTCGGCCCCGGCGATCTTTGCCCGGGGGTCGAAGCCGAAGGACGCGGTTGACGAAGGAAGAGACGATGTTCGCGGTTCTGAAAACTGGCGGCAAGCAGTACAAGGTGCAGGCAGGCGACGTCCTGCGCGTCGAAAAGCTGAATGCCGCGGCTGGCGAGACTGTCCAGTTCAACGACGTGCTGATGGTTGGCGGCACCCTGGGCGCCCCCCTGGTCGCGGGCGCCTGCGTGCAGGCCGAGGTGATCGACCAGATCAAGGCCGACAAGGTCATCACCTATGTCAAGCGCCGCCGCAAGCACAGCTCGCAGCGGACCCGCGGTCACCGCCAGCAGCTGACGCTGCTGCGCGTCACCGACGTGCTGGAGACCGGCGCGGACAAGACCGGCGTCAAGGCCGCCACCGGCGCCCGCACCAAGGTCGAGGCGACCGAAGCCCCGGCCAAAGCCACGAAACCGGCCAAAGACGCCGCTGAAGCCTAAGGAGAACGACCCATGGCACATAAGAAAGCAGGCGGTTCCTCCCGCAACGGTCGCGACAGCGCCGGCCGCCGTCTCGGCGTCAAGCTGTTCGGCGGCCAGGCCGCCATCGCGGGCAACATCATCGTGCGTCAGCGCGGCACCACCTGGTGGCCGGGCACCAATGTCGGCATGGGCAAGGATCACACCCTGTTCGCGCTGACCGACGGTCACGTGACCTTCAAGAAGGGTCTGAAGGGTCGCACCTTCATTTCGGTGATCCCCGCCACGCTGGAAGCGGCCGAGTAACCACAGCGTAATGTTTCGCTGCTAAGGGGGGATCGGCGAGAGCCGGTCCCCCAAGCCGTTTGATCGTCATATTTTGCAAGGTTTCCTGGGGAGGAAGCATGGTGATGTCTGCACCGATGAGGGAGGGTAGTCGTTTGGACGACCTGGACGCCGCCGCGGCAGGGGCGCTGTCCCAGCCTGTCATTCGCACCGACCGTTTCACGCTGAGGCCGCTGCGGCGGTCCGATGCCGGGATGATCGCCCATTACACCGCCGATCGACGCGTGGCCGAGGGCACGCGCGCCATCCCGCATCCGCTGCCGCCGGGCGCATCGGACAGCTTCGTCGCGCGGGCCTTGGCCGCCGACCGGGCCGAGGATGTCTGGGCCATCGACGGCAGCGACCACAAACTGGCCGAGCTGCTGGGCGTCGTCTCGCTGACCCGGATGGAGGATGCGCGATCCGAGCTGGGCTTCTGGATCGGTGCGGGGTTCTGGAACACGGGCTTTGCGACCGAGGCGGTGGCGGCGCTGGTCGCGGCCAATCCGCATGGCTCGCGCACGCTTTTCGCCGAGGCCTTCCAGGACAATCCGGGTTCCGCCCGGGTGCTGACCAATTGCGGCTTCGTCTATCTGGGCGATGCGGAAAGCTGGTCGGTCGCGCGGGGCGCGCGCGTGCCCACCTGGACCTATCTGCGGCGCATGGCGGGCTGAGAAAACCGCCCCGGACGGGATGCGCGCCATTGCATTGCACGATGCGCATCCTAGATCATGTCTCATGACACAGCCTCTTCCCTATTCGCTTCTCGATCTGTCCCCGGTCCCCGAGGGCAGCACCGCAGCTGACGCCATCCGCAACACGATCGAACTGGCCCGCCATGCCGAGGGCTGGGGCTATCGCCGCTTCTGGCTGGCCGAACATCACAACATGCCGGGCATCGCCAGCGCGGCGACGGCGGTGCTGATCGGGCTGGTCGCGCAGGCGACCCGTACGATCCGTGTGGGCGCGGGGGGCATCATGCTGCCCAACCACGCGCCCCTGACCGTGGCCGAAGCCTTCGGAACCTTGGCCACCGCCTTTCCCGACCGCATCGATCTGGGGTTGGGCCGCGCGCCCGGCGGCGACGGCGCGGTGATCCGCGCGCTGCGGCGCGATCCCATGGCCGACAGCTTTCCCCAGGACGTGGTCGAGCTGCTGGATTACCTGGGTCCCGAACGCCCCGGGGCGCCTGTGCGCGCCCTGCCGGGCGAGGGCACGAACGTCCCCGTCTGGATCCTGGGCAGCAGCCTCTATGGCGCGCAGCTGGCGGCGCATCTGGGCCTGCCCTATGCCTTTGCCAGCCATTTCGCGCCCGACCATCTGGAACAGGCGCTGCAGATCTATCGCGAGCGGTTCCGGCCGTCGCCTTGGGGCGACAGGCCCTATGCCGTCATGGCCGCGAATGTCTTTGCCGCCGACGATCCGGGGCAGGCGGCCTATCTGCGCACGACCATGCAGCTGGCCTTCGCGCGGCTGCGGACGGGCCAGCCGGGCAAGCTGCCCCGCCCGGTCGCCGATATCGATGCCGAGATCGGCGCGGCCACCCGCCGCGCCGTCGATCAGGCCCTGCGCATCACCGCGACGGGCGACCGCGCGCAGGTCCAGGATCAGCTGGCCGCGCTGGTCGATCGCCACCGCCCCGACGAGGTCATCCTGACCGGCCAGATCCACGACCGCACCGCGCGCCTGCGCAGCTTCGAGATCGCGGCCGAGGCGGCGGCCGGGCTGACCGCCCTGCCGGCCGCGGCCTGACGATCAGCCGGTCAGCCGCATCGCCGCGGGCGCGTCCTGGGCGGTGCGGAAGCTGCTGACCAGGCGCGTCAGCTCCTTGGCCTCGGTGTTCAGCAGGCTGCTGGTGGCGTTCGCCTCCTCGACCATGGCGGCGTTCTGCTGGGTGACATCGTCCAGATAGCGCACCGCGCTGTTGATCTCGGAGATGCTGAGCGACTGGCGCTGCGCGGTGGCCGACATCTCGGTCACGATGGTCTCGATCTCGTCAAAGACCTTCAGGATGTCGGTCAGCGCCTGATGGGTGGCACCGACCAGCGACACGCCATGGGTCGTCTGTTCGACGCTGCGGTCGATCAGCGTCTGGATGGTGCGCACCGCATCGGCGGAGCGTTGCGCCAAGGCGCGCACCTCGGCCGCCACGACGGCGAAACCGCGCCCGGCCTCGCCCGCGCGGGCGGCCTCGACCCCGGCATTCAGGGCCAGCAGGTTCGTCTGGAAGGCGATCTCGCTGATCACGCCGATGATCTGACCCATCTCGCCCGCGCTGGATGAGACATCGGCCATCGCCGTGCGCGTCTGTTCCATGATCTCGCTGCCGCGGCTGGCGACCTGTCGGGCGCGGGTGGTCATCTCCTCGGCTTGGCGGCTGCGGGTGGCGGAATCGCGCACCGCTTCGGTCATCTCGTTCAGCGCGGCCGAGGTCTGTTCCAGGCTGGCCGCCTGCTGTTCGGTGCGCCGCGCCAGGTCGTCCGAGGCGGCTGCGATCTCGCCCGTGCCGGTGCCGATCTGATGGGCGGCGTCGCGGACCGAGGTCATGATGCCGCCGAGCCGTTCGATCGTGTCGTTGAAATGCGTCCGCGCCGACAGATCGGGGTCCAGCTGGGCGGTCAGATCGCCCTCGGCCAGCCGGCCCATGGCGTCGGCCAAGGCCTCGAAGGCGCGCTGCTGCGCCGCCTCGGAGGCGCGACGGCGCCCGTCCACCTGGTCCAGATAGGTCGAGATCGACAGGTCCACATCCAGCAGCGCGGCGCGCATCACCGCCGAGATGTCCTCGGCCAGCCTCATCCGGCCGGCCGCGGTCAGCGTCCTGCGTTCCGTCAGCAGGTCGCGGATCACCTGGTCCAGCACCAGCCCATATCCGCCGATATACCAGCGCGGCTCCAGCCCGATGCGGGCATGGACGGCGCCGATCCGGGTCACGGCATCGGCGTAATCCGACCCGTATTCGCCCGAGGCGATGCGGTCCCAGTGCCGCGCCTGGCTGGACCGGGCGCGGTCCGTATGCGCCTTGTCCGAGAAGTGGCGGCGCAGGATGGGGGTCGCCGCGACCTTGGTATAGAAGGCCTCCAGCGCCTTGGCGACGCTGACCTGGATCTGGGGCGAGATCGCCCTGATCCGGGCCTGATCGGCACCGTCGAGGCCCAGGAATTCCAGCCGGGCCTGAAGGTCGGTTACAGTATTCACATCGGAAATGGCCACGCGGCGATCCTTTCGCAAAAGCATGGCCACAGTCTTACCCGACGGCAGTTAAGGAACGTTGAATCCTAAACCATCCGGTGCGTCAAAATTTCAAGGGGGATAAGATGCAGGATTCTGTTGCCAGGCTCCTGCGGGCCCCGCCTTACGCTGCTAGGCGCAAGGGCTTAGGTTTCGATCTTGCGGACTGCTTACGCAGCCAGCGCGACCGGAGCACGGTTGTCGTTGGCAACTGTACAATTTGCACCGATAACGGTGGTCGCTCACCGGGACAAAGCATAACCCCTTTAGACGTTCGTCGATCCTGTTTCGGCCCCATTATCCCCCAACGAAGGTGATCTGGTGGAGCCGCCGGGTACCGCCCCCGGGTCCGATCCGCTTATTACGAGCGCGTTTATGTCCATAGTCCGGATCGCTCCGGACAGATCAGATATAGGCCGGGCCCGGGCGCTTCGCAAGGGTGGAACCGGGCCCGGTGCGCCCGGGTTGGCCCGGACCGAATGCACAGAAAGGACGATCCGATGATCCTGCGCCCGCTGGCCATCCTGGCCCTGACCGCCGCACCCCTTGCGGCCGCCGCGCAATCGACGCCGCCCGCCGATGCGATGCCGCTGTCCCAGATCCTGGCCGGGCTGGAAAACGACCCGGCCACCGATCTGGGCCATTTCGACGAGGTCGAATGGGACAGCGACGGCTATTGGGAGGTGGAATATTACACCTCGGACAATCGCGAGGTGAAGATGCGGATCGACCCGGTCTCGGGCCAGCCGATCACGCGATAAGGCGAACGGGGGCCGTGGGGCCGCCGTTTTCCGTCTCAGGCCACCGCGGCCAGGTCGGTCTTGCGATCCTCGACCAAGGCGCCGTGCAGGGCGGCGATGGCGCCCGACAGGGATTCCCGTTCGATGATGAACTGGACGTCCACGGCGCGGGGACCTTGGGTCGCGCCGATCGCCTCCAACCCCGATGCGGCCAGCGCGTTCAGACCGCGCGACAGGACCTTCAGCCCTTCCAGATCACGCCCGACCGCCGCCGCCATCGCCACTGCCCGCGACGAGACTTGGGCCGAGGGGTAGCGCTCGGTCAGGTCCTTCTCGACCCGGCGCAGGACCTTCAGGCTGCTGTCCACGTAATGGGTGATCGTGTTGGCATTCGAGACCTTGCTGACGATGCGGACCTTGTGACGGGTCAGCACCTCAAGGATCGCCGCGTCGTAGCCCTTGGCACCGACCATGTCCTGTTCGAACAGCTCCAGCGCAAAGACGTCGAGGCCCGTCACGATCTCGACCGCGGGCGAGGGGGCGGGCTGGTCGTCGATCAGCGTGCCCGGGTCATGCGGCTCGAAGGCATTGGTCACGCGCAGCGGCACGCCCGACTGACGCAGGGTCTTGGCGGCCTTGGGGTGGATCGCCTCCATCCCCAGGTTCGACAGCTGGTCGGCCACGTCGTAATTCGTGCGGCCCAGCTTGCGCACCGCGTCATGGCCCACAAGGTTCGGATCGGCCGAGGAGAGGTGGAATTCCTTGTGGATGATCGCCTCGCGCGCGCCGGTCAGGGCGGCCAGCCGCGAGAAGGTCACCTCGGAATAGCCGCGGTCGAATTCGCGCATCAACCCCTCGCGGCACTGGGCATAGCCGGTGACGATGGGCATCTCGGTCTGCGGATCGACGCCGGACATGGCGCCGGTGATGCGTTCCTCCAGGCTGACCTCGCCCGTGTCGCGCCATCCCGACAGATCGACGAAGCGCGCCTGGATGCCCGCGCGCTGCAACATCAGCGTGGTGACGAAGGCGGAATGCGCCTCGCCCAGCCCCGACAACAGCTCGCGCGTCTGCAGCATGTGTTCCGACAGCCGGAAATGCCCATAGGAGCACAGGCGCTGCAGGTCGATCAGGCAGTTGCGCGCCCCGACCAGGCGGTCGCGGACAAAGGCGTCAGCCCGTTCCAGATCGCCCGGATGATCCAGAACGACCCGATGCGCCTCGATCATCGCGTCGCTGGCGCGGTCCAGCGCGGCCAGCCAGCCATGGTCGCCCTCGCCCGAGGCGAAGGCCGCATAGACCCCCGGCTCGCCCGATTTCTTGTGTTCGAGCAGCAGGTTGGTGATGCCGCCAAAGGCCGAGACGACGAAGATCCGGCCATAGGGCGCCGCGGGATCGCCGATCAGCACCGTGTCGCGCAGCTCGTGGAGGCGCGACATCGAGGTGCCGCCGATCTTTTCGACAGTATGACCCATCATGCCGTCTCGGCAGGGGCGTAGCTGCCGTCCTCCTGATGCACCTCGGTCCCGGTGACCGGCGGGTTGAAGCAGCAGGCCATGACCAAGGTCTCATCCGCGCGCAGGATGTGCTTGTCATGCAGGTTCAGCGCATACATCACGCCCGGCTTGATGGCATGGGTTTCGCCCGTGCCCAGATCGGTGATCGAGCCCTTGCCCTGCATGCAATAGACGCTTTCGAAATGGTGCTTGTAGTGGAACTGATGTTCCGAGCCCGCCTCCAGCGTGGTGATGTGGAAGGAAAAGCCCATCCCGTCATCGGCCAGCAGCATGCGGACCGAATTCCAGCGGGCATCCGACACGGATCGGTCGGTATTCTTCAATTCGTTGAAATCGCGAACAATCATGGGTTACTCCGCAGCAATGGTGGTGGTGGAGGTGACGGCGCGGGCGGCATCCAGCAGGATGTCGAAGCCGCGGGTCAGAACCTCGTCCGGGGTGGTCAGGGGGGCCAGGACCTTGACGACCTGATCCTCGTTCCCCGAGGTCTCGATGATCAGCCCGCCCTCGAAGGCGCGCTTGCAGATGGCCCCTGCCAGATCGCCCGTGCCCACATCGACGCCGCGCATCAACCCGCGGCCCTTCAGATAGGCGCCGGGGACCAGGGCGGCCAGTTCGGTCAGCCGGTCCTCGATCAGCGTGGCGCGGCGGGCCAGAACGGTCTCGAATGCGCCATCGGCCCAGAACTTCTCGACCGCGACGCGGGCGGTGACGAAGGCATGGGTGTTGCCCCGGAAGGTGCCGTTATGTTCGGCGGGGCCGAAGACATCATGTTCGGGGCGCACCAGCACCATGGCCAGCGGCAGGCCGAAGCCCGACACGGATTTGGCCATCGGCACCAGGTCCGGCATCACGCCCATCTCCTCGAAGGAGAAGAACTTGCCGGTCCGTCCGCAGCCCGCCTGGATGTCGTCCAGGATCAGCAGCGCGCCGTGGCGCTTGGCAATGTCGGCGACGGCGCGGATGAAATCGGCGGATGCGGCGTTCAGGCCGCCCTCGCCCTGGACCGTCTCCATCATGATGGCGGCGGGGGCGTCGATGCCGCCCGAATTGTCCGACAGCATCTGGTCCAGCAGGGCCGCGCTGTCCAGCCCGTCGGCGTAACCGTCATAGGGGACGCGGGTGACGCCCTGCGTCTCCATCCCCGCGCCGCCGCGGTGATAGCCGTTGCCGGTCGCGGCCAGCGCGCCCATGGTCACACCGTGAAAGCCGTTGGTGAAGGCGATGACATTCGTGCGCCCGGTCGATTTGCGCGCGATCTTCATCGCGGCCTCGACGGCATTGGCGCCGGTGGGGCCGGTGAACATCACCCGGTGATCCATGCCGCGCGGCTTTAGGATATGGGCCTCGAAGGCGCGCAGGAAATCGGCCTTGGTGGTGGTGTGCAGGTCCAGACCATGCGCGATGCCGTCGCCCGCGATGTGGTCGATCAGCGCCGCCTTCATGTCGGGGTCGTTATGGCCATAGTTCAGCGACGAGCAGCCGGCCAGAAAGTCGATATAGTCCCGACCGTCCGCGCCGCGCATGATCGAGCCGCTGGCCGATTGGAACAGCGTCGGGATGCCGCGGCAATAGGACCGGGCCTCGCTTTCGCGGCGGGTGAAGATGCCGGTATCGGTGGTGGTCGCAGTCATGTCCTTGGGCATGAGATATCCTTTCGCGCGATGCGCGTTATCTTTGAATGCTTCGATCTGTGAAGAGAATCAGGCCGCGTGAACCCGGGGCAGGGGCTGCGGCAATTCGATCGTCACCATGTGTTCGGTCGCGTGGCGGCCGTCGAAATGTTCGTCCCGCTTGTAATGCGGATCGTCATCCAGCGTGCCGCCCAGGCTGCGGGCCAAGCTGCGGAACAGCGCCCAAGAGGCGTCGTTGTCTCGCGTGATCGTGGTGTTCAGGTGGCGCGCCTCGGCGCATTCCGGACGGGCCAGCAGATGCGTCAGCATCCGGCGGCCCAACCCCATGCCGCGTGCGACGGGGCTGACGGCCACCTGCCACACGAAAAGCGCGTCCTGGCCCGGGATCAGGTGCCCCGAGACCCAGCCCACGATCCGCCCCTCCAGTTCGGCCACGACGCAGGTGTCGCGGAAATGGTCGGTCTGGACCAGGTTGCAATACATCGAATTCTCGTCAAGCGGCTTGCACTGCCGCACCAGGTCCCAGATGTTGCTGCCATCGGTGGGATCGGGCTTGCGGAAGACAAGCTGGCTTGTCGTATCGATGTCTTGCATGTCGCGGGGCATGGGCTGCTGGTCCTCAGTTGCTTCGAGCGTCAAACTAACAAACCGGACCCCTGGTTTCAACCATCGCGGCCGATTTCAGGGAGAATTCAGCCAAGTGCCGGTATCCCAAGGGTTTAATTCACGCCTGCCACACGGGCGCGTGACCGAACAGATTGGGACATCGAAGCGGTCTTTCGATTGTCAGGACGCCCGTGGCGGTGGCATAACGGCGTCATGAGCCGCGATTCCGCCATTCCCCGCACCGATGCCGCGCTGATCGCGCTGCGCCGCATCCTGCGCGCCACCGAACAATATGAACGCGACCTGGCGCAGGCGGCGGGGCTGACCCCGGCCAAGCTGCGGGTGCTGCAGATCCTGTCGGGCGCGCCCGATCGCAGTGCGACGCCGACCCGGCTGGCCGCGCAGATGGGGGTCAGCCAGGCGACCGTCACCGCGCTGGTCGATCAGCTGGACAAGCTGGGCCTGACGCAGCGCCAGCGATCCAGCACGGACCGCCGCCAGATGCATGTCATCCTGACCGATCCCGGGCTGCGCGCCCTGCGCGAGGCGCCCGACGCCCTGCAGCAGCATTTCGTGACCGGCTTTCACGCCCTGCAGGACTGGGAACAGGCGATGCTGGTGGCCAGCCTGGAACGGGTGGCCGCGATGCTGAACGCCCAGGGGATCGACGCATCCCCGATGCTGACCCTGGGCGAGCTGAACCGTCAGGCGGACTGACCCCAAGGCCCGTGATGCCGGTCGGCCCCGTCCAGCCGGTCGAAGCCATGCGCCCCGAAGAAGTCGCGCTGCGCCTGGATCAGGTTGGCGGTGCCGCGCGCGGTGCGCATCATGTCGAACCAGGTCAGCCCCGATGCCAGCGCGGGCAGGGCGTGGCCCGCCGCGATGCCTTGGGACACGACCTGGCGCAGGGCGGGCAGGGATGCCTCGATCAGATCGGCGAAGAACGGGGCCAGCACCAGGTTGCGGCCCGGGTCCTGGGCCAAGGCATCGGCCATGTCGTTCAGCATGGCCGACCGGATGATGCAGCCCGCCCGCCAGACCCGCGCGATGCCCGGCAGGTCCAGCGTCCAGCCGAACCCCTCGGAGGCGCGCGCGATCATCGTGAAGCCTTGGGCATAGCACAGGATCTTGCCCGCGATCAGCGCGCGTTCCAGCGCATCGGCATCCAGCGCGACGGGGCCGGGGGCCGCGCCGAAACGGTCCTGGCCCGCGCGCCGTTCCTCCAGCCGGGCGCTGACATTGCGCGCCATCACCGCGGCCTCGATCACCGGGATGGGGGCGGCGAGGTGCTGCGCCTCGATCGCGGTCCAGCGGCCGGTGCCCTTCTGGCCCGCCCGGTCCAGGATCACGTCGGGCATGGGCTGGCCGGTCAGCGGATCGCGCGCCGCCGTGACCTTGGCCGAGATCTCGATCAGATAGCTGGACAGCGTGCCCTCGTTCCAGCGCGCGAAGATGTCCGAGATCGCCTGCGATTCCAGCGCCAGCCCGTCGCGCATCAGGCCATAGACCTCGGCGATCATCTGCATGTCGGCATATTCGATGCCGTTATGGACCATCTTGACGAAATGCCCCGCCCCCGCATCGCCCATCCGGGCCGCGCAGAGGGTGCCGTCATCGGCGCGGGCGGCGATGGCGGTCATCACAGGGGCCACGCGGTCCCAATCCTCGGCCCGTCCGCCGCCCATGATGGCGGGGCCGTGGCGCGCGCCCTCCTCGCCGCCGGACACGCCCATGCCCAGAAAGCGGAAGGGCAGGTCGGCCGCGTCGCGGCGGTTGGTGTCGTGGAAATCGGCATTGCCCGCGTCGATGACCAGGTCGTCGGCCTCCAGCAGCGGGGCCAGCGCCTGCAGCTGGTCGTCGACGGCTTGGCCCGCGGGGACCATCAGGATGATCGCACGGGGCCGGGCGATGGCGGCGACCAGATCCTGCAGGCTTTCGGTCGGGACGATCCGGGTGGCCAGGTCGCCCGCGGCATCGGCAAAGCGGCGGGTCACCTCGGTCGTGCGGTTCCAGACGGCGATGGGAAAGCCGTTATCGGCAATGTTCAGCGCCAGCGCCGCGCCCATGGTTCCCAATCCGATCAACCCGATCCTGGCCTGCTGCATCGCGATCCCCTGTCATGCGAAAGACATGCGCGATGTGTAATCGAGCCCCGCCCCGCTGTCACCCGCCGAAGGCCATGAAAAAGGGGCCCGCGCGGGGCCCCCGTTCCGGATTGCACGGGCCCGCGATCAGCGGCGGGCAAAGGCCTGCAGCGCCAGCGCGCCCAAGGCGATCTTGACCATGTCGCCCAGGATGAAGGGCGCCACGCCCACCGCCAGCAGCCGGTCGGCCGGCACGAAGGCCGACAGCCAGATCAGCCCCGGCACATAGATCGCGACCGTGCCCGCCAGCATGGCCAGCGCACGCATCCCCAGGCCGCGGCCTTGGGCCAGCCAGCCGGTGACGACCATGGCCAGCGCCATGCCGATCAGGAACCCCGTGGTCGGCCCCGCCAGATAGGCCAGCCCGATCCCGCGTTCCGGCGATCCGGCAAAGACCGGCAGGCCCGCCAGCCCCGCCGCCATATAGGCCCCCATCGCCGCCAGCCCGAGCCGCGGCCCCAGGCCCGCCGCGATGACCAGCACGGCCAGCGTCTGCAGGGTCATCGGCACGGGCCAGAAGGGCACCTGCGCCTTGGCGCCCAGGGCGATCATGGCGGCGGCGGCCAAGGTCAGGCCGGTCTTCATCGCCAGGCTGTTGCCGGCGGCATGGTTGCGGGAAAGCTGCATCCGATGTCCCTTTCGAAGAACGCGAATCACGCGCGGCCGGACCGCGCCATCAGCCTTGCATCAAGACCCCAAGCGCCGGGCCCGCACAAGCCCCCCGCCATGCCGCGCCCCGCGACCGGCCCGCCAAGCGCCCGCCCGGCCGCGGTTTTCGCCCGCCCCGTCCTGCGTCAGACCGTCGCACCCTGCGGCGCGTGCGACGCTTGACCGGCGGGCCTCGGCGCGGGGGCACTTCTTTATAGGGGCCGCGCAGGGGTCGCGGGGCGGGGCGGAATTTTTTTCTGACGCGGCGGCACCAAACCGGGCCCGGTGCGTCTGTTTTCCGCCGGGGAAGGGTGCTAAGACCCTTCGCCAACTGCATGCCGCGACAGAGGTTCGAGACATGGCTGACGACTATCCCAAGGTGGATCGCGTGATGGGGGGGCCTGCGGGCTGGATCTCTGTCGCCTTCCCGGCGATCCTGTTTCTGTATTTCCTGGGGTGGCTGCCCCAGATCGCCCAGGGGCCGCAGGTCCACGGCTTTGATTGGGTGCCCTCGCTCGGGGTGCGCCTGTCGGTGCTGCTGGACGGGCTGAGCCTGACCTTCGCGCTGCTGATCACCGGGATCGGCACGGCGGTCACGCTCTATTCGGCCCGCTATCTGGGCCAGCATCCCGATTATCCCCGATTTGTCAGCTATCTGCTGATGTTCATGGTGGGGATGCTGGGGCTGGTCCTGGCCGACAACCTGATCGCGCTGTTCGTGTTCTGGGAGGTGACGACCATCGCCTCCTATCTGCTGATCGGCTTCAATGCCGACAGCGCCAAGTCGCGGCGTTCGGCGCTGCAGGCGCTGCTGGTCACGGGGACGGGCGGGCTGATCCTGCTGGCGGGCATCATCGTCATCGGCAATGTCGCGGGCACGTTCGAGCTGTCGCAGATCACCCAGCAGGGCGATCTGATCCGCGCCCATCCCTGGTATCTGGCGATCCTGCTGCTGTTCCTGGCAGGGGGCTTCACCAAATCCGCGCAGGTGCCGTTCCATTTCTGGCTGCCCAATGCCATGGCCGCGCCGACGCCGGTTTCGGCCTATCTGCACAGCGCCACGATGGTGAAGGCGGGCGTGTTCCTGATGGCGCGGATGAACCCCGCGCTTGGCGGCACGGATGCCTGGTTCTGGATCCTGACGCTGTTCGGCGGTGTCACGGCGGTCTTCGCCTCGGTCATGGCGCTGCGCCAGACCGACATCAAGCAGGTGCTGGCCTATACCACGCTGATGGCGCTCGGCACGCTGACGATGTTCCTGGGGGCGGGCACGCATTACGCGATCATGGCGGCGATGCTGTTCCTGGTGGTGCATTCGCTCTACAAGGCGGCGCTGTTCTTGATGATCGGCATCGTCGATCACGCCACCGGCACCCGCGAGGCGGGCGTGCTGGGGGGTCTGTCCAAGGCGATGCCGCTGACCGGGCTGGCGGCGGCCATGGCCGCGATCAGCATGGCGGGCATCCCGCCCATGGTCGGCTTCATCGGCAAGGAATTCATGTACAAGGCGGGGCTGGGCCTCGGCGGCTTCGGCGCCTTCTGGGTCACGGTCATGGCCTTCGCCGCATCGGTGATGATGTTCGCCGTCGGCGGGATCGTCGCGCTGAAGCCCTTCCGCGGCGATCTGCGCCCCACGCCCACCGAGGCGCATGAGGGGCCTTGGCCCATGCTGGCCGGGCCGCTGGTCCTGGGCGCGCTGTCGCTGATCTTCGGCCTGGTGCCGGGGGTGCTGGGATATTACCTGGTCGGTCCCGCGACCCATGCCGTCTTCGGCGAGGTGCGTCCCGTGCATCTTTACCTGTGGGGCGGGTTCAACATGGCGCTGGTCCTGTCGATCCTGACCTTCGTGGCGGGCTGGCTGCTCTATCGCCGGCACGAGGCCGTGCGGGCGGGGCTGATGCGGTTCGAATCCCGCAACCCGGTCGATTTCGACGCGGGCTGGGACCGCCTGCTGGAGGGGTTCAAGGCCATGGCCGCCTGGCAGACCCGGATCATCCAGAACGGCGACCTGCCGCGCTACATGGCGGTCACCTTCGCCACCTTCGTGGTGCTGGTGGGCGGCACCTTCATCCTGCGCGGCGCCTTCGCGACCGGGGTGGGGATGACCACCGACGGCGTGCATCCGATCCAGTGGACGGTGCTGGCGCTGATCATCGCGGGCGCCGTGCTGACGGTGATGACCCACAGCCGCATGACCGCTGTGGCGGGCATGGGCGCCGCGGGCATCGGGGTCGCGCTGCTCTTCATCATGTTCAGCGCGCCGGACGTGGCCATCACCCAGCTGCTGGTCGAGGTTCTGGTCGTCGTGCTGGTCAGCCTGGCGATGCTGCGGCTGCCCTATCTGCCGCGGCGCACCAAGGGCGGGTTCCGCACCGGCCATGCGGTCATCGCGGGCGGCATGGGGCTGATCACCACGCTGCTGATGACCTCGATGCTGGCGGGGGCCTTCGATCCGCGCCTGACCCAGTTCTTCGAGGCGGCCTCCTATCCCGAGGCCTTCGGGCGCAACATCGTGAACGTGATCCTGGTCGATTTCCGCACCGTGGACACGTTCGGGGAAATCGTCGTCGTCGCCATCGCCGCGATCGGCGCGCTGGCCCTGCTGCGCGGCGGATCGCCCCGCAGCCGGACCGACGCGGAAAAGGAGGGCTGAGACATGCAATCGCTGATCCTGACCACCACCACGCGCCTGCTGGCGGCCCTGCTGCTGATGTTTTCGGTCTATTCGCTGCTGCGCGGGCATAACCTGCCCGGCGGCGGCTTCATCGGCGGGCTGATCGGGGCGACGGCCTTCATCCTCTATACCATCGCGACATCGGTGGACGAGGCGCGGACCGCGCTGCGGATCGACCCGTCGAACCTGGCGATGCTGGGCCTGGGGGTCGCGGGCCTGTCGGGCCTGGCCGCGGGCTTCTTCGGCCAGCCCTTCTTCACCGGCCAGTGGCTGTTCCTGTTTCAGGACGGCGACAGCTACCTGCCGATCTCATCCGTCCTGTTTTTCGATATCGGAGTCTACATGGCCGTCTTCGGCGGAATCCTGACCCTGGTCTTTGCCATGGAACAGGAGATCTGAACGTGGAGCTTCTTCTGTCCCTGACCATCGGCGTGCTGGTGGCGACATCGACCTATCTGATGCTGGACCGCAATGTGCTGCGCTTCCTGTTCGGGCTGGTGCTGCTGTCCAATGCCGTCAACCTGGTGATCTTTGCCGCGGGCCGCCTGACGGCCGGTGCGCCGCCCCTGATCGACGCGGGCGAATACGCCCCCACCGGCGTGGTGGCCAATGCGCTGCCGCAGGCGCTGGTGCTGACGGCCATCGTCATCGGCTTCGGCCTGCTGGCCTTCACGCTGGCGCTGGTCTATCGCACCTTCATGACGCTCGGCACCGTCAACAGCGACGAGATGCGCATCGCCGAACCGCGCGACGGCCGTGACGAGGATACCGGCAGGCTGGGCCTGGGCCGGGCCAATCCCGACAAACCCGCCACCGGGCAGGAGGCCGGAATATGAGCTGGCTTCTGGTCTATCCCATCCTGATCCCGCTGTTCACGGCGGTCCTGGCCTATCTGTTCCGCAACTCCCCCGCCGGGCGCTGGATTTCGGTCGTGGGCACGCTGGCGCTGCTGCTGGCCTCGGTCATGCTGATGTCCGAGGTGCTGGACCAAGGCGTCGTCGCGGGCCAGATGTCGAACTGGGACGCGCCCTTCGGCATCACCCTGGCGGCGGACCTCCTGGGCGCGGTCATGGTCGTGATCACCGCGATCACCGGCCTGGCCACCGTCATCTACACCTTGGCCGAGATCCCCGAGCGGCTGGAGAAGCTGGGCTTTCACGCCCTGCTGCAGACCCTGCTGATGGGCGTCTGCGGGTCCTTCCTGACGGGCGACCTGTTCAACCTCTATGTCTGGTTCGAGGTCATGCTGATCTCCAGCTTCGGCCTCTTGGTCCTGGGCGGGACGCGCGAACAACTGGATGGCGGCATCAAGTATGTGCTGCTGAACCTGGTCTCGACCATCATGTTCCTGGCGGGGATCGGGCTGCTCTACGGCATGACCGGTACGCTGAACATGGCCGACCTGCACCTGGCCGTCCGCCAGGTCGAGAACCAGGGCCTGCTGACCACGGTCGCGGTGATGTTCATGGTGGCCTTCGGGGTCAAGGCGGCGCTGTTCCCGCTGTTCTTCTGGCTGCCGGCCTCCTATCACACGCCGCCGGTCGCGGTCTCGGCGATCTTTGCGGGCCTGCTGACCAAGGTGGGCGTCTATGCGCTGATCCGCATGTTCACGCTGATCTTCGACCAGGATGTGGGCTTCACCCATACGCTGCTGCTGTGGCTGGCGGTGGTGACCATGGTCACCGGCGTCCTTGGCGCGGCGGCGATGAACGATTTCCGCCGCATCCTGTCCTTCCACATCATCAGCCAGATCGGCTACATGGTGCTGGGCCTGGCGCTCTATACGCCCCTGGGGCTGGTGGGTGCGGTCTTCTACCTGGTCCACCACATCATCGTGAAGGCGAACCTGTTCTTCGTCGCGGGCGTGGCCAAGCGTATTGCGGGGTCCACGGACCTGTCGCGGATCGGGGGGCTTTACGCCCATGCGCCGGTCCTGGCCTTCCTGTTCCTGATCCCGGCATTCTCGCTGGCGGGCTTTCCGCCGCTGTCGGGCTTCTGGGCCAAATACGTCGTCGTCAAGGCCGCCCTGGACCTGGAGATGTGGTTCGTCGCGGGCGTGTCGCTGGCCGTGGGCCTGCTGACGATCTTCTCGATGACCAAGATCTGGGGCGCGGCCTTCTGGCCGTCCCATCCCGACGGGATCAAGCCGCGCCTGTCGGACATCCCCACGGGCGAGCGCATGGCCCTGATGCTGCCCATCGTGGCCTTGGCCGCGCTGACCTGCATCATCGGCCTTTTCCCCGAACCCTTCGTGCAGTTCGCCGAGCGGTCGGCGCAGCAGCTGCTTGATCCGACCGAATATGTCACGACCGTCCTGGGGGTGCAGCCATGAACCTCTTTGCCATCAACATGGTGCTGGCCTTTGCCTGGGTCGCGCTGACCGGGGGGATGACCCTGGGGGGGCTGCTCACCGGCTTTCTGGTGGGTCTGGCCGCGATGTGGGTCGTCCGGCCGCTGTTCCCGGAAACGGGGCGCTATTTCCTGCGGCTCTATTACTGGGCGCGGCTGATCGTGATGTTCGTCTACGAGCTGGTCATCAGCTCGCTGCCGGTGGTGCGCGACGTGATGACGCCGGGACAGGCATCGAACCCGGCGCTGATCTCGGTGCCGCTGACGGTGACATCGGACCTGCAGATCACGCTGCTGGCGAACTTCATCTCGCTGACGCCGGGGACGCTGTCGCTGGACGTGTCCAAGGATCGCAGCACGCTCTACATCCACGCGATGTTCGCCGACGACCCTGACGCGATCCGCGCGCAGATCACCAACCGGTTCGAAGTCTGGGTCCGGGAGGCTACGGAGTGAACGACATGAGCATTCTGGATTACGCGATCATCCTGGGCTTTGCCCTGGTCATCCTGGGCGTGACGCTGGCCGCGATCCGGCTGGTGCGCGGCCCGACCCTGGCCGACCGCATCGTGGCCTTGGACGCGATGACGGTGCAGCTGGTCTCGTTCGGGGGTCTGGCGGCGCTGCAGGCGGCCAATGCGGGCTTTCTGGACGTGGCGGTGGTGCTGGCGCTGGTGGGCTTTCTGGCCACCGTCTGCCTGGCGCGATACCTGGAACGCCGCATCCTGCTGGCGGCGGAGGACCTGACATGATCACCGAGCTGGTTGTCTCCTTCTTCGTCATCTCGGGCGGCATCTTCTGCTTTGCCGCGGGGCTGGGGCTGTTGCGCCTGCCGGATCTGCTGACGCGGATGCATGCCTCGACCAAGGCGGGCACCCTGGGATCCGGCCTGATCCTGGTGGCCGTGGCGATCAACTTTGCCGAAGGCACGGTCATCGCCCGCGCGGTGGCGGCGATCCTGTTCCTGCTGCTGACGGCGCCGGTCGCGGCGCATCTGATCGGGCGCGCGGCCTTCCGCACCGGTGTGCCCATGGCCGACAGGACCGAATGCGAGCCGGGCGTGGCCGAGGCCCTGCGCGAACGGCCCGGCGAAAAGGCCCCCGAATAGGGGCAGGGGCCGCGCCCCGCACGGGCGCGGCCGCCGAAACGGGGCTTTCCAAACGCGGCGCATGGGCGTAAATCGTCGGGATTGGCGGACGAACCGCCCGTTCCGAAAGAGCCGAATGAGCCACGACATCCCCACCATCACCCGCACCGAAGACCTGGCCCGTTTCTGCGAGGCCGCGAAATCCGCCCCCTATGTCACCGTCGACACGGAATTCCTGCGCGAGCGGACCTATTGGTCCAAGCTGTGCCTGATCCAGCTGGCCGTGCCGCCCGCATCGACGACCCGCGACGCCGGGGGCGAGGCCGTGCTGGTCGATCCCCTAGCCGAGGGGCTGTCGCTGGAACCGCTCTATGACCTGTTCCGCCATACCGGCACGGTCAAGGTCTTCCATGCCGCGCGCCAGGACCTGGAGATCTTTCACCACGACGCGGGCATCTTTCCCACGCCCATGTTCGACACCCAGGTCGCGGCGATGGTCTGCGGCTTTGGCGAACAGGTCGGGTATGAGACCCTGGTCCGCAAGATTGCCAAGGCGAACCTGGACAAGTCCTCGCGCTTCACCGACTGGTCGCGCCGGCCGCTCTCGGATGCCCAGGCCGCCTATGCGCTGGCCGATGTGACGCATCTGCGGGTGATCTATGAATTCCTGTCGGCCGAGCTGAGGAAGACCGGGCGCGAGGCCTGGCTGGCCGAGGAGATGGCCGTCCTGACCGACCCCGAGACCTATATCACCCGCCCGGAGGAGGCCTGGATGAAGGTGCGCACCCGCACCAATTCGCCGCGCTTCCTGGCGATCCTGCGGGAACTGGCGCGGTTCCGGGAATCCTATGCCCAGGCCCGCGACATCCCCCGGTCGCGCGTCTACAAGGATGACGCGATGATCGAGCTGGCCTCGACCAAGCCGCAGAACGAGGGCGATCTGGGCAAGTCCCGCCTGCTGCTGCGCGAGGCCCGCAAGGGCGATATCGCCGCCGGCATCCTGGCCGCCGTCAAGGCCGGGCTGGAGGCGCGCGACCTGCCCCAGCCCCGCAATGACGAACCGGGCAAGCCGGGCAATGCCGCCCTGTCGGACCTGCTGCGCGTGCTGCTGAAGGCCAAGGCCGATGCGGCGGGGGTGGCGCCCAAGCTGATCGCCTCATCTGCGGATCTGGATGCGATCGCCACGGGCGAACGCGACCTGCCCGCGCTGCAGGGCTGGCGGGCCGAGGTCTTCGGCCAGGACGCGCTGCGGCTGGCGGATGGCCAGATCGCGCTGTCGGCCAAGGGCGGTGCCGTCCGGGTCGTTCCGGCGGGCTGAGGGCGCGATGGATCACCCCGTCATCCTGTCGCGGCCATGGCCCGAAGATGCGGGGCGGATCACCCGCGCCCTGGCCGATTGGGACACGGTGCGCTGGCTGACCACGCTGCCTTGGCCATACCGGCTGGAGGATGCGCGCGACTTCATCGCCGTGGCCGGGCTGGACGAATATGCGATCCGCATGGACGACGCGCTGGTCGGCATGGTCCAGGCGGGCCGCGTCTTCGGCATCTGGATCGCGCCCGACTGCCAAGGGCGCGGCATCGGCCAGCGGGCGGCGGTCCTGGCGCTGTCGCGGCTGTTCGCGACGGGCGCGGCCTCGGTCCAGGCGCATTGCCTGCTGGGCAATCACCGGTCGCGCCACCTGCTGGACCGGATGGGATTTGTGGAAACCGGCCGCCTGACCCTGCAATCGCGCCCCCAAGGCGGCCCGGTCGAGGCCCATGCGCTGGAGCTGACCCGCGCGGGTTTTGCGGCGCGCCATGCCTTTTCCGTCACCACGCCGCGCCTGCGGATCGATACGCTGCGCCCGCAGGACGGCCCGGATCTGGACCGGCTGCTGGCCGATCCCCGCATCGCGCGGATGATCCCGGCGACCGCCCCGGACCTTGGGGCGGATCAGGGCGACGGGCTGGGCCTGCCCCTGCGGCTGGCCGTGCGCCGGGACGGGCGGATGATCGGCGCGGTGGGCGTGACGGCGGACCGCCCGCCGATGCTGCGCTTTCTGCTGGACCCCGATCACGCCGGTCAGGGCCTGGGGCAGGAGATGGTCGCCGCCGTCCTGGCCGAACTGGCCGCCCGCCATGACCTGCCCGAGATCGCGGCGGAATGTTTCCTCGACGACCTTGCGGCGCGGCATCTGCTGAAGAACCAGGGCTTTCGCCGGTTTGAGGACATGACCCTGCCCGCCGCGCGGGCCGAGGGGCGGTCGGCGGCCGCGCTCTATCGCTGGCGGCGGGGGCTCTTGGCCTGAGGGCCGGTCACTCCGTCTCGGGTGCGGTCTGGATCACGCGGAACATCGCGCGCCGTTCCTCGGGCGTTTCCGGCGGGGGCGCGGTGGTGACCGTCGGCGGGGCGCGCCGGCCCGGGCGGCGGGCGAATTCCGCGCTGCCCTCGGCAAAGCCGATGGTCGAGGGCGAAGGGGTGACGGTCTTGCCGCCCTCGATGATCGGCATCACCTCATCGTCGATCAGATCGAAGCGGCGCGGCGCGATGCCGGTATCGCCCTCGGCCACCAGGCAGCCCAGGGCGCGCGTCACGTCGCCCAGATCCGACCGCAGCGGCAGGAGCAGCATCTGCGCGGACAGGGCGGGGCGGGCATAATCGGCCTTGCCATGCAGCGTCAGCCGCGCGATCTGGGGTGCCTTGAACACGCTTTCCAGCACGTCCGAGAACCGCCCCCGCGACGTCGTGTTCAGAAAGGCGCAGATCGGCATGCCGCGCACCTCCATCCCCATCAGGTCGATCAGGTGCCGCCCCGCCAGGCGCAGGCGTCCCGCCCCCGGCGCGATCCGTTCCAGGATGAAGGCGTAATCCAGCGTCCGAGCGATGCCGCGCGGGTCCACGTCCGACCGCGCCGGAATGGCCCGCCCGCGGCGGATGCCGTCCCAGTAATCGCGCATCTCGCGCAGGACGCGGTCCGGGCGGCAGGTCTCGTAATCCTGCAGGCGCAGGATCTGGCCGGCCGCGTCCTGCGGCAGGCCCGTCTTGCTGTCCGTTCCCTCTTCGCGTTCCGACAACGGTCCACCCTTCACACTTCGTCCGGCCTGCCAGAGGCCGATCTCACACCCCACCATAACGCGGATGACCGCCCCGCGCCGAGTCATTTCCTGAACAAATGGTTAAGATCGTCGCGACCGCCGGGTCTTGACCGGGGCGCCCTGTCGTTGCATCCCGGGCCGGGACGACGGAAGGGCAAGGATAGTTCGCCATGATCGACCGCACCGGCCTGATGGTCATCCTGTCATCGCCGTCGGGGGCGGGCAAATCGACCCTGGCCCGGCGCCTGATGGTTTGGGACCCGGCACTGCGCTTTTCGGTCTCGGCCACGACGCGGGCGCCCCGCCCGGGCGAGGTCGACGGCCAGCATTACCATTTCACCACCCGCGCGGAGTTCATGGCCCTGGTCCGCGACGGCCAGATGCTGGAACATGCCGAGGTCTTCGGCAATCTCTATGGCAGCCCGCGCGGCCCGGTCGAGGCGGCCATGCAGGCCGGGCGCGACACGCTCTTCGACGTGGACTGGCAGGGCGGCCAGCAGATCCGCGCATCGGCCCTGGGGGCCCATGTCGTGTCGATCTTCGTGCTGCCGCCATCCCTGCCGGAGCTGGAGCGCCGCCTGCGCGGCCGCGGCCAGGACAGCGACGAGGTCATCGCCGGGCGCATGCTGAAAAGCCGGTCCGAGATCAGCCATTGGGCCGAATACGATTACGTCCTGGTCAATGACGACCTGGACCAGACCGAGGCGCGGATGCGCGCCATCCTGACCGCCGAACGCCTGCGCCGCGACCGCCAGGCGGGCCTGGGCGGTTTCGTGCAGCGCCTGATGGCCGAGGAGGCACCGTGATCTGGACCCTGGACGACCGCAGCCCCGCCATCGCCGACAGCGCCTGGATCGCGCCCGATGCCCAGGTCATGGGCCATGTCGAGATCGCCGATCACGGCTCGGTCTGGTTCGGGGCGGTGCTTCGGGGCGACAATGACCTGATCCGGGTGGGGCAGGGCAGCAATGTCCAGGACCTGTGCTGCCTGCATACCGATCCGGGCTTTCCGCTGGTGATCGGGGCCGATTGCACCATCGGCCACCGCGCGATCCTGCATGGCTGCCGGATCGGGGACGGGGCGCTGGTCGGCATGGGCGCCACCATCCTGAACGGCGCCGTCATCGGCGAGGGCGCGCTGATCGGCGCCGGCGCCCTGATCCCCGAGGGGCGCGAGATCCCCGCCGGTGCCCTGGTCATGGGCGCGCCGGGCCGGGTGGTGCGGATGCTGGACGTTGCCGCGCGGGCCGGACTGCGCGGATCGGCCGCCCGCTACCGCGAGAACGCGGCCCGGTTCCGGGCGGGCCTTGCCCCGCGGGCGGGCTGAGATGGCCTTGGCCTCGCGTCGCTTGGCGGGGTTTCTGGACGCGGTGCCCGTGCCCATGCTGGCCGTGGACCGCGACGCGCGGGTGGCGGCGGCCAATGCGCTGGCCGCGGCCCTGCTGGGCGCGGATCTGGAGGGGCGGCCCTTCGTGACCGTCCTGCGCCACCCCGCGATCCTGCGCGCCGTCGATTGGGCGCTGGACCCGACCGAGGCGCCCCAGCCCCCCCATGACCCCGCCTTGCCCAAGCCGCCCGACGGGGTGGTGACGCTGCGCGCCAACTGCGCCGCCGACGGGCGCGAGATCCTGGCCGAGGTGACCGTCGCGCCGTTGCCCGCCGCCTTGGGGCGCGGCGCGACCATCGCTGTGCAGGACCGCAGCATGGCCGAAGAGGCCGAACAGATGCGCCGCGATTTCGTGGCCAATGTCAGCCACGAGCTGAAGACCCCTTTGACCGCCATGACCGGCTTCATCGAGACGCTGCGCGGCCCCGCCCGCGACGATGCCCGCGCCCGCGACCGCTTTCTGGACATCATGGAACGCGAGGCCGGGCGCATGAACCGGCTGATCAGCGACCTGCTGTCGCTGAGCCGCGTTCAGGCCGAGGAACGCCAGCGCCCGGCGGGGCGCGTGGACCTGCCGGGCCTGCTGCGCGGCACGCTGGCCATGCTGGGCCCGCGGATCGAGGCGGCGGGCGTCGTGGTGCGGACCCAGGGGCTGGACCAGCCGCTGCGCCTGCCGGGCGATACCGACCAGCTGACCCAGGTCTTTCAGAACCTGATCGAGAACGCGGTGAAATACGGGGGGTCCGGCGGGGTGCTGCGGGTGTCGCTGTCGCGCATCCCGCATGAGGCTGTGCTGCGCGGCCCGGCCTGGGCGGTCACGATCGAGGATCACGGCGACGGGATCGAGGAACAGCACCTGCCGCGGCTGACCGAACGCTTCTATCGCGTGGACGGGCACCGGGCGCGCGCGCAGGGCGGCACCGGGCTGGGCCTGGCCATCGTCAAGCATATCGTGAACCGCCATCGCGGCCGGCTGCGCATCGACAGCCGCGTGGGCGAGGGCAGCCGCTTCACCGTGGTCCTGCCCGAGACGGCCGGTCGGGGCTGACCGGTTCCTCTCGCCCTTGGCGGCGGCTTGTCCTATAAGGCCGCCAGATGTTGGCAAGGGGATGTCGTCATGTCGCAATCGCAAGGGGTCGATCCGGCCAAGCTGGCCGCCGCACGGGCCGCCGTCGCCATGGTCGAGGACGGGATGAGGCTGGGTCTGGGCACCGGCTCGACCGCGGCGATCATGGTGCGCGAACTGGCCGCGCGGGTCGCGGCCGAAGGGTTGACGCTGCGCTGCGCCGCGACCTCGCGCGCGACGGCCGAACTGGCCGAGAGCCTGGGCCTGCGGATCGAGACGCTGGACCAGATCGGCTGGCTGGACCTGACCATCGACGGCGCCGACGAGGTCGACCCGCATCTGCACCTGGTCAAGGGCGGGGGTGCCGCCCATCTGCGCGAGAAGGTCGTGGCCGCGGCCAGCGACCGCATGGTCGTCGTGGCCGACCCCGCCAAGGTGGTCGAGACCTTGGGCGCCTTTCCCCTGCCGGTCGAGGTTCTGGAATTCGGCTTCGAGACGACGCGCAAGCTGATCCGCCGCGCGCTGGAGGCGCAGGATCTGGGCGAATGCGACGTGCTGCAGCGCCTGCGCGGCAGCGATCCGGTCATCACCGACGAGGGCAACCTGATCCTGGACCTGCATCTGGCCCGGATCGAGGATCCCGTCGCCTTGGCCCGCGCGCTTTCGGCCATTCCGGGAGTGGTGGAACACGGGCTGTTTCTGGGCATGTGCGATCTGGCCATCATCGGGCGCGAGGATGGCAGCGTGATCGAGCTGGCACGCAACGACATCGATGCCGACATGCTGGCCCAGGAAGGGGAATGAGATGAGCTTCGACTACGACCTCTTCGTCATCGGCGGCGGTTCGGGCGGGGTCCGGGGGGCGCGGATCGCGGCGGGCGAACATGGCGCCAAGGTCGGGCTGGCCGAGGAAAGCCGCATGGGCGGCACTTGCGTCATCCGCGGCTGCGTGCCCAAGAAGCTGATGATCTTTGCCTCCCAGGCCGGGCTGATGGCCGAGGAGATGCGCGGCTATGGCTGGTGCGGCGCGCAGGCAGGCGCATTCGACTGGACCGTCTTCCGCGAGAAGCTGGATGCCGAGCTGACCCGGCTGGAGCTGATCTATCGCGCGGGCCTGACCCGCGCGGGCGTCGAGATCCACGACCAGCGCGCCACGCTGATCGGCCATCACGAGGTCCGCCTGGCCGATGGCACGGTGAAATCCGCCCGCCACATCCTGATCGCCGCCGGCGGCCGCCCCGCGCGGATCGGCATCCCGGGCGAGGAACTGGCGATGGTCTCGGACGACCTGTTCCTGATGGACCGCCTGCCGGGGCGGGTGCTGCTGGTGGGCGGCGGCTTCATCGCCTGTGAATTCGCCACGATCCTGGCGGGGCTGGGGGTGGACACGGTCCAGGCCTATCGCGGCAATGCGGTCCTGCGCGGCTTCGACCGCGAGGCGCGCGACCTGGCGACGCTGCAGCTGAGCGCGGTGGGGGTGGATCTGCGCCTCGGCCTGACGCCCGTGGCGCTGGAACGCGACGGCGAGGGCATCCGCGTGCGCTTCGACGATGGGACGGAGGAGCGCTTCGACGCGGTGCTGATGGCGGCGGGGCGCGCGCCCTATACCGCAGGGCTGGGGTTGGAGAATACCGAGGTCCGCCTGACGCCCAACGGCGCGATCGAGGTCGATGACTGGTCGCAGACCTGCGTGCCCTCGATCTTTGCGGTGGGGGACGTGACCGACCGGGTGAACCTGACCCCCGTGGCGATCCGCGAGGGGCATGCCTTTGCCGACACGGTCTTTGGCGCGCGGCCCCGGACGGTCGATCACGGCCTGGTCGCCAGCGCCGTCTATCTGCGCCCGCATGAGCTGGCCACCGTGGGCCTGACCGAGGAACAGGCCAAGGCGCGCGGCCCGGTCGATGTCTATGCCACGACCTTCCGCCCGATGCGGTCGATGTTCGCGGGCAGCGACGCCAAGGTGATGATGAAGCTGCTGGTCGATCCCGCCGACGACCGGGTGCTGGGCTGTCACATCTTCGGCCCCGAGGCGGGCGAGATGATCCAGCTGGCCGCCATCCCCATCGGCATGGGCGCCACCAAGGCCCAGTTCGACGCGACCATCGCGGTCCACCCGACCGCCGCCGAGGAACTGGTCACCATGCGCGCGCCTGCGCGCCGGCATCAGGGGGTGGGCGGCTGACATTCCCGTGGGCGCGGCCTTGGGTCGCGTCTGCGGCGCCCGGGCAGGGTTGCATTTCCCCGCCCTGGGCACCAGTTTTCAACCAACGGAAATACCAGCGAAAGAAGGTCTGACGGATGGCAAATCAGGGCCCCTGGGGCGGAGGCGGCGGCGGAAATGGCGGCCGGGGTGACGGGGATGGGGACAAGAAGCCCGCAAACCGGCCTTGGGGGGCACAGCCGCCGAACGGATCGCGTCGTCCCGGACCGGGGGGCGAACCGCCCCGACCCGAGATCGAAGACCTGATGAAGAAGGGCCAGGAACGCCTGCGCGTCCTGATGGGCGGCCGGAACGGCAATGGCGGCGGCATGAACGGCGGCGGCCATGGCCGCGGCCCCTCCGGCCCCAACTTCCAGATCAACCGTTCGACCCTGGCCGTGGCAGGTCTGGTGGTGGCGGGTCTCTGGGCCTTTGCCAGCTTCTATCGGGTGCAAACGAACGAACAATCGGTCGAGTTCCTGTTCGGCCGCGCCATCTCGGTCGGGACCGAGGGTCTGAACTTTGCCCCCTGGCCCGTCGTCACCGCCGAGGTCGTGTCCGTCACCAACGAACGCGTGACCGAGATCGGCACCGGCGCCGCGGGCCCGATGGATAGCGGGCTGATGCTGACCCGCGACCAGAACATCGTGGACATGGAATACCAGGTCGTCTGGAATATCCGCGACCCGCAGATGTTCCTGTTCAACCTGGCCGATCCCGCCGACACGATCCGCGCCGTGTCCGAGGCCGCGATGCGCGACATCATCGCGCGCAGCGAACTGGCCCCCATCCTGAACCGCGACCGCGGCGCCATCGCCACGGACCTTCAGGCGGCGGTGCAGAACACGCTGGACGCCTATCAGTCGGGCATCAACGTCGTCCGGGTCAACCTGGACCGCGCCGACCCCCCGGCCGAGGTGATCGACGCCTTCCGCGAGGTCCAGGCCGCCCAGCAGGAACGCGACCGCCTGCAGAACGAGGCCGACGCCTATGCCAACCGCGAACTGGCCGCAGCCCGCGGTCAGGCCGCCCAGATCCTGGAACAGGCCGAGGCCTATCGCGCCGAGGCGGTCAACACCGCCGTCGGTGAAGCCTCGCGCTTCAACTCGATCTACGAGGAATATGTGAACGCGCCCGACGTGACCCGTCGCCGGATGTATCTGGAGACGATGGAGCAGGTCCTGGGCGACGTGAACAAGATCATCATCGGCGAGGGCATCGCCGGCGGCGAGGGTGGATCGGGCGTCGTGCCCTATCTGCCGCTGGACCAGCTGCGCGGCACCCAAGGCGGCCAGACGGGCAGCCAGACCGGCGGCACCCAGCCCAATACCAGCGCGACCGCCTCGCCCGGGGCATCGCAGACGACCGGCCCGGCCGGAACCACGACCAGCGGAGGGACGAACTGATGGCCGGACGCAAGACCCTGTTGGGAACCCTGGCCATCCCGGCCGTCGTCGCGGTGGCCGTCGTCGTCGCATCCTCGCTGTTCATCGTGGACGAGCGCGAGAAGGCGCTGGTCCTGCGGCTTGGCCGCGTCGTCGACGTGCAGGAGACGCCGGGCCTGAACTTCAAGCTGCCCTTCGTGGACAATGTCGTCAAATATGACGGCCGGATCCTGGGCCTGCCGACCAGCCCGCTGGAGGTCACGCCGCTGGACGACCGCCGCCTGGTGGTCGATGCCTTCGCCCGCTTTCGGATCACCGATCCGGTGCGCTTCCGCCAGGCGGTCGGCGTGCAGGGCGTGTCGGGCGCGCAGATGCGGCTGGAACCCATCGTCCGCAACGCCATCCGCGAGGTTCTGGGTACCGTCCCGTCGACCGCCGTTCTGTCGGACGACCGGACCAGCCTGATGAACCAGATCCGCAACGAGGCGCGCAACAACTCGGCCGGTCTGGGGATCGAGATCATCGACGTCCGCCTGACCCGCACCGACCTGCCCGAGCAGAATCTGAATGCCACCTATGCCCGGATGCGCGCCGAACGCGCGCGCGAGGCCGCCGACGAGGTCGCGCGCGGTAACGAGGCCGCGCAGCGCGTCCGCGCCGCCGCCGACCGGACCGTGGTCGAGCTGACCTCTGAGGCGCAGCGCCGGTCCGAGATCGTGCGAGGCGAGGCCGATGCGCAGCGCAACGCCATCTATGCCGACGCCTATGGCCGCGATCCGGAATTCTTTGCCTTCACGCGGTCGCTGACCTCCTATCAGCGGGCGCTGCGCGGGGATAACAGCTCGCTGGTGCTGCAGCCGAACAGCGAATTCTTCACCTATCTGTCCACCGACGGTGCGGCGGATGCGAGCCCGGCCTCGACGCCGGTGCCGGCGGGGAATTCGGCCGAACGGCTCGGGCTGGAACTGGGGCAGAACGGCGGCGAGGAACAGCTGGTCTCGCCCGAGCTCTATGACAGCGAGGGCAACCGGATCGGCGAATCCGCCGGCGTCGAGCTGACCCCGCTGCCCGAGAGCCTGGCCACGCCGCCGCAGGAAGAGGGTGGCATCCTGCAGCCCGAATCGCCGGTGGACCTGGACAGCCCCGCCGCGGGCGAGGGCGAGGCCGCCCCCGAGGCGGAGCCGGTCCCCGCACCCGAGACGCCTGTCGAGGAGGTCCCCACCCAGGAGGCACCTGAGGAACCGGTCCCGGCCAACTGACCGGGGACGCGCGTTGCCATGCGGACGGGCGGGGGGAAACCTCCGCCCGTTTTCAATATGTCAGTGAAATCACGATCAGTTCACGACGGGCAGGCGTGGTATTCTTGCAACGAGGCCCTAGATTGGTGTCATATCCACCCGGCAGCCCGATCGCTGCCGTCCACAGATGAGGACATCCAGCATGAAACCGCTTTTTCCTCGCCACATCCTGACCGCCTCGGCGCTGGCCCTGGTCGTGGGGCTGGGCCATGCGGGCGCGCAGCAGGTGGCAGACCCCGCCAATGAGGACGTGCCCCCGCAGGTCGCCCAAGAGGCCCAGGATGCCGCTGAGGCCAACCGCCCGCTCGGGGCCGAGACCGACGGGGCCGTCCAGGCCCAGGTGATGCCCAACAGCTTTGCCGATCTGGCCGAGCAGGTCTCGCCCGCGGTGGTGAACATCACCACGACCTCGGTCGTGTCGCAGCCGACCGCCGGGCCGGGCTTTCCCGAGGGCAGCCCCTTTTCCGAACTGTTCCGCGAATTCGGCTTTCCCGGCATGCCCGGCGCGCCCGAGGGCATGCCCCGCCAGCGCAGCCCGCAGCGGTCAAACGCGCTCGGATCGGGTTTCGTGATCTCCTCGGACGGGTTCATCGTGACGAACAACCACGTCATCGACGGTGCCGACCAGATCGAGGTCGAATTCTATTCCGGCGAACGCCTGCCGGCCGAGGTGGTGGGCACCGATCCGAATACCGACGTGGCCCTGCTGAAGGTCGAGAGCGACGAGGCCATCCCCTTTGTCGAATTCGGCGACAGCGATGCGGCCCGGGTGGGCGATTGGGTGCTGGCCATGGGCAACCCCTTGGGGCAGGGCTTCTCGGCCAGTTCGGGGATCGTGTCGGCGCGCAACCGCGAATTGTCGGGCACCTATGACGATTACCTGCAGACCGACGCCGCCATCAACCGCGGCAATTCTGGCGGCCCACTGTTCAACCTGCGCGGCGAGGTGATCGGCGTGAATACCGCGATCCTGTCGCCCAATGGCGGATCCATCGGGATCGGCTTCTCGATGGCGTCGAACGTCGTCTCGCAAGTTGTTGATCAGCTGCAGGAATTCGGGGAAACCCGGCGTGGCTGGCTGGGCGTGATGATCCAGGATGTCACGCCTGAGATGGCCGAGGCCATGGGCCTGTCGGTCGCATCCGGCGCGATGATCACCGATGTGCCCGAAGGCCCGGCGCGTGACGCGGGCCTGCGCACCGGCGACGTGATCACCCAGTTCGACGGCACCCCGGTCGAGGATACGCGCGGCCTGGTGCGCCGCGTGGCCGAGGCCCCCGCGGGCGAGACCGTGCAGGTCATCGTGATGCGCGAGGGCTCCGAGGAGACGCTGGACGTCACCTTGGGTCGCCGCGAGACCGCGCAGGGCGGTTCCGCCACGGGCCCGCAGGCCCCGTCCGACGAACCGATGGAAAGCGATGTTCTGGGCATGTCCGTGACCGTCCTGACCCCCGACATGGCCGAGGAACTGGGCGCACCGCGCGACGCCTCGGGCCTGGCGATCACCGGCATCGACCCCGAGGGCCCGGCCGCCGAAAAGGGCCTGGCCGCGGGCGACATCATCACCGATGTGAACCAGCAGCCCGTGGCATCCGTCGCGGATCTGAACGCCCGCGTCGAGGAGGCCCGCGAGGCCGGGCGCCGGTCGGTCCTGTTGCTGGTGCGCCGGGGCGGCGAGCCGCTCTTTGTGGCGCTGCCGATCGGCGACGACCAGGAATGACGCTGATGGGGGCGGGGCGCATCGGCCCCGCCCCTTTTCAACATGGGCCCGATCGCCTAATTGCTGGGTGACAGCAAGGAAGGCAGCGATCATGGCCAAGATTACCTATATCGAACATAACGGCACCCGCCACGAGGTCGAGGTCCGCCCCGGCATGACCGTCATGGAAGGCGCGCGCGACAACGGCATTCCCGGCATCGACGCCGATTGCGGCGGGGCCTGCGCCTGTTCGACCTGCCATGTCTATGTCGCGCCGGAATGGGCCGACAAGCTGCCGCCGCGCGACCCGATGGAGGATGACATGCTGGATTTCGCATGGCAGCCCGATCCGGCCCGGTCGCGCCTGACCTGCCAGATCAAGGTGACCGAGGCGCTGGACGGCCTGATCGTGCAGATGCCCGAACGCCAGATCTGATCGCAGCGGCTCAACTTGGCGTGGGGCGGCTTGTCCGCCTGCGCATTTCATGCAGAGTTTCGCCCATTGCTCGGATCGTCGCGGGGTGTCGCATGCGCAATTGGCTGATCATCGGGACCGTGCTGGCCGCGGGCACCGCCCAGGCCGGGGTGATCGAGGTCGCGATCACGGGCATTCCCGACGATCGCGGCCAGGTACTCTGCAGCCTGCATGCCCAGCCCGAGGGCTTTCCCGAACGGGCCGCCGTCTCGGATACGGTGGCGGTGCCGCGGGCCGGGCAGGCGATGTGCCGCTTTGACGGGGTGGCGCCGGGGACCTATGCGGTCGCGGTGCTGCATGACGGCAATGCCAATGGGCGGCTGGACGTGAACGCCTTGGGCTATCCGGTGGAATCCTGGGGGATCTCGGCCGGGCCTGCGCCGCGCTTTCGGGCGCCGCGCTTCGACGAGGCCTCGTTCCGCATGGGGGATCGGCCCATGCGCCTGAATGTCAGGCTGCGCCGCTAGGCGTGGGGGTGGTCGCGGGCGACCTCGGCCTCCAGCCAGGTGCGAAAGCGGGTGAAGGCCGGATCGCCCTGCCGCCGGTCGGGCCAGGCCAGCCAATAGGCCCCGTCGCCCGGCACCTCGGCCCGCAGAGTGGGGGCCAGGCGGCCATCCGCGATCTCGGGCCGGGCCAGATAGCTGGGCAGCAGCGCGACGCCCAGGCCCGCGATCGCCGCCTGGATCATCATCGAGAACTGGTCCATCACCATCCCCGAGACCGGCACCCCGGTCGCGCCTTGGGCCGCGAACCAGGCCTGCCAGCCGAAGGGCCGCGTCTCCAGCTGCAGCATCGGCAGGCCGGCCATGTCATCGGCCCGCGCGATCGGGTGGCGGGCCAGGAAATCGGGCGATGCGCAGGCCGTCAGCCTTTCGTCGAACAGCTTGACGTGATGCGCCTCGGGCCAATCCTCGGCCCCGAAATAGATCACCGCGTCAAAGGCTTCGCTGGCAAAGCTGAAGCGCTGGATCTTGGTCGACAGATTGACCGAGATGCCCGGATTGCTGGCCAGGAACTGACCCAGCCTGGGCGCCAGCCAGCGCGTGGCAAAGGTCGGCAGGACCGACAGCGACAGCGCCCCGCCGCCCGGATTGGCGACCACCGCCATGCTGGCGCGCTGGATCTGGTCCAGCGCCTGCGTGACGGAGGCGCCATAGACCAGCGCCTCGGCATTGGGGATCAGGCGGCGGCGCTGTCGCAGGAACAGGTCGCGCCCCAGCTGGCGTTCCAGCGACGCGACCAGCCGGCTGACGGTGCTCTGGGTCAGGTGCAGCTCGTCCGCGGCGGCGGTGACCGAACGGTGCCGCATGACCGCCTCGAAGGCGATCAGTTGGGACAGGCTGGGCAGGAACCGTCTTTGACGCATGATCCATTCATAGAATGCATCATCCGATGAGGAAATAGCGTTTTTCATCCCGCCTGCCCCGCATTACCCTGTGGCGAAACAGTCATCGGATGCAGGAGAGCGACGCCATGCTGGACAAGACCGGAACCGACCACAAGGGCGCCACCTTCGCGTGGGAGGACCCCTTCCTGCTGGACGACCAGCTGGAGGAGGACGAGCGCATGATCCGCGACACCGCCGCATCCTTTGCCGCCGACAAGCTGGCCCCGCGCGTGACCGATGCCTATCTGTCCGAACAGACCGATCCCGAGATATTCGCCGAGATGGGCGCCAGCGGTCTGCTGGGCGTCACCGTCCCCGAGGAATATGGCGGGGTGGGCGCGGGCTATGTCGCCTATGGCCTGGTCGCGCGCGAGGTCGAGCGCATTGACAGCGGCTATCGCAGCATGATGTCGGTCCAGTCCAGCCTGGTCATGTATCCGATCCAGGCCTATGGCTCCGAGGAGCAGCGCCGGAAATACCTGCCCAAGCTGGCATCGGGCGAATGGATCGGCTGTTTCGGCCTGACCGAACCCGATGCCGGGTCCGACCCCGCGGGCATGAAGACCCGCGCGACGAAGACCGAGGGCGGCTATGTGCTGAACGGGTCCAAGATGTGGATCTCGAACAGCCCGATCGCGGATGTCTTCGTGGTCTGGGCGAAATCGGACGCCCATGACGGCAAGATCCGCGGCTTCGTGCTGGAAAAGGGCATGAAGGGCCTCAGCGCGCCCAAGATCGGCGGCAAGCTGTCGCTCCGCGCCTCGATCACCGGCGAGATCGTCATGGAGAATGTCGAGGTCGGCGAGGATGCGTTGCTGCCCAATGTCAGCGGCATGTCCGGCCCCTTTGGCTGTCTGAACCGCGCGCGCTATGGCATCAGCTGGGGCGTGATGGGGGCGGCCGAGGATTGCTGGTTCCGCGCCCATCGCTATGGCATGGACCGCAAGCAGTTCAACCGCCCCCTTGCCGCCACGCAGCTGTTCCAGAAGAAGCTGGCCGACATGCAGACCGAGATCGCCCTGGGCCTGCAGGCGTCCTTGCGCGTCGGTCGCCTGATGGATCAGGGCCGTTTCGCGCCCGAGATGATCTCGATCATCAAGCGCAACAATTGCGGCAAGGCACTGGATATCGCCCGGATGGCCCGCGACATGCATGGCGGCAACGGCATCCAGGCCGAATATCACGTCATGCGCCACGCCCAGAACCTGGAGACGGTGAACACCTACGAGGGGACGCATGACGTCCATGCCCTGATCCTGGGCCGCGCGCAGACCGGGCTGCAGGCCTTTGCCTGAGGCGCCCTTGGCCGGGCTGCGCGTCGTCGAGCTGGCGCGCATCCTGGCCGGTCCCTGGATCGGCCAGACCCTGGCCGATCTGGGGGCCGAGGTCATCAAGGTCGAATCCCCCGAAGGCGACGACACCCGAAGGTGGGGCCCGCCGTTCATCGACCGCCCCCGCGCGGATGGCACGGTGGAGACCGTCGCCGCCTATTTTCACGCGGCCAATCGCGGCAAGACCAGTGTGATCTGCGATTTCACCGATGCGCAGGACCTGGCGCGGCTGCATCGGCTGATCGACGATGCGGATGTGGTGATCGAGAATTTCAAGGCCGGGGGACTGGCGCGGTTCGGGCTGGATTACCCTTCGGTCTCGGCGCGCAATCCGGGGCTGGTCTATGCCTCGGTCACGGGTTTCGGGCAGACCGGGCCGCGGGCCAGCCAGCCGGGATATGATTTCATGATCCAAGGCCTCTCCGGGGTGATGGAGCTGACGGGCGAGCCTTCGGGCGATCCGCAGAAGGTCGGCATCGCCTGGATCGACATCTTCACCGGGCTTTACGGCGTGATCGGCATCCAGGCCGCGCTGGCCGAACGGGCGCGGTCGGGCCTGGGCCAGCAGGTCGATATGGCGCTGTTCGACTGCGCGCTCGGGGTGCTGGCCAATCAGGGCGCCAATCACCTGCTGGGCGCGCAGGAGCCGCAGCGTTTGGGCAATGCGCATCCCAATATCGTGCCCTATCAGGTCTTTCCGGCGCAGGACGGGCATCTGATCGTCGCCTGCGGCAATGACCGCCAGTTCCGCGCGCTGTGTGATGTGCTGGATCTGGGGGAACTGGGCGCGGATCCGGATTACGCGACCAATCCGCAGCGGGTGGCGGCGCGGGATACGGTCTGCGGGCCCTTGGCGCGGGCGACGGCGGGCTGGGGGCGCGATACGCTGATCGCGGCGCTGACCGCGGCGGGCGTGCCTGCGGGGCCGATCAACCGCGTGTCCGAGGCTTTGGCCGACCCCCAGGCCCGGGCCCGCGGCATGGTCATCGCGCCCGAGGGCATCGCGGGGCTGCGCAGCCCCGTCACCCTGTCGCGCAGCCCGACCCTGTCGGATCGCGCCGCCCCTGCCTTGGGGCAGGGGGATTGGCGCTTCAGCCCGCGGCGGTGATCCGCGTCACCGGCTGACGGTCATGCAGCGGCATGATCGCCTGATGCGCCTGCGGACCCAGGGCGCAGTCGAAGACGATGTCGCTGCCCAGGCCAAAGATCCGGGCCTCCGGGCGCAGCGCGTCCTTCAGCCGATCGACCGGGTTCAGGCTGGTCAGGCCCTGCGGTCCCGACCCGATGATCAGCGGCGCGACCGAGACCTGCAGCCGGTCCAGCAGGCCCGCCTCCAGGAACCCGGTGATGGTGATGCCGCCACCCTCGATCAGCAGGGGCCCGAGGCCGAGGCCGCGCAGCCCCTCCAGCACCTGGGCGGGGTCCAGGCGGCCGTCGGTGGCGGGCAGGTGCAGCACCTCGATCCCCGGGGCGCGGGGGCGGGGGGTCGCGGTCACGATGATCCGCCGCGTGCCGTCGGCTGTCAGCATCGGCGCGTCATCGGGCAGGCGGCCGCGCGGGTCGATGACGATGCGCGCGGGGTTCGGCCCCGCGCAGAGCCGCACCGTCAGGCGCGGATCGTCATGCAGCGCGGTGCCCACGCCGATCACCACCCCATCCACCAAGGCCCGCAGCCGGTGCAGATGGGCCAGCCCTTCGGGGCCCGACACGTCGCGCGCATCGCCCGATGCCGTGGCCACGCGCCCGTCCAGCGACTGGCCGATCTGGGCCACCGTCACCGGCGCCAGATCGCGCCGCGCGACCGGGCCGTAAAGGTCCAGCGCCGCGCGTTCCGGCCCCGTGAAGGTGCCGCAGCAGGCGCAGGACAGGCCTGCGCGCACCGCCAGGATGCGATCCCAGACCCGGGGGGTGACTTCGACCATCTGCATGGCTGGACCCCTTTCCGTCACGACCTGCCGGGGGGCAGGGCAAGCATGTCGTAATGGCCGATCAGGCAGCGGCTGTCGCCGGCCATGGCGGCGCGGTGGCGGCCCCAATCGGCGGCCATGTTCTCGCCCGTCTCGGCGGCGGCATGGGCGATGCCCTCGATCAGGGCGCGGTGCAGCGGCACGTCACCCGGACCGATGCGCCACGGGCTGGGGCCGTCCTGCACGTCGAACCCCGCGGCGGCGAAGATCTCGGTCGCGCGGGCCGCGGCATCGGGCCCGAGCGCGGGGCCCAGCCCCTTGTCGCCGCGCTGATGGTCGTTGAAGGCGCGGATGATGGATTCGTCGCGCGGCAGCGCGGGTTCCCACCACATCATCCCGTCATAGGACAGGGCCGCGTAAAACGGCAGGCCCGCCGCTGCCAGCCGGTCGGCAAGGCGCGTGATCCAGTCGGCGGGCATCAGGTCCAGCAGCGCGGATGCGGTGACCAGCGTCACGCCCTTCAGCGGCAGGGCGTCCAGGTCGCGCAGGTCGATCCGGTGCAGATCGGCCCGGCCCGGCGCCTCGGCCGAGGCGCGGTCCAACAGCGTCGGGTCATTGTCGACCAGATGCCAGCGCGCATCCTCGGGCAGATGCGGGGCCAAGGTGCGCAGGGTCGATCCGGTGCCG